>DATMCM010000760.1:0-2885 GCA_035558335.1 Blastocatellia bacterium | reverse complement strand
ACTCCAGCCGCGCTCATCACTCCCCATTGGATTTCGTATTGGGTCACCCGGCCGGCAATCCCCACCGGCAAGGTCATCGCCGCGTCGGTCTGGGTCAGCACCAACGCCAGCAGGAACTCATTCCACGATACGATCAAACAGAAGACCGCAGTAGCAGCCAGCCCCGGAGTTGCCAGCGGCAGTATCACTCTCACCAAAGCGCCAAGCCGTGAATCCCCATCTACCATCGCCGCTTCCTCCAACTCGCGCGGCAGCTCCTTGAAAAACCCGCGCATCATCCACACCACGAACGGAAGATTCAGCGTCGTGTAGACGATTACCAGCGCACTTATCGTATTGATCAGGCGGAGATCGCGCATCATCAAGAACAGCGGAACTGCGGTGACGATCGGAGGAAACATCCGCGTCGAGAGTATCCAGAGCGAGAGCCTTCGGTCGAGCTGGGCGCGCAATCGAAACCGGGAGAGCCCGTACGCGGCCAACGTGCCGAGCATCATCGCGCACGCGGTCGATAAAGTAGCGACTATCGCGCTGGTGATCAGATACCGGCCGAACGAGCGAGTTGAGAATGCGTCGAGATAGTGCGCCAGCGTAGGAGTGAACTTCAACCACTTAGGGGGCGATGCGAATTGATCCACTTCCGTCTTGAGCGAAATAGTCAGCATCCAGTAGACCGGCACAATCGCAGCCATTACCGCGCCGATCAACACAGCGTACTTTACGGTGCGTGCGAACCGCGAACGGCTGGTTGATCGGTGATCGTAAGCTCTCACGCGGCCTCCTGATCTTGAAGCAGTTTGATGTACCCGATGCTGACTGCATTCGTAAGCGCCAGCAAAACGAACGACATCGCCGCAGCGTAACCGAAATCGAAAAAGCGGAACGCCGCTCGGTAGATATAAAGGCTGACCGTCTCGGTCGCGAAGCCCGGCCCGCCTTCGGTCAGGATGAATATCTGATCAAAGACTCGCAGCAGATCCATCGTTCGCAGCAGGAGGGCGACCAGTATCGCCGGGCGAAGCAGCGGCAGGGTTACGTGTCGAAAAGTCTGCCAAGCGCTCGCGCCATCGATCATCGCAGCTTCGTATGGCTCCTGCGGGATGGCTTGAAGACCTGCCAGCAGCACCAGAAACATGAACGGCGTCCATTGCCAAATGTCGACTGCAATCACCGACGCAAGCGCCAGCTTCGGCGAAGCGGTCCAGGTCAACTCTTCGGTATTTATGCCTACACTCTTGAGCGTGCCGTTTATGGCGCCGAAGTCAGCGTTGAGCATGAGTCGCCAAACGATCCCGACGACGACTGGCGGGATCATCATCGGTATCAGCAGCGCGGCTCGAAAAAACGAGCGCAAGCGCAGCGAGCGGTCGAGAAGCAAGGCCAGTCCGAGGCCGAGCAGGAACTCAAACGTTAGCGCGACGACTGCATAGATGACCGTGTGCCCGAGCGCGGAAAGAAAGAAGCTATCGGTCGCGAGCCTCGCGAAGTTTGAGAGCGACCAGTGAGCCGCTTCGCCCGAGCCCGTCTGGAAACCGACTCTTACCGAGTACAGCAGAGGATAGATCGATAACGCGAGCAGGACCAATACAGTCGGAGCAATCAGCAAGTAAGGGAGAGCCAGATCGCGAGAACCGGATTGGGCGCCGTTGCTAGGCTTCCGATCTGCACGCGTAGAACGAACCGTCTGGTTCATAAGCCTCTCGACCGATGCCGTAGTACCGCACGTCGGCGTTGTAGTAGCTAGCATCCTTCTCGTACTTCAACCCGATCTTCTCGATCACGTGTCGTGACGCGACGTTCCCCGGCTGAACGACCGCGACAATCCGATCCAACCCTAGTTCCTGGAAGCCATATCTGAGGCTTGCGCGGGCTCCTTCGCTCGCAAGGCCCTTTCCCCAGTGGTCTAGCGCGAGACGATAGCCGACCTCGACTTCAGCCGTGCCGTCAAGATGAATCAATCCGCACAGCCCAATCAGCGAGTTGGTTTGTTTATACCAGGCGGCCCACATGCTGAACCCGTACTGCTTTTCATGCTCGATGATGAAGTTCAACGACTCAGCGGTTTGCTCTCGCGTGGCTGGAAGGCCGTTGCCGATGTAACGCATGACTTGCGGGTCGCCATTGATTGCAGCGAGAGCCTCAAGGTCCTCGAGCTGAAATGGGCGCAGAAGCAGTCGTTCAGTCTCGATCATGGGTTTCACTTGCCGCGTGCGACTATCTTTGCGATCTCCGAGTTCGCCTGATTCATAGCGTCCTCAGGCGTAAGCTCGCCGCCGTTTGCCCGCGACAAGAATATTCCAAACACATTCTCGATCTCGTTCCAGTTCGGCGTGCGAGGTCGCGGTCGCGAAGTTTCGAGCGAGCGCAACTGCGCTGGATATGCCGGAAACTTCGCGAGCAAGCCCGGGTTGGAGAACAGCGAGCGACGAGTCGGCGGGTTGCCGGCGAGCGCCGATTTCTTCATCTCGTCCGAGGCGGTCGCCCAGACCAAGAAGTCCATCGCGGCTTCAGTATTCCTCGAAGCGCGCGGGATCGCGATCAGCCAGTTGCCAATCTCCGCCTGGCCCGGACGCTTCTCCCGGGGTAGTGTTGTGAAAGCCATCTTGCCCAGGACCTTTGATTTTGCGGGGTCACTAAATGCGCCGATCCAGGCGGGCCAGTTGATCGACATCGCCGCCGTCCCTTGAAGCAAATGCGCCGAGACTTCAGTTGCGTTGAAGCTGGCATATCCGGGCGGCGAGTGCTTTCCGAGTTCGAGCATGAATCGAAGCGCATTGATTCCTTCGGTGCTGTTCACGGTGGGATTACCGCTCGCATCAAACATCTCTGCGCCGAAAGCCCAGAAGATCGGCATGAAGTCGGCGACGGCCGAGTTGCCTCGCGCA
>DATMCM010000759.1:0-6779 GCA_035558335.1 Blastocatellia bacterium | reverse complement strand
GCCACTACTCGCACGTCCACTGAGATTGAATGGCTGCTCCCGATGCGCTCGATTTCTCTCTCCTGTAGAACTCGCAGTAGAGCGATTTGAGTCTCGGCCGGAAGATCCCCGATCTCGTCCAGAAGAATCGTTCCGCCGTTGGCCGATTCGAAGCGTCCAAGACGACGCCCGGTCGCGCCGGTGAAGGCGCCCTTCTCGTGCCCGAACAGTTCGGAGGCGATCAAAGAAGGCGGGATCGCGGCGCAATTCACACGGATAAATGCCCTCGCCGCGCGCTTTGACCTCTTATGAATTGCGCGCGCAATCAGCTCCTTACCAGTTCCAGTTTCACCCAAAATCAGAACCGTCGAGTCCATCGGCGCCACTCTAGCGACTTGCCGCAGCACCGCGTGTAGCGGTTCCGACGAACCGACGACTTCTTCGAACATCGAAGCGTGATCGATCTCTTCGCGTAACGCCAAATTCTCACTTCGCATCCTCTCTTCGGCTTGCTTTCTATCTTCGATGTCTGTGCCCGTCGCATACCAGCGAAGGATTTGCCCCTGTTCATTCCGGAGCGGTTTGTAATGAATTAGATACCAACGATACTGTCCGTCCCTCCGCCGCGCTCGTTGTTCGTTTTCAAACGGGACGCCCGCCGCAAGCGCCTGCTGGCGTTCATCGCGCAGCCTCTCCACATCTTCCGGATGAAAGAATCGTGTCCGAAAGTCCGCCGCCAGCACCGCTTCCATCGTGAGGCCGCTGAAATCGAGCATCGACTGATTTGCGTAAATAGCAGTCCCATCCGGTTCCAAGACCATAATGCTTTGAGCTATGGCATCGGTGATCTGTCGAAGTTGCATTTCATCTTGCCGTAATCTAACCTCGGCGCGCTTTCGATCTTCAATATCGATGTTCGTTCCATACCAATTGACGATATTTCCTTGCTCGCCACGCAGAGGTTCAGCGCGGAACAAGAACCAGCGATATTGCCCGTCAAATCGTCGCACGCGCGCTTCAATCTCAACCGACTCCCCCGAGGCGACGGATTTCAGCCACTTGTCCAGTAACTCTCCTAAATCATCCGGATGGATTGTGCGTTTCCATCCCCAGCCGTGAGCCTCTTCCGGCGAGAGACCGGTATAGTCGTGCCATCGTTGATTGAAGAATTCCTTGGAACCGTCTGGCAGACCGCACCAAGCGAGCGTAGGAATCGTATCAATGATCTTTCGCAGCCGAGCTTCCGATTGCTTGATCTCCTCGAACGCCTTTTTCAGCGCGTTCTGTGAGCGTTCGCCCTCAATCGCGATGACGGCGATGTTCGCCGCCCCCTCAATCAACCGCAGATCACTCTCGCTGGGGCTTCGGGGTTGCGCATAGTACATGCAGAAGGTGCCAAGAACTTCCTGATTTCTCGAAAGAAGGGGCTGCGACCAAGCGGCGCGCAGGCCGTGACTCAATGCAACGTCTCGATAGAAGGCCCACAAGGGATCGCTGGCGATGTCTGACACTATTACTTGCTTTTTCAGGAATGCGGCGGTGCCGCATGAACCTATGCAGGGGCCGATCGTCACCGGGGCAATGGCATCGGTGTAGTTGCGGGGGACCCGCGACCCGGCAGCGGGCAACAGCCCCGAGCCATCTGGATCCATCAGCAGAACTGCGGAAATAATCTCAGGAGACTGAGCATCAATCGTGCTGCACAGGTCCGCCAAAATATCAGTTAACTCGGCACCGCCGGCGATCATTTCCAACGTTTGCCTTTCCGCTGCCAATAGCGATTCCAGCCGTTTTTGCTCGATGCCATCCATAGTCACGCCTCGTCATCGGCGAGCGCCAGCTCGCCCAGCTTCTTTTAGACCGGCGCCCTTCATGACATTCATCACTGAGCTTGCCCTGATGCCTCGTTCATTAAGAAGTGCGGTGGCCGACGCCGCAATTGCATCGCGAGACATCTGCTTCTGCTTAGTCTTCTGGTTCATCCATTACCTCGCGCTGAACAGCGTCGACTACGGCCGCCGCGGTTCAGATCCTCTCGATGATTGTGGCGATGCCCTGTCCGCCACCGACACACATGGTGATCAGCGCCGTCTGCTTGCCGCTCCGCTCAAGCTCATCAAGGGCAGTTCCGAGCAGCATCGCGCCGGTCGCACCAAGCGGGTGGCCGAGAGCGATCGCGCCGCCGTTGACGTTAACGCGATCGGGTTCGATCCCGAGGGCGCGTATGGTCTGCAACACGACGCTCGCGAAGGCCTCGTTGATCTCCCATAGGTCAATGTCGCGTGCCTTCATGCCCGCCATGCGGAGCGCCTTCTGGCTCGCCGGCGCGGGCGCCCCGAGCATCAGCACCGGTTCGCTACCGATGGTGGTCATGGCTAGAATGCGGGCGCGCGGCTTGATCTCATTCTGCCGAACGTAGCGTTCGGAGGCGAGCACCACAGCGGCGGCGCCATCGACGATGCCGCTCGAGTTGCCGGCGGTGTGGAGGTGCTGGATGACTTTCGCTTCAGGGTAGACCGCGATCGCAAGCTGATCGAGCGTCTCACCATTTGGGCCGGCTACAGTCTGGCCCAAATTGACGAAGGAAGGCTTAAGCGCGGCGAGTGCTTGAGCGGTGGTATCCGGCCGTGGGAACTCGTCACGTTCGAGAACGACCGTTCCAGTGTAAGGGTCTCGCACCGGGAAAAGTGCCTTGGCGAAGAGACCCTCTTCAATGGCGCGTGCTGCATTCTGTTGAGAGCGAAGCGCGATGGCATCAAGATCCTCGCGGCTAAAACCCTCGAGGGTCGCGATGAGGTCGGCGCTGATGCCCTGAGGGATTTGAAATACGCGCTCCCGGAGGTGAAAGTTGTTGCCATCCTGGCCGCCGCCGTCAGAGCCCATGGGGACACGAGACATGCTCTCGACGCCGCCTGCAATCGCAAGGTCCATCGAGCCCGAGGCGACGCCCATAGCGCCGAAGTGAATCGCCTGGAGTCCTGAAGCGCAGAAACGGTTGAGTGAAACCGCGGATACTTCGTAAGGCCACCCTGCTGCGAGCACCGCGTTCCGGGCCAGGTTCGCACCCTGTTCCCCGACTTGCGAGACGCAGCCAGTTATGACGTCGTCTACCTGGCGAGCGTCGAAGCCAAGCCGCTCCTGGAGAGTGTTCAATACCTGCGCGAAGAGTTCCTGCGGGTGAACGCCTGACAGCGCTCCTTTATCACTCTTGCCACGCCCCCTCGGTGTCCGTGCGGCGTCGATGATATAGCTGTTCGCCATGGAGAGATTCCTTTCATATTATGACCATAATATTACCATCATACGATGAAGTGTCAAGTCAGAACAGATCGTCAGTATTCCATAAGTCAATTAAGGTCGTCCGGGTGAAGGGCACGCGTAATCGGACTCCGGCGCTAAGCTGATGGTCGTGGACCGGATTCGGGAGAACAAACGGTCAGGATGGGGCGATCGGACCATGGTAAATATATGATCTATTGTGCCGATTGAAAGAAGGTACGTATTGGAAATACCTATGCCGAATCAGTCAGTCGCAAAGCTTACCGTCTACGCTGCGCTCGCGAGCAATCTCGCGATCGCGGTAACCAAGTTCGTGGCAACGGCGCTCACAGGCAGCTCGGCAATGCTCAGCGAAGGGGTCCATTCACTCGTCGACACCGCCAACGAGCTGTTGCTGCTATATGGAATGAAGCGCGCGGCTCGGCCTCCTGACACAAACCATCCATTTGGGCACGGTCGTGAGCTCTACTTCTGGAGCTTCATCGTCGCGCTAATGGTTCTTGCGCTCGGCGCCGCGGTGTCCTTCTATGAAGGAATCAATCACGTGCTGCATCCCGAACCGATGCGAAATCTACTGCTCAACTACGTGGTCCTCGCGGCATCTTTTGGATTCGAGGGCGCGTCGTGGTTGGTAGGACTCAAAGCATTCCGTGCGACCAAGGGCAGCCAGGGCTATCTTGACGCGTTCCGCGACAGCAAAGATCCCACCACATTTACGGTGCTCTTCGAGGACACTGCCGCGCTGCTTGGCCTGCTGATCGCGGCGGCGGGAATCGCGGCCGCGCACGCGTTGAACGCGCCACGGCTCGATGGCGCTGCATCGATCGGCATCGGACTCGTGCTCCTGGTGTCATCGCTGATGCTGGCGCGCGAGACTAAGGGGCTGCTGATCGGCGAATCCGCACATCAGCACGTGCGCGATGCGATCATGCGCATCGCCCGAGAAGATCCGGACGTCCGCAAGGCCAATGGCGTGTTGACCGTACAGTTGGGCGTGAATCAGGTTGTCGCAGCACTGAGTGTCGAATTCCACGATGAGCTGAATACCACGCAGATCGAAACGTGCGTCAACCGCATCGAGGCGGCGATCAAGCATGCACAACCGGACATTACAATACTATACGTCAAGCCGCAGAGCGCCGAAACGTGGCGACTCCGGATCGAGCAATTGGCGGCCGCTTCAGACCACGCCGACACAGGGTAATGTGGATCATGGGCGATGTGGATGAGGACATCAATGCGGCCCTGTTCCGAGACGATCCGCTTGACGGCCCGGTCGATGGAGTGGTCGGAGAGGATGTCAACTCGATCGGGCGAATATCTACGCCCTGTTCGGCAGCAAAGGCCGAGCTTCGTCAGCCTTACCCTTGTTGCGGCCATCGACCGCGCGCATACTCGCATATACGATGTGATTGGCCTTCGCAAGCGTGCGGGAGATCAGCCGGCCCATGCGATGGACACGGACGGGCATCTCTTCGAGGGAAGCGATCGCGATTCCGCCGACAAGATGGAACGCCTGTTCGGAACGAGCAGTCCGCGCGACGAGAAAGAGACACCCCGAAGTCAGCCGCGAATTGCTTAGGTTCCAACTCAGGAATTGATTTCGCTGTTTGCCATATACAATCGGCTGTCGAAGCGCCCATCTTCAAAAACCGTTGAAACAGTGAGATATCGCCATTTCTCAGCCTCGCTCGCGCGCGCAGCTTCTGCTTGCTGCACGCGCTTTTCCGCATCGACACCGAGGATCAGCCGCACCGGCACCTCGTCGCTATTTGCCAGTTGCAGAATTACGCCCGCGATCTTTCGCGGATCGCTTTCTGAACGCCCTTCGAGTCCTCGCAAAATCTTGTGCATCGAACCGACCGAGGCCTCGTAGTCCGGCAGCAGGTCCGGCATATTCTCACTCGCGCGCCGTGCCCAATTGGTCCGAATGCCTCCCGGCTCCAGTGTGCAGATCTTGACCCCGAACGGCGCGACTTCCATCGCCAGCGAGTCGCTAAAACCACCGACAGCCCACTTGGCCGCGTGATACGGCGTATTGCCGGGAACCCCGAGGCGACCGCCGACCGAAGACACCTGAAAGATGTAACCGCTCTTCTGCTTGCGCATCACCGGCACGGCAGCACGCGTGGTGTACACCACCCCGTAGAAGCACGTGTCCACGACGGCCTGGAAATCCTCCGCACTCATTTGCTCGAACGGTGCAATCCGCCCGTAACCAGCATTGTTGACTAGCACGTCCAGACGCCCGAAGCTGTCCACCGCCACCTGCACGGCTGCCTTTGCGGCGGCCTCATCGCGCACTTCCAGCCTGACGGGCTTCACCCGCTCGCCGTACTGCGCCACCAGGGGTGCCAGCTCTTCCGTCCGACGCGCTCCGGCTACCACGCTGTCCCCTGCGGTCAGCGCCGCCTCGGCGATGTCCCTCCCCAACCCGTTTCCGCTTCCCGTAATCAACCAGACTTTAGACATGAAATCCTCCATTCTCCTTCTTAGATATACTATGGGCGCTTAGACTCGGCCAGCTGGCCGCGGAGGAAAGCCAATTTGTGAGCTGCGACATGGGGTTTCCTCGTGGATCCAAGATGTGGGACGCCATAGAGTCTGCGGCGGCGCGCAGGGAGTGGTCCACCTTTACATTAGGCGAATGATGGACTTGATCGTGCCGCCGTTTTCGCTGTCTTTCGCAGCCTGATTGATTTGATCGAGGTTGTAAAACTTGACCAGTTTCTCGAACGGGAAGCGCCCCTGCGCGTTGAGTTCGATTAGCTGCGGGATAAAAATGTCGGGAACGCTCTCACCCTCAAGAATTCCGCGTATCACCTTACCAGGTATCATCAGGTTGTTCACGTCAAAGCTCACCTCTGTGCCCAGTGGCTCTGCTCCGACGATGCCACACGTGCCGAGAGATCCGAGTGCTTCTATCGCCTGATGCAACGCCCTGGGGTCCCCGGAGGCCTCTAGCGAATAATCGACTCCGCCACCAATAATATCTCGGATCGCCTCAACTGGATTTGTCTGTTTACTGTTAATAGCATGCGTCGCGCCCAGTTCCTTTGCCATCTCCAGACGCGAGGGCACGATGTCTATGGCGACGATGGTTGTTGCTCCAACAGCCCGTGCTGCCATGATCGCTGAGCATCCAACTGCGCCCACGCCGAAGGAAGCGAAACTTGTACCCGGTCTTACATTCAGTGCATTCATTACGGCCCCGGCTCCTGTCTGAATACCGCAGCCGAGCGGACCGAGGCGTTCGAGCGGTACGTCACTGCTGACCTTGACCACGTTGCGCTCATTGGCCAGTGCGTATGTCGTAAACGACGATTGCCCGAAAAAGTGATCGTGACTTTCTCGCCATGGCCGTCGAGTGTAGCAGTGCTGCCGTCCAACCGCGCCCCACCGAAGCAGAGCGGGAACGTCTTCTCGCAATGTGCCATCCTTCCCAAGCGACAAGGCTTACAACGTCCGCATGTCAAGAACGTGAGCACCACGGAATCGCCGCGCGCGACTTTGAGAACATC
>DATMCM010000758.1:0-18315 GCA_035558335.1 Blastocatellia bacterium | reverse complement strand
ACGGCAGCGGGCGCAAAACGACCGCATTCACTACGCTGAAGATCGCAGTGTTGGCGCCAATCCCGAGCGCCAGAGTCAGCACAGCTACCACGGTGAAACCAGGATGCGTCCGCAGCATCCGCAATCCGTAGCGCAGGTCATGCCTTAGAGTTTCCATGAGCTCCTTACGTGTTCGGAATCCGGTTAGTCAGTAGTCCGTAGTCCGTAGTCAGTAGTCCGTGCTCGTATTCCGGAGATCAAGTAGAACCTCGAAGCACGAGCTACGGACTACGGACTACTGACTACTGACTACGGACTACGGACGTTTCTCCCTAGCGCTTCCCGCCCGGCGACGTGATGGTCACCGGTCCGTTGACCGTAGCGAGACGGATCACCGGCTCCGAGTCGCCAAACTGGATTACGCTTGGCCGGTCCCATGTGCGCGCCGCCTTCTGGCATTGAATGGCCCGGCATTCGACGGGCGAATGCTTCGAGGCGTCTACGCGAACGGATGACATATAGCTGTCGGGCAGTCTCAGCGTAAGCGGTCCATTCTGAGTGCGACCCTCGATCTCGCCGCCTGACCATTGGTTCCCGTTCAACTCGACGGTCAGCGGACCATTTTGCGCGTTCAGATGAAAGTCGCCGCTGCTGCCGCTCACGCCGAGGGGCCCGTTCTGAACATCGGCGCGGACCTGGCCGCCGACCTCGCGGAAGGTGATCGGTCCGTTGGTGCTTCGGGCGTTGATGGTGCCTGAGAAGTCACTCACTCCGATCGGGCCATTCGTGGAGTTGAGGTCCAGGGCGACTCCGTTCGGCGCATGGATGACCAGGAAGGCCACCCATTCTTCTGGAGATGGGCCTTCAACAGTGACCATGCCGTCACGCACGGAGAGTTTGAGCTGCGACAAGGTTGCCTTTGCGTCGGACTCGGTTTCGCCGCCCGCCGCGAGGCAAGCCATGATCGAGTACTCGTCGCGATTCCACCCCTGCACGTGAACGCCTCCGTTCTTAGGCGTTCGAACCTGAAGCGTGGAGATCTGCGATCGCGGTATGGTTTGCGTCTGATCGCCCCGAACCGTTTCTCCATCACCTATTCGCATTTTCACCTGTCCGCACTCGGTGATTGGCTCGTCACCTTCGGTCGAAATGTTGACGCCGTGAGTTCTTCTTTTCTGTGCGCTGGCGGGCTCAAAGATCAGACAAGCGCCAACAACGAAAACTGCCAACAAGAGAGCTGTTCTTTTCATGATTATCCTCCGCGGGTTTGAATCGGATGGTCGACCGATGCTTCTGTCTGCAAGCCGGAGCGTCAGGCAACTCGTCGCGCAGTGTTAGCGTCGAGCACCCGGAGCTATCCTTTCCATGCGAAGCGTCTTCTCGGGCGCCGTGTGCAGAGAAGACGTTTCCGCACGCTTGGCGGTGCTGAACAAGACCAGAAGGCTCAACGAGAGCGCTACGAGCGCGATGGCTATGCTGAGTCTGAGATGTTTGTTCTTCACGAAGCCATCACCTATGGCCGACAACGCTTCGCCGGCTCCGAGACGAACGCCGGTCTAAAGACTAGACCAACTCTCGTGCCATGAGAGGCGGCTACCTAAGTTCTGGAGTTATGTGAGTTCGCGACCGGCAGGGTGTCGGACTCAGTTGGCGCCGTGTGCGGGTTTGGGAACGCGATTCCCAGAAATGGTGAGAATCCAAGCTTGCTAATCAGCAGGCGAACCATGGTTCGAGGCAATCGGAAGGACTGATCAGGGAGTGGGTGAATAAGAAAGGCAGGCCCGGACCTGGCCGGACCTGCCTGCATTGACTAATTAGATTTCTGTTTGCTGGTGTGGCGTTCGGCCCATTTTGCTTTGAACTCTGCCCGCTGCTGGTCGAGCTTCGCTTTCTGTTCCGGTGTCAGAACTGCGATCATCTCCTGGTGCAGCCGGAACTGGTCGCCCTGCAGCTTTGCTTCGAGCGGAGCGATTTCAGTGAGCTTCTGAGTTACCAGAGCCTCATTGAACGAGCCGCCTTCGCTAGCCTGGCGAATCTCCTGACGTTTTGCTCGTATCTGGTCCATTACCGGACGGAGGCTCTGGCTGTGGCTGTCGCGGATCTGCTTCATCTGCGCCTTCTGCGCATCGCTCAGATCAAGATTGCGAAAGCCCATCATGTCTGCGCCCCCGCGTCTACCCTGCTCGCCCCAATGCCCGCGCCCTTTCTGGGCGCCCGAGTCAGTGGATTGAGCGATCGCAACCGGGACGGCCACCGCAATGGCCATCACAGCCGCAAGAACAACTTTCTGTATTTTGGTTAGCTTGCTCATCGTTACCTCTCTACTGGTGATTGATAAGGGTTTTAGTCCTTTTCAGGCTCCACTCGCCTACTACATAAGACACTGGACGCCGCGAAATGGTTGCAAAAAGGCAGTTGGCAGTAGGCGGTAGGCAGTAGTCCGTAGTCCGTAGTCCGTAGTCAGTAGTCCGTAGCTCGTGTACTAGGATTTGGACGAATCGTGGGACGCGAGCTACGGACTACGGACTACGGACTACAGACCAACCTTGCGACTTCTGCGCTCCAGGAGCACGACATCACGCCACACGCGGTTGAGTCTTCCGAGCCGTTCGCGTAGGCCGACTTCACGAAAGCCGCAGCTCTTGTGCAATGCGATGCTGGCGATGTTTTCGGGAAATATTCCCGCTTGCAAGGTCCAGACCCCGTTCTGCTCGGCTTCAGAGATGAGGCCGGCAAGCAGCAGGCGTCCGACGCCCTGGCCTCGGGCAGACGCCGCTACGTAGACGCTCACTTCGGCAACACCGGCGTACACGCAACGGCCGGATACCGGAGCTAGTGCAGCCCACCCGATAACAGAGTTGATTTGGCGAGCTACCAGCCTCCCGAAGCTCAGATGATTGCGGCTCCAGGTCTGCCAGTCCGGAGCTTCGGTTTCGAAGGTAGCGTTTCCGGTTGCAATGCCTTCGAGATAAATCGATCTCACCTGTTCCCAATCATCCGGCAAGAGTGTTTCGACTGTGGATTCCACGAGTGCATTGTAAGCGACGACGCGGCAAGATTCATGCGCGATCTACAGTGGACATCGCGCGTCGGGCACAAGGTTCGTAGTACCGCCTTCAGTCAGGCGGAAGTTTGTGACATTCTCAAACCAAATCTTGCGCTTACAAACTTCCGCTGAAGGCGGTACTACGAACGATCGCGGGTTGTTTCAGACAGTCAGCGAAATAGAGTTTGACAGCACGAGTGTTCGTATAGTACAAAACGAACGATCGTGCTAAGACAAGGAGCAGAGATGAAAGCAGTAAGCGAAATCAGGAAAGAGCAGGACAGAGAAGCGAGAGGTGCGAAGACCCGGCAAGACATTCTGCAAGCCGCCGTACACGTCGCTTCTGCAGAGGGGCTTGAAGGCCTGACCATCGGACGGCTCGCCGACGAGCTTCGCATGAGCAAGAGCGGATTGTTCGCGCACTTCGGCTCCAAGGAAGAGCTTCAGCTTGCAGTCGTCTCCAAGGCCCGTGACATCTTCGTTCGCGAGGTCGTCGACCCGGCGTTCAAACGCGATCGCGGGCTCGGGCGGCTGTTGGCGATGCTCGACGAGTGGCTCGCATACGTCGGGCGCAGCGTCTTTCGCGGCGGGTGCTTTTTCATGGCCAGCGCCATTGAGTTCGACAGCAGGCCGGGAAAGGTCCGTGATCTAATAGCCGGGCTTTCGCGATCGTGGCTCGACGCTCTCGAAACCGAAGCCCGGTATGCCCAGGCGCTCGGCCAGCTCGATCCTCACGTTGACACCGCGCAGCTCGCGTTCGAACTTCACGCGCTGGTGCACGGAGCGAACTGGTACTACAACCTCTTTGAAGACAAGCGCGCCTTCGAGCGCGCGCGAACCGGTATTCTCGACCGTCTGCGTCACGGCGCAACACCCGGGCTGCTTCGTTTGCTCGGCGAGAAAAGCGCCGCGCGAATGAAAACCATCAGCAAAAAGACAAAACGAAAGGAGTCAAGATGAGCGATAAGCATCAAGACGTGACGTTGATTTTGAAGCTGTATGAGTTGCGCCGCGAGGAGGGCCTTCGCCGCGCCCGCAAGTGGTACTTCACCGAGTTCAATCCGCAGAGCGCGGCCGACGTCGTCAGAATATTCGGAACTGGACACGACGGGAGCGCCTACTATCGGATGATAACTTCGTTCTGGGACATGTCCGCGTCGTTTGTTAACAACGGCGGCATCGACGAGAAGATGTTTCTCGATGCCAACGGCGAACACATCGGAGTCTTCTCGAAGCTCGAGCCTTTTATCGAAGAGATACGCCAGACGATTGGGCTTCCCGACTACCTCAGGCAGCTTGAGACTTTGGTGAACAAAACGCCGAATGCGAACGACAGGCTCGAACGCATGCGCGGGGTCTTCTCGCGCTGGTCGAAGGTCGCCCAAGAGGCGTCAGCGGCGAGTTGACGCGGTCAAAGCATCAACTGCCTTTGAGACCTGGCAGGCTGCGGAAAACCCCAGCCATCGCCACTAAGACACGAAGACATAAAGTTCCACGAAGCCCAATTATTCCAGGGACTTGGTGCTACTTGTGTCTTTGTGCCTTGGTGGCGATCCCACTCTTCCGCAGCCTCGAAAACCCTTCGTTCGCTTGCATCCGCGTAGTTCCAGCCAGGGGAACCACGAGCAGGTTCGCTCATTTCGCATTGTGAAAGATCAGACCGAGACAGTAGCGCTTGCCCGATTTCAAGCTGCTGACTCCGTGACGCATGTTCACACGGTAGTCGCTTCTCGTTCCTTTAACCGGACGCCAGCGATTCGGAAAAACGATGAACCGCCCTCGTTCAATGGTTACTGCCTCGCATCGGGTCTGCACGCGAGGCCTCTGCTCGGTCAGCAAGAACTCCCCGCCGGTGTAATCGAGCCCAGTTCGGTTCAGCACGCAAGCAGATTGGAAGGGAAAGGCTACCTCACCGTATAAGTCCTGATGAAGACAATTGTAATCGCCGGTTTCATAGCGAAGCATAAGCGGCGTCGGAGAAGTTTGGCGCGCGCGGCGACAGACCTCCAGAAACTCCTCAAGCGATTCGGGGAATCGTTCGCTCTGCTTGAGTCTCTCGGCCCAGCGGTTAGCGACAGCGGCCAGCGGAGAGTAGAAGCTACTGCGCATTTCAAGGACGAGCTGCGGCAACGGATCGGCAAAGTACTGATACTCGCCGCGGCCGAACCTGTAACGCTCCATCACTACCCGGTTCCTGAATTGTCGCGGGTCGGCATACAACCTGATCAGCTCATCGCATTCCGTCGACGTCAGTAGTTCGGGTGTCAATGCGTAGCCACGCTGGTCAAGCTGCGCCTCAATGTCTTTCCAATCGCAGGCTTCGATTCGTTGCGCCAGAGTATTCATTCGATCCTCGCATCATCTGCTGTCGCTCCCACGCTGTGTCGCTACTTCTCTGATCTGAATCCTGACACATTGCATTCGGTCAATTCTATCCGAAAGCTGCTTTCGAATTCTTATTGCTCGATTCATTTGAACGCGGCTCCAGTTATCAAGGAAGCTGTTATTAGCGGACTGACTCCTATTGGAATGCATCTTGCTGCGTGAAAGGTTCTCACATATCCTTAGGAGTACTCACAGAAGTTGGGTGTGAGGCAAATCGGTGCCTTCATCTGTTCTAACAACGATCAATCTGGGAAAAGGGGAATAGTTTATGATGAACAAACCAGCAGTAGTTTCTCTACTTGCCGTAGCAATCCTTGCAATTTCGGCTGTAGTCTTTGCGGACGGGGGCGCCTTCAACGCGTCCAGAACGTTCGAATTTGATCCGGATCACACCAAGTGCGTGGTGGCGTCGTGGAAGAACCGCACCGGCGAAATCGACAGTAATTGCAGAACGAGCTTTGGCCTCACGCTGGCCAAAAACTGCCCAACCAGCACGAACGCTTCGGCGGGGACCGTGCTCAACGGTGCGACAGGAGAGACGGTTCAGTGTGGTCCTACGTTCGGATACGACATAAAAGACGGCAGTACCTGCGAAGCGGGTTCGCCACGATTCAATGTGTCCTACACAACGGGCGGGACTTCCGGTTTTAGTTTCCTTGGAGGCTGCGCCAACGCCACCAAGGTCTCTCTTGGTAATGGATGGACGAGAGTGACGATTGATCCATGCAATCCCGGCCAAGCTTTCCCACCGATTCCTGCCGGGTCAACCATTACCAGCGTCGTTCTGATCGTGGACGATATGGGCACTTACACTTTGGACAACATCCAACTGAACGGAGCTTATGCAGACAAACCCGGCTCTGCAGGAGCATTGCCTTCCTGCCCGTGAGCGGACTTGGGAGCGAGTACGCAAGGGACCGAATTGCCGCGCCTGCGAAGTTTATCGCCGGCGCGGCACATTCCAGATCAGCTTGAATTACCAATGTGAGGTTGACCAACGTCGCGGGCGAAGCCAAACCGAAGCCTATCCACTTCAACGAAGGGTTCCGATACCCATTAACCGAAAGAGGGGAGCTTGAATCGGACCGCTCCTTATTGCTAATCTCACTCTCGTACCTTGTCCCGCGACTCATCGCGAGTCTCCTCACCCGTTAGCACTTACGCCAAGTGCCTTCAAATCAGGAAGCAAAAAGCTGACTGATTCCAACTAACCGCTCACTGAAAGGAGTTTGTAAGATGAAACGTTTTGCGTTAGCCCTTTCGATATTCATGTTAATTCCGCTCTCTGCAGTTACAGCGTCAAAGGGGCGGAAGGTCATCAACGCTCAAGCGTTTGGTTCGACGCCAAATATAACGATCAGAGGGGTGGTGTCCGGTGGCGCGCCTTGGGTCTTGAAAAACGGTAAGATCACGCTCGACACGAACGGGAGGCTCAAAGCGCGCGTCAGGGGTTTGGTCATCGGGGATGGCGCGCTCGCCAACGGAAACCCGGTCCCGCCGAACTTGATCGGAACCGTTGCCGGAATCACTACGGTGCATGCGGCTTTGACCTGCGGGGGGCCGGGCGGCGGAGTTCCATTCACGATCACACCGACCGATGGCGTGCCTATCGATGCGGCTGGCAACTTCCAAATCGACGCTCAAATCACAGTGCCCACTGTCTGCGCTCAGCCGATAGTTCTGATTCGAATCGGCGCTCCAGCAGCTAACGGTCCGTGGATCGCAGCCTCGGAATTGCCAGGACGCGGCCCCGACGATGACGACGATGACGACGACGACCAGAATCGCTAGCTTGTCACATGCACCTGCGCGGTCATGAGTGACAACGAGTCACACAGCGCGCAGGACGAGGGCGAGAGAAACTCGTTTGGGAGTTCCTCTCGCCCCCGTTTAATCAGGCGATCCCCCGGGAAGCCTTCCTTCTCAGTCTGAGTACCTTGGAATCGGCTCGCGACCACTCGCTTGAGTGGATCGTTTCACACTCTCAGCGAGGTTCCTTGATAGACTTGAGGATACTCCCGTCATTCGCGCTCATTACCAGGCGGGTGGTTGTGGTCTCAGAGCCGTTGTCGGAGAGTATCGTTATGATGTAGCAAGTCTGGTTTCGCTCGCCCGCCAGCCGGGATTCGAGCACGGTGCCCGGGTACTGGGTAGTCGCGATCTGAATCGCTTGTTGCATGCTGATATTTGCTTGCCTGGCAAGCTCGGCTTGTTTCCTTACCATCTCTTCTAGCTCGGCCCGCCTTCGCGCGGCAATCTCCGGATCCATCTCTTCTTGTTTCGCACGGGCCCGCTCCAGATTCAGTTTGAGCTCAATCAGCGCGCGCTCGCGCATCTCCCTCTCCTCGGCTTCCTGGCGCTCGCGCGACTCTCGTTCGATGTTTGTGAGCGTGAGGTTGCCTTTGGTAGTCGTCATCGGTCTTTCCTTCTCAGCCGACTCCCTTTCTGCGCGCTGTTTGGCTTTTTGCTCGGCCTCGCGGCTTTGTTCGTCTTGAAGTCGAGCCTCCAACTCTTGAAGTAACAGTTGCCGTTCGAGATCTTGCGGCGTAACTGATAACGACCAGCCGACGGATTGCTCCTTCGAGCGTACAACCGCGAGCACAGACCCTGTCTGAGCCTTGTCGCCGACCGCTACAAGCAGTCGGTCGATCACTCCGCCGGTAGATGCCGGGACTCCGATAATGCCTTTACTGGTCTTGAGCTTGGCGATTATTTCACCGCGTTCAACCGACTCGCCGGGTTTCTTCAGCCAGGCGACCACCGTCCCGGCTTCCGTATCGGCTCCAAGCGCAGGCGTCATCACTTCAACCTGTGCCCGGTCTCCCGCTTGTTGGGTCGCCTGCTGTTGTTGAGAGGCTTCGCTGGAGTTCAAACGGTTGATGTCAATTCGGAGCGCAAATGGTACGGCAGCGGCGCACGGCACGGTCAACAAAAGTGATGCTGCGACCAGCAGTAGATTTCTTCTGACAAGATTGATTCTGGTTCCCTTCAGTATTGCCATGACACGTTCCTCCAGAATGTCGGCATCGCCGATGCCGACGGTGACGGTAGTCTGGCGGCCCAACCCCATTGCCGAACCAGCCAGCCGGACAAGCGACCGAGCGTAGACGCTGGCTTCCAACAATCTGTTGGCCACCAGTTCGTCACAACTCAGCTCTCGTGCCTCCCGGATTCGGCGTCTCACCAGCGCCGCGGCTGGATGAAACGAGAGCGGTACGTAGATGAGTTCGCAGAGCAAATTGAGCAAATAGTCGCGCCGCGCAACGTGGACGAGCTCGTGCCCGATGGCGGAGGTTAAGACGTCCCGATCACCTTCGAGTAATAACGGCTCCGGCAAGACGATCAGCGGGTTTAGACTTCCCAAAGTAATCGGCATCGAAACGGCAGCCGAGCAGGAGAATCCGACCCGTGTCACTCCGAGAGCGGTCTGACACCGATCCGCGATCGCTCGGATGTGTTCGGGCAGGTCCGACGTAGATGCGCCCCGAGCGATCGATCGCGTCAGCATCCAGGCTCTCAACAAACGCACGCCGCGATAGCAAAGAAACAGCAGGTAAACTGCAATGAGTTCTGCGGCTAGATTGCTGGTCACCGGGATCAATGAGCGAGTCTTCTTCACTGGAATGGTTACGTCCAGCGGCACGCGGCTCGTATCAACGATCACCCGTTGAAGCGTTGTTTGTTGCGGTAGTTGGTTGTTGGGGGAATCATCGTCTGAAAAATGTAAGGCTGTCAGCACCGGCAGGAAAAAAGAGAGCGCCAACGCGGCCATCCAGAGCAGGTGCCTGCAGCGAGCCGGAGTCTCGCGAAGCAACCAGCCACAGGCGGTGGCGACGGCGGCGATCAGCGCTACTTGCCAGCAAGCGTTGAACAGATATGTCAGCAGCAATTGGCTAACTCTCTCCATCGCTCTTCACCCCCGACTTCTTCAACAGTTTGTTGAGGCGATCCAGCTTCTCCGGCGTGAGATGTTTGGTCTCAACCAGGCTAATGACCAGGCTTTCAGCCGAGCCCCCGAATAATCGGTCCACCAGGTCGCTGACCGTGTGACTGACGACCTGTGTCCGAGTGACGACCGGCTCGTAGAAGTAAGCGCGATCTTTTAGCGTGCGCTTGACCTTGCCTTTGCGATGCAGGATGTTGAGCATAGTCTGCACAGTAGTGTAGGCCAGCTCACGTTTGAGCTGTTGCTGCACGATCTGCACGTTAGCCGTTCCGGTCTCCCAGAGGACATGCATGATTTCGAGCTCGAGTCGCGTCAGGTGTTCGGTCTTGCGTTTAGCCATGTCACACTCCTAAGTTTTTAGGAGTGTAAGTCGGAGCCAAAGATTTGTCAACTAAAAGTTTAGGACTGAGGTCGTTGGGTTACTCGGAACGGAGCCGCTCCCCAGATTACGCGGCGGTTTGGCGAGGGCTTGAGGGTAAGAACGTCGCCTGAGAACATGAACTCTCTGCGCAACTCCTTGCCCACGCTCTCAGGTAGAATGTGTCATCAAACTACAAGTTTTATGAACCGCCACGGCCGTTAGTTCCGCCTGCCGGGCTGATTGAAGCTTCTACCACCGGCGAAGCCGAATCTATTGTCGGCGGACTCGATCGGCGTCGCTCCGAGTACGCCCATAACGATGGCCAATTTCGACAGCACTCTTGCTTCGGGGGCTTGAAATCCGTCGCTCGTCCTCTGAGCCCTCTCGAAATCGATCTTCGCCAGGAACGCGAGCTCCTTGCCAACCTTATTGATCGCGCCGATCAGCGAGCCGCCGTTTTGAAGCGGTAGCTCGCCGTCTCTAAGAAGATTCAGCTCAAAGCCGTTAAGCACCGCTGCGGCGGAAAGAAGCTCGTTGATCTGCGCAATGCCCGGCTCCAGAGTCTCGAAGCTTCGCGTGACGTCAAGTGAGGCGAACGCATGAGCGACGTTGGCTTGAGCCTCCAACTGACGATAGTTTGCCGCTTTGCGTGTGACGATCCCTTTCGCGTCATCCAGAAGTTGAAGCGCGAGCTTCGGATTGTCGGACTTAACCGAGTCGGCGAATCGCATCAGCAGGCTTATGCGTTCTTCATCATTCTGAGCGCCCGCAATCGTCTGCCGTATTTCGTCAATCTTGTTTTGACCGGCACCGCCGGTCTTCTTGGCATCAACTGCGCGCAGGACGGAGTCACGCGCGGTCGAGTCCAGGTGCTGGGTTGCGATCTCGCGCGCCCGATCCGAATTTCCTTCGTCGAGCGCTTTCATTGCGGCCTGCTGATAGAGCCTGTCCTGCATGCGCTCGGGTGCCAGCGACGCGGCTGACATCAAGCTGTCCGAGGTTCCTTGTCGCATCAGGTTGTTGAGTTGGCCGAACGTGTTGCGTGGGTCGTTGCCTGCGCCGACGTCCGCCAGCTTCTGGCGAACTGCGTTGCTGCGGTCAGGCAGGTACTGATCGACCTGCGGCAGCAACGATTGGAGTCCCATCAGCAGCGACCAGGCGTTGGCTTGTGGATTCGCCGGATCAACCGGCGTACCGTTAGCGACCCCGCCCCCGAAGCGGTTCGGCCCGCCACCCCGCTGGTTGTTCGCCGGAGGCGGCGTCGCCTTCATAGCCGCGGTGACCACGGACTGAAGCAGGTCGCGAAAGTTTGATTGAGCCAAAACCTGAGCGGGGTTGCTTGCGGCAGGTTGCGCGCTCGCATTCGATTTCTCATCCGGTCTCGGGCCCGGGTTCAGGAGCGATAATGACAGTCGCGCAGCGTCTTGTTTGGCGAGCAGCTCCTCTGGCTGCATTTGCCGCAGCAGCTTGTCACTCAGTTTCGCCGCCGAGTCGCTATCCTTGACTTGAAGCTGCGCGAGCGCCTTGGAAATCGCTGCGGGGTATTGGCCCTTGTCGAGCCATTCCTGTGCGCTCTTAAAAGCGGTCTTCGGATCATTTGCTGCAATCATCGCAACGAGGTTCTTTTCGAGACTCGCTTCCGGGTCAGGAGCTCCCGGACCGCGAGGGGCGGTAGCTAGTGTCGCAGGCGCAGGCGTCGCTTGCAGCAATTGATAGGCGAGCGTTGCGTCGTGACGCGCTACAGTCAATAAGAGTTGCTGTCGCAACTGACTTGCGTCGCGATTGTTGCCAAAGGGCTGACGGTTGTTGATGTTACCTTTCTGCATCAATTCGGCTATGTTTTGAGAAGCCTGGAGGAACAGCGCCCGAGCGCGCGGCTCGTCCCGGTCCCACAGCAGGTCGCCTGCTGAAATCAGAACGTAGATGCGATTCTCCGGCAGCCTGAATGCGCTAGCCTCGGACACAACCTGGTCCAGAAGTAACACCGCCTTTTTTTCCGGCGTTGGTTTCTCCTTATCGTCCGCCGTCGCTGCTTGCTGATTTGAAGCTTCCTGCGCTAGATAAGGGGCCACTGCTCCAAGAGTGATCCCGATTGTTATCAAGAAAACAACGACGCCTTTTTTCCCGTTCATACCTCGCCTCCAACAATGCCGCTACCGATTGAATCACGGTCCGTGATAGCTAAGACGGTTGAGCCGGTCAGTTGGTTTCCAAACCTGCGGAATGGACTGCCGAATGACCGGACGAGCTGGATCCTGTTGCGACCGTGACGTCCGCTCAAACGAACCGAGAGGGCCGACGTAGCGGACACATATCGATAGACCGCATCGCCGGCTGAAGCCGGGCCGCATAGCGGCTACAGATCGATAGACTACGTCGTCGGGTGAAGCCGGGCCGCATAGCGGCTACAGATCGATAGACTACGTCGTCGGGTGAAGCCGGGCCGCATAGCGGCTACTTATCGATAGACCACGTCGCCGGGTGAAGCCGGGCCGCATAGCGGCTACAGATCGATAGACCACGTCGTCGGGTGAAGCGGGAGCCGCATAGCGGCTACCTATCGATAGACCACGTCGCCGGGTGAAGCCGGGCCGCATAGCGGCTACCCATCGATAGATCACGTCGTCGGGTGAAGCGGGGGCCGCATAGCGGCTACCTTGCGATGGACTGCATCCACACCGAGCCAGTTCTGTGAACATTTACGCCTAGGATCCAGCTAGCCTCCACGCACCCGGCTGGTCTAGTGGCGTGTTTCTATCGATAGGTAGCTTGCTACGCGGCCCGGCGGGTCACCGAGGTGTGTTGCTATCGATCGGTAGCCGCTACGCGGCCCGGCGTGTCACCGAGGTGTGTTGCTATCGATAGGTAGCCGCTACGCGGCCCGGCTGGTCACCGAGGTGTGTTGCTATCGATAGGCAGCCGCTACGCGGCCCCGTTGGCACCCGCGGCATGTTGCTCACGATAGCTTGCCGCTATTCGGCACAACTATTCGACTACTCGGGAAAGTATGGCGCGTCGACGTTTGGGTTCACAAATTCACGACGAACGAGTGCGCTTCATCTCTCGGCTGCAGCGTTCGGAGACTGACCGAGAACTTCCTCGGCGCCTTTGCTTGCGCCGCCGGAACATCGAACAAGAGCGACACGGCGCCCTTTCCCTCGAAGCTCAGCGAAACACTCCCGGCGGTTTCCTTGGGATCGAGGACTTCAATCTCTTTATCGTTGTCGCTGCCCCAGCTCGGAAAGTCCTCCATCACCGCACGCGGCGCGGTTTTCTGCCCTCCGCTAACAAGGCAGAGATCCGACGATCTCGAATCTGCCGTCAGGTTATAAGAAAGAGTGACGCCTTTTTTGCCGCCATCCAGCTCGAGCACAACGACGACCGGCTCACCCTTGACCTTAACGCCCGCGAAAGGCGACTTGGCGGCCTGAGAGACTTTGACGGTGAAGCTGTCGCCGAAGAGAACAACCTCGCCGGCTTTGACTTGCCTTACTGAGCCCGCAGTTCGGTCTTGCGGATATGAGGGTTGGATTGTCAGTGTGGCTACTGCTAGAACGAGAAACACTCTCCTGATCATTGCGAATCTCCTGTTGATGGTTTGGCTGTGCTCAAAATGTTATGACAAAGGCTCCTCATATTCGATACACCGGACAAGGGCCGGTTCGCAAGTGCGTTGTTCCTTTTCAGCGAGCGTGAGAAAGGGACGAGACGCTGTCACTGGCCGATCGGTCGACCCTGAAACCTCATAGCAATAGCGATTAGTCATTTCCCGACCGTCTTCCTGACATAGATCGGAAAGCTATCATCGGGACCGTATCTTTCATAGTTGCTCATGAAATCACGCATCTCAGTAGATCTCTTAATCGACAGTTGATCGTCGCGAAAGCCAAGTTCGTCGACGATGTATTTTGGCTGCGTCTGTTCAAGCTCTCGAGCGAGTTCAGCGCGCGCGGCCGCAACCAGGTTTGCGTCGATGAGCGGGCGGTATTCTTCCTTGCCGTATTGCAAATCCGCAGGCAAGCCGGTCAACGGTTGCACGCCAACGTATTGGCTGGCAGGAAGCAACCCCGACCGGTAGTAGATCTCAGGCCAGTTTCCCCACACAAAGAGATAGTCGGGCGGTCCGTCGGCGGCGCGGGTTCGCGGACCGCCCTGCCGAACAGCTTCCGGACCAACGCGATCCACCATGTCGGCCGGATCCGGCACGTCCCTCACGATCGCAGAAACTATTCGCGCTTCGCGACTTACATTACTGTTCCTGCCGCGTATGAAGTCAAATGCCAGGGCTGCTGTCTCGCTGTGCGAGCGAACGAGGGTGTAGAGAAGGCCGGCGACGAGCAGGGCTGTTACAGTGAGTCGCAAGATCTTACCGCGGCCTTTGAGCGTCGAGACTATGACTACAAGACCGCGCGCCCCGATCAGACACAAACTCGGCAAGGCTTGAAAGTAATAATGCGCAAAGAACCGCCCGCCCGTCGCAACACCGACGAAAGAAACAGCAAACCAGATCAGCAGCGCTGCGTCCGACCCAAGTGTGAGACAACTCTCCGCCTGATAAACCGAGCCTTTAACTGGTTGAATGCTCTCCGCGTCCGTCCGTCGCCGTGCCCTTTCATAGAGCAGTGCTCGATGAAGGAAGGAAGCAGTAATGACAAGGAGCGTGATAAGCAGCAGATTGTTTATCAAGAAGTAGTCTGTCCCGTATCGCCGGAACATCTCGGCTGCTCTTCGCGCGGGATAGTAGTTGGTATAGCTAATGCTGAGGTCCCACACATAAAGCTTGTACCGTGAAAACGAATTCGTTCCCGAGAGATAAAGAATGCAGGGAAGCGAAGCCAACGCAAACCCAATGACGGCCACGACGAATAGTTTCGAGGCGGCAACGGTGTGCTTGATCGTATTCAGAGGCCCGGTCGCCCAACTGTAGGCGCCGATCAGAAGAAGCGCAAAGAAGATCAAGTCGAAGGCGCCTTTCGGGTTTATCTGGAACGCAACACCCGTCATACACCCGCCCGCCAGCGCCAGCCTGAAAGAGCGATCTTGCCAGTTACCTCCGCGAATGAATTGAGCCACCGAGAGCATCAGCAAATACGCGCCTGCCGAATAAAACGGGACCATCAGGAAATCGGTGTTAAGGCTCTGCATATCGCCGCTTATGTATGTAGTGCTAAAAACCGCAAACATGGCAGCGGCAATCAGCCCGGTTCGCTTATCGTAAAACCGCGCGCCGAACCGGTAGAGAATTGCCGACACAGCCACTGAATAGCAGATCGTGAACAATCGAATGGTCAGTATGTGAGGCCCGAAGATCTTGAACAACGTCGCGTAGGCCAGTGGTAGAGCGGGCGGTTTGTCAAAGAAGATCTCGCGATAGAGGGCCTTGCCGCGCAGTATCTCCTCGGCGGCAACGAACCATAGCCCATCATCCTGGTAGAGATCTCCGGCGTACCAGATTCGCAAGATGAAAGAAATCCCAGCGATAACTATGAAGAACTTGAGGATGGTTGCGGGACGGTATTGTTTATCGGGCGGTTCAGTCGAGTACCCGCAGTCCGTGATCATGGGCGCGTATTGTAGCAGCCTGTCACGCGCTCATGCTGTCGCCCCGGGCAATCGCTAATTGGCAATCGCAATCGCTTCACTCATATCTCAACGCGACCATCGGATCGACTTTCGTCGCCCGCCGAGCCGGCAGGTAGCAAGCAAACAGCGCCACCAACGCAAGCAGCAGCGAGATTGCTGAGAACGTGAGCGGGTCGGTTGCACTGACACCAAACAGCAAGCTTTTCATCAACTGAGTCAAGGCCAACGACGCTCCGAGGCCAATCAACACGCCAATCAATGCCAGCATCATTCCCTGACCTGCGACCAGCTTCATCACGTCGCGAGCTTGCGCCCCTAATGCCATGCGAATGCCGATCTCACGCGTGCGCTGACTGACTGAATACGAGACCACACCATAAATTCCCACCGCCGCCAGCAGCAGCGCTACTAACGCAAATCCAGTCAGAAGCACCATCATCAATCGCTGACGCGCGATCGCGTCATCCATCATTTGATCCATCGAGCGCGGGTTGAAAACCGGCAGGTCTTTGTCGATCGCGTTGATCGTCTCCTCGATCGCTGCTGTCAACCGGAGCGGAGCGCCTTCAGTGCGCACGACCAGGGCCAACCCGGTTGCAGGCTCCTGCGCCAGGGGAAGATAAGCTTGAAGCGGCGTTTCCTGGTCGACACCATTCAGCTTAACGTCGGAGACGACGCCAACCACCTCGCGCCACGGCGATTTGTCTTCCGGCCAGCCCTGCTTCAACCGTTTGCCGATCGGATCTTCGTTGGACCAGAAACGCCGCGCCATCGTCTCGTTTATCACCGTCACAGCCGAAGACTTTTCCGTGTCGGCGCCTGTAAACGCGCGGCCCTTGACCAGCCGGATTCCCATAGCCTCGAAGTAATTCGCGCTGACCGGCGTGAACGCTGAACTCGGCAATTCAGCGCGCGGCGGGACTGGCTGGTCACCCACTATGAAAACCGAGTTCCAATTAGAACCATCGATCGGCAGTGACAACGTCATCGCCGCGGATCGCACACCCGGCAGCGCCTGCACGCGGGTCAGACATTCGTCGTAAAACATCCGCCGGCGAGGCTGATCGTACGCATTTCCGCCAAGCGTCATCTGTATCGTCAACAGCTTCTCCGCGTTGAACCCAGGGTTCGTACGCGTCAACTGAAAGACTGTCCGCAGCATCAGCCCGGCGCCGCTAAGCAACACCAGCGACAAGCCAACTTCAGCTACGAGCAGAGTCTTGCGCATACCTTCGCGCGACGAGCCGCCGCTCGACCTCCCGCCCTCTTTCAAAGTTGTGTGCAGATCGCTGCGCGACGCATGCCACGCGGGAAGCAGTCCGAATAGCACACCGGTCAAGACCGAAACACCGAGCGTGAAAAGCATCACCACGCCATCAAGCCTGACTTGATTGAGCCGGGGGACATTCTGCGGCGCAAGCGCGAGGAGTCCGTCCTTCATCCATACCCCGATCAACAGTCCGCCTACTCCGCCCAGCAACGCAATTAACACGCTTTCGCTCAGCAGTTGCCGAACGATTCGCGCCCTCCGCGCACCGAGCGCAAGCCGAATTGCGATCTCTTTTTGTCGTTCTGACGCCCGCACCAGCAACAGATTGGCGACGTTGACACAGGCGATCAGCAGCACGAGCCCAACCGCCGTCAGCAGCACCAGCAGAGCCGGGCGGATGTTTTCGGAGTATCTGTTTTGGAGCTCCTGTGTTATGACTCCGCTTCCGCTGTTGGTGCTGGGATACTCGCGTTCGAGTTGCCCGACGATAGTCTCTATTTCCGCACGTGCCTGGTCCACGCTGACTCCGGGCCTCAAGCGCGCCAGGACGTTCAACCCAAAATGGTTGCCGCGAGCCAGCATTCCGAATTGCGGGGTCAGCATCAGCCCCAGCGGCACGTAGAGGTCAACCCGGCGGAACAACTCGAAATCGGGCGGCAACACACCGAGCACGGTGTAGCTGTCACCATCCAGCCTGACTTGCTTGCCGATAAGCGCGGGGTCGCCGCCAAACGATTCTTGCCACAGGCCGTGACTGATCACCGCAGTCCGGGCCGCGTCCACCCGATCATCCTGTTCGATGAAGGTCCGGCCAAGCTCCGCCTGTACGCCAAGCATTTGAAAGAAGTTCCAGTTCACCGTCCGGCATTGCAACTGCGCAGGTTTTTCCACTCCAGTCAGATTAAACGTGTGCGAGCGAAACGCAGCCATAGCCTCGAAAGACCGCGCCCGCGCGCGCCAGTCCTCGTAATTCGGATACGCAGCGCCCATTCGATTGCCGTCGTGACCTTTCTCCGCAAGCACGAGCAGACGATCGGGCTCGGGGAAGGGCAATGAACGAAGAAGCACGGCGTTGATGACGCTGAAGATCGCGGTGTTCGCGCCGATGCCCAGGGCCAGTGTAATCATTGCGACTAAAGTGAACCCGGGCTTCTTTGCCATCATCCGTACACCGAAGCGCAAGTCTTTGATCAGCGTCTCCATAAGTCACTCCCTAAGGTAGTCCGTAGTCCGTAGTCAGTAGTCCGTAGCTCGTGTTTTTGAGATCGAGAAGAGCCTCGAAACACGAGCTACGGACTACTGACTACGGACTACTGACTAGTTCATTCATATCTCAACGCAATCATCGGATCCACTTTGGTCGCGCGCCTCGCTGGAAGATAAGTGGCCAACAGCGCTACAGCGACAAGCAACAGCGAAATCGCCACGAACGTGAGCGGATCGGTTGGACTAACGGCGAATAGCAGACTCGACATCAGGCGCGTCAAAGCGAGTGACGCGGCCAACCCGATCCCCAGCCCGATTAACGTAAGACGCATTCCATGCCCGACGACCAACTTGAGCACATCGCGCCGCTGCGCGCCGAGCGCCATTCGAATGCCGATCTCGTGTGTCCGTTGCGTGACGACATACGACATCACGCCAAAGATCCCGACCGCCGCCAGCATCAGCGCGACGCAGGCGAACAGTCCCAACAACACCGTGCTGAACCGAGGCTGCGACAGCGACTGCCTCAACCTTTCCTC
>DATMCM010000757.1:0-2162 GCA_035558335.1 Blastocatellia bacterium | reverse complement strand
AAGCTCGTTGATCCGCTGCACGTAGACATCGAGCGCCGAGCTGGAGAGTTCCTTCACGCTGCGCTGGAAGTCTACGAGCTCGTACCCGCCTATCGGCTTGATGGCGCCCCCGTTTCTGTTGTGTTCCAAGAAAATCAGAAGGTCCTCTCCACGTGTGAATGGGCCCGGTTCGTCGCCATAGACAGATTGGTACACATAGACCACCGGGTCGCTTCCCTCGCCCTTCAGAGTGGACGACACGCTAAGCGAAGTTCTAACAAATCGACTCTCGCCGTCGTTCTTTATTTTCACTGAGTCCCCAGCGCGGGCAACGACCACGAGGTCGCTTTCGGCATATAGCTTCCGCAAGGGGTTCATCGGACGCGCCATTACGCCGCCTAGAGTGACCTGATCCGGAATGGTTTCCATGGTGATATCCAACCGCTGCTCCTGGCCGTTGCCGAGATTCAAACCGTTCGCTTCGACTTTATAGAGACCCGCTCCTTCCACACTGAGCGTGAAGAGTCCATTTGTCAGAACGAAGAAGCGAAACGTACCGTCGTAAGACGAAACCGCCGTTTGAGTATCGCCTGTGTCTTCGTTGATCAGCATCAACTTTGCGCCGCGAATCGCGTGGCCCTGCTTGTCTGTCGTCGATCCGGAAAGCGCTGCGACTGCGCCTTGCGGAGCGGCTTCAGGGTCCGGCGCGTCAAACACCGAAGCGATCGATGAACGGTCGCTGTTTATCCCGGCTGCGCTCGCGATCCCCGGCGTCGACATCGTCAACATCGCACTCACGACCACGTTGGCGATCGGCGAAGCGCGGCGCCAGATCAGCTGCACGCTGGGCTGATCATCGGCCGTCAGCGTAGTCCCGTCCGCTCCTCGAGTCAGCCGCGCACACAAGCGGCCTTTCGGGGCGGAAGCAACCAGCGCCTCGGCCTCACCCCGGGTCATTCCTGACAGGTTGTACACGTGTTTGTTGCACTCCGTGCAGAAGCGAATGTTTTGAGAGCCAACCATCCGCTCCCAATCAGCAAAGCAGGGCTTGGGAATTTCGATGCGATCGAGGGTACTCTTTTTGGACACACTTCACCTCACCACTTCGACGGATTCTCTTTTGAGCTTGCACGGTTGCTTAGACGCCGGCGGAAGAGGTTTGTTCCGCTCACTGATATGAACAGATGGCCTTCACAGTCTTGCGAAGATTCTTCCCTGACAAGTGGACGAAAGAGGCAATGAATCATAAGACCTCAGGCGCAATCACATCAACGCAGAGATCGTTGCGAAGCCGATTTAGGTTGCGACGCAGCTTGAAGCGATGACAGGTCGGGAAGGTGGGCTTGCCCCCGCTGCTTGTGCTCGAGGCATCATGCCGGGGCTTAGCTTTGCCAATAGTCGACGCTCTCAGGCAGCGGGGGCAAGCCCACCTTCCCGACCTGTCCTGTTCCGAGCTTTCGACAAGGTGCGCCTTGCTCCGATATTTCATACAGTCTCTCGGCGTTGGTGTGATTGTTGGCGCTCCGCTTGGTGCGGACTTTTGGGGTCTCTCCAGCACTCTGCTAAGGACCCTCATTCGATTTGACAGAAATTGACCGAGCAAACAGCATGGGCATTCACAAGCATAGTTCATAAGAAGGGGAGGGCAGATGCGAGGCCGAGATGCAGAGTTGAATCGCACGGGAGTTGACGTCGGGCCGGCGCAATGGCTCGTCTGCGCTGTGACCGCTTGCTTTGTCCTGCTTGTGCTCGCGGGATTGAACACCGCCGCGCAACAGAAGAAGAAAGACGCTCAGCCGGCTCCGCCCGCAGCCGCGATCACTGCCGAACAAGCCGCGCAGCTTGAAGCGGTCATCACAACCGATCTCGGCTCGATTCGTTTTGAGTTCTTCTTTGAGAAAGCCCCAAAGCATGTCCAGCAATTCGTCAAGCTCGCGCGCGCCGGCTCTTATGACGGCTCGGCGTTCTTTCGCGTGATCGCGCGCGGGATCATTCAGGGCGGGGACCCTCTGCTCAAAGATCCACAGACTCCCCGCGAGCGTTGGGGCACCGGCGCGCTCAATCAAATCGCCGATGAATTCAGCGACCTCAAGCATGTGCGCGGCACGGTCTCGACCGTTCGCATTGCGGGCCAGGCAAACAGCGGAGGTGCTCAGTTCTTTATTTGCGCTTCGCCGCAGCCA
>DATMCM010000756.1:0-12395 GCA_035558335.1 Blastocatellia bacterium | reverse complement strand
CGGCTGCGTCCGATATTGATGACCACGCTTGCGCTGGTCGCTGGAATGATGCCGCTCGCGTTGGGAACCGGGCCGGGCGCCGACGAGCGCCGAGCCATCGCAGTAGTCGTTATTGGCGGGCAGACGCTATCGCTGCTGTTGACGCTGATCGTGACTCCGGTGGCTTATTCAATATTCGACGATATGTCTGCGACGGCGGCGTGGAGGAGGCTCGCGGCGCGGGATTACTCTGTGAGACACCCATTCAGACGACGAGTCCTACCGGGTGTGGCAACTAGTCGCTCGAAGTCGCGGGAAATTGATGCGAACGCAGATGATGAAGTAAAGGTCGGCGCCGGCACAGGTGACTAGTGCTTGGTCTTCCGTCAAACGACGGGCGCGGATGACCGAAACGATTACAGATCTTCAGCTGGATTGAAGCAAAGGTTGTCGAGGCAGGGTCACGCATACATTAAACGACCTTTCGGCTCTGGTATCGCACGACCCAACTCTATCCCTGTTTCAATCCACTCCTGAATGATCACATCCACATTGGCTAGAGCCGCTGCATAGGTTGATCCATCTGCCGCGCAACCTGGCAACTCCGGCACTTCGGCGATGAATGCTTCATCCTCGTTGCTCCAGTAAATAATAATTTCGTACTTGTAGTCATTGTTCATCGCTCTCACCTGTCATTTTGTGCTGCGCAATCACCCTCGGACTTGCTTTACCTGATATGGTTTGGCTTTCGCTCCTCTTGGCTGAAGATTGAGAATGTCTGCAACTCCGTCTTTCGTAAAGATGTGATGGCTGCCTCGAAGCGTTCTTCAAACCCAAGTGCCGGAGCAACCCGCACAACTCTTCGAATGAAATCTTTGCATCCGATGCCCCTCGCAGAATCTGAAGCAGCGTCCTCTAGTACTTCGCCACGCCGCAACTTAGCACATCAGGAGCGAGCGCTCCACGACCTCGAGACGACTAAACCGACTGGCTGAGTCGTTCGACCTGTCCAGAGTTGGTATTGCACAAGGGACTAAAACGTACAAAGTACTTAAAGGGTTTCGCCGCCGCCGATGTCTGAACACAAACCCTCATTTGTCCCACGCCGAGCGCTCTGGTATTCTCTCGCTCTGCTTTCCAGTGCCCAATTCCCGCAATTCTCAAGGAGGTCAGGTTCAATGACTTTATCTTCCTCTCGTTTCCGTGCTGCGGTTTCACTGTTTGCGATTTTGCTGTTGATCGCGCAGTTTGCCGCATTCGCTCAGGACAACAAAAAAGACGACAAGAAAGATGACTCGAAAACCGAGAAGAAAGATGAAGAGCTACCGCTTAAGACCGAGGAGAAGATCGAGTTCACAACCGACGAGGGCACCTGGATGTCACTCGATGTTTCACCCGACGGCAAAACCATCGTCTTCGATCTGCTTGGCGACCTGTACACGATGCCGGTTTCGGGTGGTGAGGCCAAGCGAATCATCGGTGGACTCTCTTTTGAGAGCCAGCCCAGATTCTCGCCCGACGGCAAGCGGATTGTTTACATAAGCGACGCAAGCGGAGCTGAAAACTTATGGCTCGCGGCTGCCGACGGCGCGAATCCCAAGCCGCTGACCAAGGGCCGCAACCAATCGTTCTTGTCCCCATCGTGGACCGCCGACGGCAACTACATCATCGTCTCCAAAAACACCGACGTGTTCTCGACCTTATCTCTTTGGATGTATCACAAGGATGGCGGAACGGGTGTTTCGATCGGGCCGCCGGACCCGCCACCGCAGGATCCATCCGCCGGCGGACCCCCTCAACCGCCTCGCCAGAGCAAATATGGCGCGGTGGCCTCATCCGACGGTCGCTATATCTACTATGCGCGAAGAACGGGAGTCTTCAGCTACAACGCACAGTTTCCAATCTGGCAGATCGCAAGATTCGATCGCGATACCAGCGAGTCCGACACAATAACCAACGCGCAAGGCAGCGCGATGCGCCCGGTGCTCTCGCCCGATGGAAAGAAACTGGTTTACGCAACGCGCTTCGAGACCGGCACCGCGCTTCGGGTTCGCGATCTGGAGACAAGCGAAGAGAGGTGGCTGATTAACAACGTTACGCGCGACGATCAGGAGTCGCGAGGGACTCGCGACTTGTTTCCGGGATACTGCTTCATGCCCGACGGGCACTCGCTGATCGTTCCGATCAACGGCAAGATCGCGCGAGTCGACCTGGAAAGCGGCAAGGCCACTCCGATTGCTTTCACTGCCAAAGTGGAAGCCGAGATCGCGCCGCGAGTCTACTTCCAGAATCGCGTCGACGACAGCTCGATGGTTCGCGCGCGGTTGATCCGTTGGCCGGCGGTGTCACCCGATGGTAAGCGGCTGGCGTTCAGCTCGCTCAACAAATTGTGGATCATGGACTTTCCTTCGGGAACTCCCCGGCGTTTGACCGACTCGCAGGTCGGTGAGTTCATGCCGACGTGGTCGCCCGACGGCCGGTTTATCGCTTACGTCACATGGTCGACGGCCGGAGGCGATATTAATCGAATAGCTGTTGAAGGCGGGCGGCCTGAACGCCTCACGCGGCGAACCGCTTCGTACTCTTCGCCGGTCTATTCGCCTGACGGTTCGAAGATTGTCTTCATCTCCGGCTCGGTCGATGATCAGCGATACGCCGATCTGCACTATCGCGATCACGACGTTTTTCCCGACGCGAAAGCTCAGGCCGAAAGCGAGATTTTCGGCATCCGAGGAAGCACCGGGGCGGATCTGCGCTGGATTCCGGCCGCGGGCGGCGACTCAAAGCTGATCGCTCCGTCACAAGGCGGCCGCGACCCTCACTTCGCCGGCGGTGACTCGGAGCGCATTTATCTGACTACCGACCTGGGCCTCAGCTCGGTACGGCTTGATGGTTACGATAGACGTCTTCATTTAAAAGTAACCGGCGCTGCGCCAGGGCCGTTCCCGCCCAACGCCGACCAGATTCAGCTCTCGCCTGATGGCAAGATGGCTTTCGTCGACCTTCAGGGCAAACATTATCTCGTGACGATTCCAAAGCCCGGAAAAGAGACGTTGACGGTCAGCATAACGAAAGAGCCGTCGTCGGTCCCGGTTAAGAAGATGTCGGCGGAGGGCGGCGACTATCTCTCCTGGTCGTCGGACGGAAAGTCGGTGACCTGGTCGTGGGGCGCGAAGTTCTATCGCCAGGAAATTGCCAGTGAGAAACCTGAATCCATAGACGTGGCAGTCGATCTCCCGCGTCATCGCCCCAAAGGAACAGTCGTGCTTTCAGGGGCGCGCATCATCACGATGAACGGGGACGAGGTGATCGAGCGGGGCGATATCGTGGTGACCGACAACCGGATAGCTGCAGTCGGAGCGAAAGGAAAAGTGTCAGTTCCTGCCGGAGCCAAAGTGATCGACGTGTCCGGCCAAACGATAATCCCCGGTTTCGTGGACGTGCACGCTCATATGTGGCCGCCTCGCGGAGTGCACCAGACACAGGTGTGGCAGTACCTTGCGAATCTGGCTTACGGAGTGACGACGACGCGCGATCCTCAAAGCTCGACGACTGATGTATTCGAGTACACGGATCTGGTAGAGACCGGAGACATACTCGGGCCGCGAGTCTACACTACCGGGCCGGGCGTCTTCTCGAGCTCGGGCCTTGATGACAAAGACGCAACTCGCAATTACATCAAGCGCTATAAGGACGCTTATCATACGACCACGCTCAAGCAGTACGTGGCCGGCGATCGCATTGTCCGTCAGTGGGTTGCAATGGCTTGCAAGGAGTTCGGGATTACCTCGACAACTGAAGGCGCACTGGACCTGAAGCTCGACTTAACACAGATGGCCGACGGCTTTTCCGGGAGCGAGCACGCGCTGCCGATTCACCCGCTTTACAAAGACGTCGTTCAGTTTGTTGCGAAGACCGGAACCTTCTACACCCCGACGATCCTGGTGGCTTACGGAGCGCCGTGGTCCGAAAACTACTGGTTCGAAACCACAGACGTGCACGGCGACATGAAGCTCAGACGGTTCATTCCCCATGCACTCCTGGACACGATGGTTCAGCGTCGAGGCCAATGGTTCCGCGAAGAGCAATACGGACACAAGGGAATCGCTAAAGCCGCCGCGGATATAGTTCACTCGGGCGGGCGCGTATGTCTGGGCGGGCACGGGCAGATGCAAGGTATCGGATGTCACTGGGAGATCTGGGATCTACAATCCGGCGGTATGACTCAACTCGAAGCATTGCGCGCCGCGACGATTGTGGGGGCGCATGCGATCGGACTCCAGCAGGATGTTGGTTCGATCGAAGCGGGGAAGCTTGCCGACCTGATCATCTTAAGCAAGAACCCGCTGCTGGATATTCGCAATACGAACACGATAACGTACGTGATGAAGAACGGCGAGTTGTTCGAGAGCGAGACGCTCGATCAGATCTGGCCAGCACAGCGAAAGCTCGAGAAGCAGTACTGGTGGGACAACGAGCCGAAGTAGCTGAAACGACACGACAAGCAATCGCCAGCGCTTCGACTTTCAGATTGTGTAAGCCAATTCCTCAATGAAATGGGACCACGCATCAACGTTATGAATGGCATCGAGAACAGGGCATTTTTCTTCCTTTGTTGCCCCTTGGTCGCAGTAGAACTCCTCGCGAAGACTCGTATTCTTATCTATTCCGGCTAGGTGCCCGGCTTCGTGGATCAGGTATCTTGGAGTCAAATACGTTTTGTGTAGTTCGCTGTTAAAGAATCGAGGGCACAAAACCAGGAATGTTCTGGCTTCATCAACGTGCGCAATCGCACCTCCGTTGCAATGCTTATCCTGACAGGTTCCACAGACGATGGCGGAATGTTCTAACTTGTCCGAAACCGTTTTGATAATGTTGAGCAATGTCCGTTTGGTCTTTGCAGAAAGTTTGATTGTTACGTTGAAATAGTCCTTCGCAATCCTTATCACCTCGCCTTCGTTACCGTGCATGTTGATTGCCGCCATCGATTTAGTACAAGTGCGTAGAGCGTGTTCCTTAATAAGTCTCACCATGTTTAGTTGTGCGCTGGAGAATTGACACTCAGCTTTTGTGTCATCGATTGGTTGATTGACACATAAATCCTTCGATATTTGTTTTAGATCTTTTGGTTTGTTTCCGGAGCCCCGCTCAGAGCCGGATGTTTCGTCGGGACCTGCTTCCTTACGACTGACAACGGCCGGTGATTCGGCAATCGAGCGAGTTGATAGATCAGCTTCTTCCAACGCTCTGGACGGAAGCTGGTTCATGTGAGCCGCTTCCGTTCCAACAAGGCTCGCTGCCAAGTTGCCGTCGCGTCGATGAGAATGCCCTTGCTGAACGACATGTGCGAGCTCGTGCGCAAGAAGCCGTTTACCCCGCATCGTCGCCGGCGCATATTCCCCGGACGCGAACACGATGTCGCGACCGATGGTATAGGCCCGCGCCCGTACTGCGCGTGCGCCGTGCGCGGCTGCGTCGCCGGCGTGTACGCGAACGCGGCTGAAGTCGTACCCGAACCGAGGCTCGAAATAGGAGCGGACCTCACGTGGCAGCGGTGCGCCGCCGCCCCGGTCGATTGCGCTCATCGCAGCTCCAGCGTCAAGAGTCGCGTTAGCAGGAGTCGCAGACGAGGCCTTGGTCTGGATCCGCTTCTCTTGCTCATCTTCACACTCCGCGCACTTACGCCCTATCGACGCACCTGCTGACGTGGTCAGGACTGGCGGGGCCATTCGCATCACCTTTTCGGCCACCTGGTCCGCTTCGAGCTCGTATGCGTCACTCGGGGAGCTGATGACGGGCTTACGCTGGATCGTCGGCGCCGAGGCCGACACCGGAGCTAAATTGACACGAAGCTCTGAGGCTGCGGACGGAGCAACTGGAATGCGGCTGAAATCGTAGGCGAAGCGAGATGTCACCGCACTGGAACCCTCCACGCTTTTCTCTTCTGGTGTGGATCGCAGCGATTCCAATGCTTGGCTGCCGGCGGCAGTATGTATGTTTGAGAGTGGATTTGGCTGATGACTCGCTGCGAACTTCGGCTCGCTGAACCGAGCGAGGCTCACTAGTACTTGCTCTTGAGAACGAATCCCGATTTGGGAAAAGCTACTCATGGTCTAGCTCCTGGCGGTTGCAGCGACTCGGGCATCTAGCGTGTCGAAGAGCCGGACCGCTCTGTGTTGTACGTCCAGTTCTTTCGCATTTTAGCGCGTCCTCTTAGTGCGTCGGAGCCGGGGCCGGAGTGGTCGGCGGATTAGTTGGCGCAGGAGTTGTCGGAGTCGCGCCCGGTCCGGGTGGTGCCGCCGCCGGCGCAGGAGCTGCCGTTGGAACATATCCGGTCAGTCCACCAGCGATTTTGGCTTCCCAGGCTCTCTGCTGCGCCGCATTTGAGCCGTTGGTGGTTTGGAAATCGTAATCAGTTTGAGCCTGGTCCCTCAAGCGAAGCCAATCCCTCGCGAGTTGGACCAGAATGGGGCGTACAGTGGTGTCGTATTCCTGCCGACACTGGTTGAAAAAGGTGGTCGCGCAGTCGGCTTCTCTGGTAACCGACACCGGCGTGTTATTGAAGTACTGTCCAAATGATTTGCCACCTTGTTTGAACGCATTCACGCAAACGCCAGCCGCTTGTCTGCACGTGTTTACGGCTTGCGCAGGGAAATTGTTAAAGTCGCTTTCGCACCTCGTCGCGGCACCCGCGCAAAAGTTGGTGCCGTTTCCGGTGTAACGTTCTATCGCCCAGGAAGCATCTTGATTCATCTGAGCTTCAGGTTTGCTAAAGTCGGCTATATCAGGCTTGTATGTCGCTTCAACTTCAGTGGACCGACCCCTGCCAGAGCCGCACTTTCTTGTCGTTGCTCTTACGGTAGACGTCGGGGTATACGAAGGAATCAGATCGAATTTGGTTTGGACCTCCGCGCCCTCCGGCCCTGGTGCGGCGGGGGGATTTGCCATGAAATCAGCCCAGGTAAGCTGACGATAGCCAATCCACGCGCGTTGTATCACTCGCCTGGAGACGCGTCCAGCCTGTTGCTGGAGCACGTGCGCCAATTCGTGCGCCAACAAACTACGCCCGGCAGCGGTCTCGGGTCTGAACTGCCCTGCGTTGAAGAAAATATCGGAGCCGAAGGTGAATGCAGCCGCCCGCAGATTCTGCGAGGTTGAGGCAGCCCCCTGACCGGTATGAATCCGAACCTGACTGAAGTCATGGCCGAAACGCGGCTCGAAAAAGTTACGCAGGGACTGCGCTATCGGTGCCCCGCTACCCAAAGCACTTCGGATCTCACTTTCGGTCCGAGAAGGTACTCCAGTTTCAATCGCCTCTGGTGCGGGCTGGCCTTGGGTCGCGCCGGGGGTGTTGCCGTGGGGAATTTCATGACGCGAGAGGGAAGGCGGTTGAGCATCCGAGTTGCTGGTGACGGGTGACTCAAGCGCAGTTTCCGGAATTCGCATCACATCGTCCGCCGCCCTGTCTGCTTCTTTCTCAAGGTCATCACCCGGCTGGCTCAGGGTCATCCGGTCGCCGTTTGTGTTTATCGTATTACTGACACGACGCGCGAGTCCCTTGCACTTGGGGCAACTCGCTCCACAGGCGCAACCGTGCTCAGCTCGGACTGGCTCGTCGGCCGCGGAATCTATTTCCGGTTTGTAAACATCCCCTGTAGCGCTGATCACTGGTTTAGTCTGAAGCGGTACTCCGCTGAAGTCGTGGCCGAAGCGTGTGCCGCTCATTTCCGATCCGACTTCGAGACTTTTAGGCTCGGTCGGGGGCCTACTCTCAACCGCCTGACTTCGACCAGCACGCTGCAAATGATTAGAAGGATTCATCTCATTAAGTTGATCTTGCACTGCATGTGGTAGCGCAACTCCAGCTGACTTCGGCCGCTGGGTCTGTTGCTGGGTTTGTGCAAAAGTAAGCATGATGATTCTCCTTCTCGATCTCTACTTCATCCGCTTTATTCTTTCTTTCTCCTCAGCCGCCATTTCGGTGATTATCGTGGTAAGTACCGGCGACAACTTCTCGCTCGCTTTCTGCAAAGATTCGGCAAAGAGTTCCGGCAGGACGGTTGACGTCTTCTTGCCGGTCGGAGTCTTGTAGAAGGAGATCAAGTCATTCAGCTCGTCCTCCGTGAAGTACTTGTCGTACAAGGAGGCAGTTAAACTCTCAACAAATTGTCCAAAATCGACGCGCTGTTTGATACGTTCCATCAGCTGTTTTGAATACTGAGCACGGTTTTCGGTGAGCATCTTCTTAGCCCGCTGTCGTTGCGCCGGAGTCAGGCTCGGGTCAGCATCAGCCAGGCCTTCGACCAGGTTCGGATATTGTTTGTCCATCTCGCTGACGATTGAATCGAGCGTCTTGTTTGCGTTATTCGCCGCATCAGTGACTACCAGCAACTCTCGTATGAGTTCTTGTTTTTTTGTCGTCGCGCTTTCTTGCGCACTAACAGCCAGCGGGCAAAGCAGTAATAGAAAACAAATGACAATGATCTTGGGTATCTTCATGGTATCTCCTTCACTAAAGAAAGTGTCACTACACCCAGGCGGAGCAGACCGGGTACTGATCTAGCGTAGGGAGCGCTCCACATTGCTCGCGAGCACTGACACGCAGAGAACGCGGAAGGGCATCGCGGATAAAGAGCTTGTTGAACCGACCCGCCGCTTCCGAGGCGCGAACTTATCGCTTTCTATTGGCATTGTAAAGCGGGTTGCTGCTCATCAGGTGTAAGGTTGCGCCTTACCTCTCCAGCCGAATATCAAGATGTAATCTCTGCCCGCTCGCGACTGCGACTGTTGCCGCTTTTGGAGAGAACCCATCGGCGTTGCTTTCAATGCTGTAGGTGCCGGCGGAAGGGGCGGACAAGGTGAACTCGCCGTTGCTGTTTGTCAGCGCGGCAATATCAGGCAACGGCTCGGGGCCTCCAGTGAAATAGACTCGTGCATCAATAATTGGCTTGCCGTTGGGATCGCGAACGACTCCAGAAATCAGACCTGGCTTTCCTGCCATCATCACCTCTTGAAAAAGATAAAGCGGGCTGCCCGCTGAAGCAACCCGCCAGACCCGACTGTCCGCCTATCACTAGGCCTTCCAGGCTACCATGTTATCGAAGACCGGTCTCACAATTCGGGTGCCCGAGTTTGTCGTCGCGCCACCGTAGGCATGAATCGCTATGCCGTAGCGACCCCCGCTAATAATCCTGTATACGGCGCTGCCGCTTTGCCCGCCAAAGGTGTCAATATCGTAAAACACTTTGCGTGGGTTGACCGATGCAATCCGACGCGCGTCGTACCATTGCGTACCCGCAGGCTTATCGCCAGGATATCCGGAGATGTTTCCGACAGAAGCGAGAAGGTCCCCATCTGAGAACACGCCGAACCCGAACCAGCCAGTTGTGCTGCCCAGATTCGTCGGGATGACGATCGCCCCGTAATCGAAGTTCTCATCTCCGCTGTTTGTCCAGCCGATGACGGAGTGGAAGTTTGCACTCTTAACAGTGCCATACGGCAGCGAACTGCCGTTGCGGCCAGGCATCACATCAATGTTTCTGACCCAGCCATCTCTTCCCGCCACACCGCTGTTCTTGATGTAGACGACGTGACCGGCGGTCATCAGCGTGTGTGGGCCAATAAACCATCCGGTTCCTATCCACCTCGATCCATCAGCGGCCGTGATAAGCAACGAAGCATGCGCGCGCCAGGGATAGACGGCGGTAGTCGTGATCTGGACGCGGTCATCCGGACCATGCACAGTTTCGGTCGCCGGAGGAGGCGGGCCGAAAGATGCCACGCCAATGTCGCTCAGTTCACTGGTGTCCGGCGCGGTGTAAAGGTCGGCCAGCGTGGCCTCTGTGGCTTCCACCATCTTGAATCCCTTAACAGCCTCTGCGCCGTCATCTCTCGGCTTGATCGTTTTGGGATTAGTGCCCTCGGAGGGCGGGTTAGAAACAGGTGCCTTCACGGCTGAAATTTGAGCGGCCTCTTTAGATAAGTTCGAAACTGGAGTGTGTCCACCTGTCGGGGTGGAGGGTTTTCTTCTTGTTGGCATTGAATTGTTCTCCTTTCTTCACTGAGTCTGAGGTGTCTCGATATAGATTGCGTCGTAACGCGATTGTTCACCGGCTCTCACAATAGTAATAGACGCAACTTGATAAAGAGCTGATGCACAATCGCGTTCTTTCATTTGCTTTGCTGGCTATTAGTTTGTTTCACGCAGAGTGGCATTCTTGTGGCTCATGCGAATCGAGTCACGAATGCACTCCAACCTGACCATACATCGCTCGGACGCGGCGGTCCGATTGCCAGTCCGCGACCCACCCCCCGGGCTATGCATGCCGAGGGTTCAGACACTGCGCATTTGTTGCTCGCGGGCATCACTGGCCGCTCACATCGAGTGTCGCAGGGCGGTTTTCGATTTACATAATCCGCTTGCCGAATTAGAATGGCCGCGCTTTTCCGCTTCGCTTTCGGAAGCAAGTTCAGTCAAATGGAAAACTCCCACCCACAGACGCTCGTCGAGCTGCTCAAGCAGTCCGTATCGGCGCGGCCTTCTACCGAAGTGCTGCGTTTCAAGCGAGACAAACAGTGGACAGGCATAACCGGCGACCAGCTCATCCAACGAGTTCGGCACGTTGCGCTTGGACTCCACGAGCTTGGCATCCGCAAGGGTGACCGCGTTGCCATTCTCGCCGAAAGCGGTCCGCTTTGGTCGATCAGCGATTACGCCATCCTTTCCAACGGAGCCGTCAACGTTCCGATTTACCCGACGCAGGCGCCCAATCAAGTCGAATACATCCTGCGGGAGTCTGAGCCAAAGTTGTTGTTTATCTCGACTTCCCGCCAGATGAAACGCGTCGATTCGGCGCTCGGCAAGTTCACCGACTTGCGCATCGTGTCGTTTCAGCCAGGGGCCAATGGTGAGAATGTAACCGCGTTCACCGAGCTCGAAGCCAGCGGGGCGCGCTTCGAAGCCGAGCATCCCGAAGCGTACGAATTGATCTCGTCCGACGTGCACCCGTCGGACCTGGCTTCGATCATCTACACTTCGGGCACTACCGGCGAGCCCAAAGGCGTCCTGCTGACTCACTCTAACATTGCATACAACGCCGTTGCCGCTGGAACCTTCCTCGCTATCGAACCTGGCGGCGTGATGCTCTCATTTCTACCGCTCTCGCACATCTTCGAGCGCATGGTGCTCTACCTGTGCCTGTACTTCGGAGTGCAGATCAACTACGCCGGCGGCATCGAAACGGTGGCCAACGATATGCAGGAGGTACGGCCGACATTGATGTCTACCGTGCCCCGGCTGCTGGAGAAGATCTACGGCCGAATGCAAAAGAACGCCTCGGATGGAGGAGGACTGAAGAAGCGAATCTTTGTCTGGTCGCTGGGCGTGGCGCGGAGGGTTTCGGCCACGATGACCGAAGGCGAAAGAGTCCCGCCGCTGCTTGGGTTTCAAAGCGAGATTGCCGACCGGCTGGTGTTTGCCAAGCTGCGAGCGGCGGTCGGCGGAAGGATCGAGCGCATGGTTTCCGGCGGAGCGGCGCTCCCAAGCGAAATAGCCCAGGTGTTCATCGGTGCGGGCATTCCGCTGCTTCAAGGTTATGGGCTGACCGAAACTTCCCCCGTAATCGCCGTCAACACGCTCACCCATAATCGCATCGGCGCGGTCGGCCGCGCATTGCCTGGTCTGGAGATAAAGATCGCCGAAGACGGCGAGATACTGACCAGCGGGCCCCATGTTTTTCAGGGCTACTTCAAGAAGCCGGGCGACACGGCGGCGGCGTTCGACGAAGGAGAAAGCGGTGCTCGCTGGTTCAAGACCGGCGACATCGGGCGGCTGGATTCAGAAGGCTTTCTCTTCATCACCGACCGGAAGAAAGATCTGATTAAGACGTCGTCCGGCAAGTACGTCGCGCCCCAGATGATCGAGCTTATGCTCAACCAGAGCCAGTTGATCGAGCAGTCGATCGTCATCGGCAGCGGAAGAAAATATGTTTCCGCGCTTATCGTGCCTGAGTTCGAAAACCTGCGAGCGTGGGCAAAGGAACAGCGGATCGAGACCACAAACAAGAACGAACTCGTCGCAGACCGGCGCGTCGTCGAGATGATGAAGAATGAAGTCAATCGCGTGACCAGCGAGCTCGCCGACTACGAGAAGGTGAAGCGAATCGGCCTGGTGGCTCAGGAGTTCACGATCGACGGCGGGGAGTTGACGCCATCGCTGAAGGTTCGTCGCCGGGTAGTCGAAGAGAAGTATAAAGGTTTGATCGAGTCTCTGTACTCCGGTAGTTCTGACTGATCGCCTGTAGGGGCGCCCCTCCTTAGGAACCATCCCCGTAAGCTGTTGATTTCATTAGACAGCTTACGGGAAGGGTTTCTACAGCGGCATTGGCTCGCAAAACGAGCTTGGTTGCTCCGTGGGC
>DATMCM010000755.1:0-7157 GCA_035558335.1 Blastocatellia bacterium | reverse complement strand
ACGCATACTCGAGACCAACGCCAGCCAGGTACGTCAACACGAAGACCCACGGAACCGGGACGCGGATCACAAGCCGAAGCGGATTTCTGCTGCTCCTGTCCTCTCGCCCACTCATGCCTTGCTACACCCCAGAGGCGGCCGAACGCTGCGGTTGACCGAGCCTCCGCATTAGCACTGAAAGAAACCATGCGAGACCCACTTCGTCGGCTCCGGTCTAACTGCTTGTAAGATCACGCACACTGACGCTGATCCAGTCACGAAGGCCTCTCACTCGTCAAACGCCGAGTCGATTGGAAGGCGATAGCCGTCGGCAAACCGATTCGTCTGATTGGCCATGCCGACAACTGCCATGAGTTCGCCGAACATGGCGTCCGTCATGCCCGCCTGGCGCGCTAAGGTTGTGTGACAAGCAATACCGTAGCTGCACCCATTCGTGACACTCACTGACAGATAGATCATTTCCTTTACGAGCAAGTCAAGTGCACCCGGCGCCAACACCTCTTTCTGCATCTCCCACGTCCGTTTCAACGTCGCTGGATCGTTTGCCAAATACTTCCAGAAGTTGTTTACGTCTTGGACCTTGCGTCTGGCTTTGATGTCATCAAAGACTGCCCGAACTTCGGGGGAAGCGTTGGCGTACTCTACGGCCATCGGCCTGTTCATGATAGTCCTCCTATCGTTTGGTCAACCGCGGATGGTGACAGTCGTCGTCCCTTAAAGTCGCCTCCGGACCAGAGCGATGGCGCGCGCCGAATGCTAGGGGGTCCACCCCTTGGTACCGAGCGGTATTCCGTGGTTCTCCCCCAGCGGATTCAGGCTATAGACTCGCAACCTCGACCAGTCGAAGCGAGATTCCACCTCCACCAAGGGTGCAGGAGCAACTGTTTCGTGGACCTGGATGGCGCAGAGGAGCGGGTTGTGCGCGAAGGAGTGGAGCAGGAAGTCCACAATCTCGGCGATCGGCGGCTTGGTGAACCTCAGATCGAGACCATGGGCCTTGCTGAGCGCATCTCCCCAAGGTGGCGCGATAAACGCGATCAACAGTTGATCCGCTGCCACGGAAACACCAGACAGGCCGGATCGGTAGTCGGTGTTTAGGATGTTGATGGGAGATTCCAGAGCTGCGAGATTCTGCTGAGTGAGCCGGAACACCTGCGAATCCAGCTCGAAACCGATTCCCTGTGCACCCGCGAAGTGGCGTAGCAACCAAAAGAGGGTGTTGCCTGAGCCGGCGAAAAGATCAACGAGCAATCCGACCGTGTAGGGCGCTTTGCGCCGACATCGGCAACATCCTTGCCGATCGCATCTGCTAACCCGTCGCGTGCATTCAACCGCTGTCCTCCCCAACAAGCGGACGCCCTTCGCATGCCAGCTGGCAGGCCGCATGCCGTAGATGGAGACATAGTCGGCGTCGCTATGGCTGTCTATGCCGTATCGGTGCACCTCCCACAGTTCCAGGACAGCGTTCCGCTTCGCGCCGCCCAGCAATAGCTGGCGGTCATAAGTGAGGCCTTGCTCCGGGGTGTCCTGACCTTGCATAACATTCGACGGCGAGCTATGACGGCATCACCTGCCGTCGCGATGGCCTGACGACACGCTTACCGAACGGCGGTGCGCCGGCCCCGGCATGCGTGAGTTGCGCGCGTCGTTCGCACTGAAGCGTTCCCCCGTCAGTTCGGCTCGACTGCGTCAGCGCCGCTCAGTTGTGCCGTCATGCTCTGGAAGTCGAAGTTGTTCCACGCCTCGACGATTTGCCCATCCCTTACCCTCAGGATCGTCATCCCCGTGAACACCACCGGCCGATGCGTCGCCTCCATCCCGAGCCCGTCGCCCCTGTGCGTACCCCGCACCACACACCGCACCGCGATCTTATCCCCCTCACACACTGCGTCTTCGACCTCGATGTGCATGTCCGGAAACGCATCTCGAAATTGCTCGAAGAAGGGCTTGAATCCAGCCGGCCCGCGAAGCGCGTTGCCCGAGGCGTCCGCGAGCCCGTGCGCGATTCCATCAGCGGCGAAAAGCCGGTCGATGGCTTCAGCACGACCTTGGTTCCAGACCTCTTCGAACCACTCGTGTGCCAACGTTTTGTAGTTCGTAGCCACTGCTCCTCCTTTCGCTGCAGAACGGCGCCGTGTTCGCACGTCGGCTGCAGCGGGCTCCTGGAAGATGATCTCAAACCCAAGTCGGTCCAGGTAAAAGGAAAGCGCTGACGGTGCGTCGCTTACGATGAAAAACGGTGAGATGCCGGAAATCTCTGCTTGTCCCATGTGGACCCCTCGAAAAAGATCCGTGGGCGGCTGCAGACGGGCGAGTTCTACGCCTACGAGATCTTCGACGAGACCTCTCGGCCGCTCCGCCGCCAATCCCAGGCTACCAGTGGGCGACCAGCGCAAACTCGGCGAAAAGGCCAGGCAGCGCTGTCCGTGACAGCAGCTTTACGCCCGGCACCAGCTCGCCGCGCTCGATCCCGCGGTCGGCGAGGTCCTCGGCGACGACGTACACGGGGATCTTCCGCTTCTCGATCAGGTCCAGGACGTCGCGATCCATCTTCGGAGCCTGGGTCTGCTTCCACTCGCCGACCGTGAGGCCCGGGACGCCCTGGCCGGCGACCGCGTAGTTCACCGCGTTGCCGCGCAGCACCACGGTGTGCTCCGCACCTGCGCCCTGCATCGCGGCCAGCAGCCAGAGGATGGTGTCATCCTGCTCTTCCATCACGGCCCGATAGGCCGACTCTACGATGTTCAGCGTCTTCTTTGCCACGGCTTCACCTCACTTGGTAGGGATGACCAGAACGTTGTCCGACGCCTCGATGAAGGCGTGGAAGTCGGCGGGCGAGCCGCGCCGCGTGCCCGGCACTAACTCGTTGACGCCGCGCTCGTCGACGCACATGCCACAGTTTACCCAGTCCACCTTGCCGCCGTTCTTCTCGGCTTCGGCGAGCAAGGCCGCGACCTGGTCCTTGGTGGTGGGGTGGTTCTCCTCGGCCACGTCCTTGCCGTGGACAGGGTTCGGGTGCGGCGTCTGGCGCACGAACGCCAGGCCTGCGGCTCCCTCGTAGGCGAAGACGTTGATGTGGTACCCGCGCCGGGCGGCGACGTCGAGGATGCGAAACGCCGTGGTCAGGTTCTCCGACTCGTAGGGAGGATCCATGAGCGCAATGGTCAGTGTCTTCTTGGACATGCTTAGTCTCCTAGTGCCAGAGCGTCTTGTGGCCGGCCGCGAGGTGGTCCACGACAACGTCGATGGGGGCCGCGGCGACGCCCTCGGCCAGCTTGGTGATGCCGCGCTCCTGCAACGAGAAGTCATCGGCGAGCACTGTCACCCCCGTCCGCGCCAGCGCGCTGAGCGCGGCAGAGTGCGCCGACGGGCGCGCCGACAGCACGCCGTTCTGGGCGAGGAACAGCGTCACCTCGTTTCCGCCTTCGACCAGCCCTTTGACGAGGTCGTAGTAGTAGCCGACGTCATTGGATTCAAACGGATCGCGCGACTCGATGAGCAGGTACTGAGCCATCTACGGTTCCTCCTTCGCTGCGAGAGCGCAAACACTAGCACGGAGCGCGTGATTAGTCATCATAATATCGGCGTGTCACCCGAACCGTCCCACGCTGACGATCACGCGGCGCGCTTTTTGCGCTCGTGTCCAGGAGAATGTGTGAACTCAGTCACTGCACTCGGATCCTCCGTTCTTGCTGGTGCCTGACGTCAGCGTCACCGGGCCGGCGCGACTCGCTGGTCGTTAGATGAAATCCTCGGCGTGCGGCGGCCCTGGTGCAACCGCTAGTTATGCTGCCGCTGGGGAGGACGGCTCTTCCGCTCGCGGAGCGCCCGACCAACGAGCACGTACTCTGTTGTCCCCTTGACGCTCGGGCAGCACGACGCGTCCTTTGGACCATAGCTCAGTGTCTCGAGGTGGATCGTGATGTTGTCAACCGAGGTCAGTTCGACCGAACGCGTCGATTTTCCCCCGACCTCGGTGTGCGTCACCGCGACCAGTCGGCCGTTGCTCCGCGCGAAGACCGCAACGTATTGCACGTAGTTGTTTGTCCCGCGCTGACTCTCAATGGTGTACAGGACGACCGTCTCCGGAACCCCGTCGCGGGTAAGATCGCCGGCGACGACCTTTCGCGCGTCGCGGTATTCCTCACCGCGTTCTCGACGGGCTTGCCGGGCGATGAAGGTATCGATTGTCGCGGTATCGTCTTGTTGCGGCGCGGCGGCGCTCGGAGTGCACCACGCAAGCATGAGCATAATCAGGACGAGGTCGAGGGATGTGCGCTTAGTGGCTTGAAGTTTCATTATGAGCGGTTGGTCGGCGCCTCGCATGCGGATGCGGGATAACGGTTTAACGTTCAGCCGCAAGCCGCGCGAGTAAAACCTTCTGATTTCAACCCACATTGCCGCGGCCTGCAACGTTATGTAAGGCATCTTTGCCACTTTCAGGAGTTCCAAAGTCATAGAAAACACGAAACAGATTGCCGTCCAGGTCTTTGGCCATGAACTCGTGCAAACCCCATGGCTTTGACTCTGGCTCAGAGATCAACTTCGCTTTGCCATCGCTCCAGGTCGAAACAAAGCTGAGGATGTAAACCGCGAAACGCGATAGACGCAAAACCAAGGTGAGGAGATCATCTTGGCGGATGCATCCGGAGGCAGCACGCCATATGCCGTAGCTAAGCGTTAGCCGAACTGCTACTCCTCAACCTGCGCCCGCCATCCGGCGGCACTGAGCCTTTCGACCGCCGCATCGTAGCGCGCTTGGGCTGTGCTGGGCGCTTCGAGCGAGGCGCTGATTATCAGATCATGAAGGTGCCGAGCAAGAACCGACCCGATCGCGTGAAGAGAGTCGTGCCGCGACAAGCCCTCCTTCCGCAGATGCTCCATCGACCGGACGACGGGAGGATGTTGCATTGCCAACTGGTTCTCCACAATCGCGTGAAATGCAGCGTGAGCAGTGACGTTGGGCAACTCGATACCGGCCGCGCGGTGAAACTCCCGTGCCAAGTCGATGCGAAGCTGCTCATCAAGCGCGAGCCACTCCTGCGGATCCGGGGCTTCATTGGGATCGTAAGTGCTCATGGTTAGGCCTCAATGAGTCGAAAGTACCCGATATTTAGACCCTTAGCGAGCCACGGAACCCCCTGGCGGCATAGTAAGATTCCGCACCGTTGTGATACAAGAAGACATGGTCGTAGCGTCGATCACAAAAGAGGGCGCCGCCGAGTTTTCTAATTTCAGAAGGAGTTTTCACCCAGCTCGACGTTTTCGTATCGAAATTTCCAAGTTGCTGCAGCTCCCGATATTGTTCTTCCGTTAAAAGCTCAATGCCCATGGCGGCAGCCATATCCATAGCGCTAGTTTTCGGTTTATTCTCTTTCCTTGACTCCAGAGCCTCACCGTCGTAACAAACACTTCTGCGGCCTGTAGGACTTTCTGCTGAACAATCATAAAAGATGTATTCGCCGGTCTTTTTGTCATAACCGACAACATCCGGTTCACCGCCAGTTCTCTCCATTTCATTGAGTGACCACAGTTTTTCATGAGTAGCTTCCAGCTTTGCTTGTACTTTAGCCCATTCAAGACCTTTATGGCGGTTCATGTTTTTCTCAAAACGGGCTTTCAATGCTCCGAGTAGTTCTTCACGTTGTTTTGCTTTCAAGTCTTTTGCTCTTTGCATTTCTGTCTTTGCCTTTCTGATCTGTTTCATTGGACTTTGCTCGCCCGGCCTTCTTACGGCTTGTTCTTTCGCTTCACGACCGCCGCAAACATGAACCCGTTGCTCACGCACGAGGAGTTCAATTAGCGGCTGTGTAAGGCCCGAGCCTCCCATATGTGTCATTTAGGACGGTTACGTTTCCAAACAGAGGCGTCTCCATACTCGAATCAATTAGGTTACGAAACACGCTACCGCCGCTCCCGGTCCAACGTGTTGTTGGGCGCGGTGAGTTCTAAGACCGAAGTTGTTCATTCGGATTTCTGTTCACGAATGATCCGTTCAAATGCGCGGGTAGTGTGTTCGGTAACACTCGGTGCGGGTTCGGGAAGGAATCGCTCCGCGACCACGTCAATCTCCTTCGTCGTTGGCTCCTTTAGTAGCGACATGTCGTTTGCTTCTCTTGGAGTCCTCATGCGACGCCATAGTAACGAGACGAAAACGCCTTCCACGCCGAACATCATAACAAACGTCAGCACAGCGAATGCTTTGATGAAAGCTTCATTAAATGGACTGACCCCTTTCATCACTGCCATCAGTGAGATAACAGCTAAGAGGCCAACGACGAAGACTGCAACCATTGCCCACACAAGGTATTCAAGCGACACACCTGTTGGTTTGGCGGCCTCATTACCTTTCACCCCCGGCAGTTTCGCGCCGCAGCGATTGCAATAACTCAAGTCCCGCGCCACCACCGCGCCACAAGATGAACAGTGCACGCTGATTACCTCTTTATCATCATTACGCGAGTGCCTGCCGGCAAGTTCGCCATAGGTTTCCGTGGCAACGCGCAAGTGCCCAACGCCCCCGTTCAGCGGGGCACTAACGGCGCCTCAGGCCGTCAAGACGCAACCGGTCGAGGAGCTTCCCGTCGAGTACCACAGTGCGGATCTTCCGCATGTTGCGGATATCATCGAGTGGATTGGCGTCGAGGAGGACGAGATCTGCCCGCTTACCAACTTCGATCGTTCCCGCATCGATGTGAAGGAACCGCCCAGGGTTTCGAGTCGCAGCTTGAAGCGCTTCCATTGGCGACAGTCCGGCAGCAACGAGGAGCTCGAGTTCATCGTGCAGGCTCGCTCCAGGTGAAATCCACTTGAAATTGATGGAGAGGTCGGTTCCGGCCAGCAACGTAACATGCTCGCGATTCATCATGCCGACGAGCTCGAGAAAGCGAGCGAAGAACTTCTTTCGTCCAGCGATGAGGTCTGGATACTGCCGCAAGAGCTCGGGGTCGACGTTTTGGGGGTCAGTGCTACCGCGATACGCAACCAGAGTTGGATCGTAAGCAGTCCCGTTTTTCGCGAAGGCCGCGAAGAGCTGCGGTTCACTGTCTGGCTTAGGCGGCGACTGCCCCTCGAAGATCGTCTGAATGTGCTCGAGACTCGCCTGGCCCGCATTAGAGGCTTCGAGCGGCGAGACCGTTCGGGGGACGTGGCCCACG
>DATMCM010000754.1:0-8097 GCA_035558335.1 Blastocatellia bacterium | reverse complement strand
GCTCCCAAATCACGCACGCGACTTGGAAACAGTGCGTCGAGGCTTGACGGAGTCGGCCACAGTGCGCAGGCGTTTTTCTTGACCCACCTGCTTGCTCGCCGGCGTTAGTTGAGCACGAAGGCTGCTGCGTGAGCGCCTCGTTTGTTTCTTCTCGCGGGCGAGCTTCACATCACACACGGATTGATTGCGCTTTATCGCTTGCTTTACGGTCTTGTACCCGTAGCGTTGTGGGCTCGCCTCGAAGTGCACGGGATCCTTCAAGCCATAAGGCCAGTTGAAGCCGTGCCTCTTCATTATCGCGACGGTCCTCCGGCCCTGAGGTGTGAGGCGCTTTGCGCCGCGTGGTCCAGTAGCGACGCCAGCGATATCCACTGCAAATCCGGCTTCGTGTATCGATTTACCGGGCGGCATCGCTCGATAGAGTCCCGGGTGATTGAGTCTACACCGTCGGCTCAGCGAACACCGATGTAACCTCGCCTGATCCTCCGATGACCGCCAGTAGCTGGTCACTTTCGGTTTCAGACGCTCCCGTTTCATTTCCCTTAGCGCGGCTTGATAGTTGTTTCGAATCTTGGGGTCGAGGTAGTCCTTCGAGTGGCACGGCAACTTTTGGGCGACCGCCTTCCTGCTGCGCGATTGCTTACTTCTGTGTGAAGCCTGGGCCTGACACGGAAGACAGGACGGACTCTTCCTTGCCTTGTTCGAGCTAGTCCGATTCGGAGCCGTCCGGGTCTTGGCCGTTGAGCCTTGTTTGGTCAGGGTCGTACTGTCGGCGTTGATGCTGCCCGGAGCAAGTAAACCTGCAACGCACCAGGCAAGTACGAAGACAATGAGACACCGCAACCTGTGAAGTGAGGTCATATTATTAGTGTTGTCCTGCAGGGCTGGTGGTCTAGGCCGGTAGAAGCTTTCTTTCGAAAGCGCCACTCAAACGGCGGTCGTTACGGGGCAATCCACGGATTAGTATAAACCATCAGTCAATAGCCCCACTCCGGATCAGGGAATCGGGGGTCAGGGCGCTTTGAGGACGGTTGAAGCATAACACCGCGAACAAGCCGTGTAGCCTTCCGACTTCGCCTGCGTTAGCGGAACAGGATGCTTTTTCTTGTCCAGAAGCTCGCAGCCCGACTTGTGGTAAAGGCGGTCTCCTCCCGACACGAACACCATTTGTTCTGACGCGCCAGTCCCGGAAAGCGACGGGATGTTGGGACCAATATTAGATGGCAAAAGAGGTGTGAGCTTTTTGGACTTGTCTTCAAGACCAGGTGTGCCGAGTCCGCCGGAGGAAGGTGTAGTCGCCGGCGAGGACGAAGTGGCTAGCGAGGACGCCGAATTGGACGGTCCCCACACTCCCCGCATCGACTGAACGGCTTCGCGCTCCAGGGCGCGAAAGTCATTCCCCAATCGGAACTGCTCGGGCCTCACGAACGCCAGCCCCTGCTTCACCATTTCACCGTTGATAAGTGTGCCATCGCGCGTATAGACATAAGCCAGCTTCTGTCCCTTATCATCCTTGTTGCCGCTGACCGCGTTCGCGCTGTCGTACTCGAGTCTGACCTGCTGGTTTAGCAACCACTTCTCGGCATAACTCAGCGCGCTCTGCCCATGAGTCGCGTAAATCTCTTTCGGAGCCTTTCCATCCGGAGTCTCGACGCCGATCAACCGCACCGGGCCGACGTCTTCGACTTCAACGGTGTCTGCTCGAATGATCCGCGTTACTCGATGGAACTCGGCTGACTGACCGTCGGTTTCCGAGGCGCGCGCCGACAATGGCGCGGAAGGCGGTAGCACGCCGGCAGCATCGCGCCGCGTTAACATTCGGCTGGAAATGAAGCCAAGCGCGAAACCCGCGACCAACGCGAGCGCGACGTAAACTACGACATGCTGGCGATCCACGCCGATATTCCAACGGTCGGGGAGTCTGTCTGCTTCTGGTTGTCTTTGTTTGAACTGTAACATCTTGCTCGCTCACATCAGCGGGTAACCTTCACGGGGCCTGCCTCGAGGGAAACACACGCGTGAATTCTCTCATCGGGCGCACTCTCAGTCAATAACATCGAGCCAGTCCGGAGATCTTGGGCTAAGTCGTTGGGACGAGCCGGTCCGTGGTTTGTTGCCCGTCGGATGAAAACTGGATCGGTGAGCATCTCGGCTCCTGCTCCCGGCTATCCGGTTTGCATGAAAGCGCGCAGCGCAGCCGACTGTGACCTATGGAATTAGCCAACAAAAATGCGGCTTTTTCGCGCTTTTTGGTTGCAATGTGTCGAGCTGGTGTAGTAATCTTCGCGGCGAAGTGAACCCCCTGTTTTGCTGACTCGTAAGGGGCGGCCAAAGCAGGGGTATCTTCTTTTGAGGAACAAACCGAGCGAGCCGCTGAGATACTCAGAGTGGCTGGCTGCCATAAAATCTTATGACTTGCCTGTGCTAAAGACACAGAGACCAAAACAGAAAGAGAGATACAATTATCCATGGCAACACCAACACCGAAACCGAAAAAGATGAGTAAGACGCAGTTGGCCGCAGAGCTCGCTGAGGCGACCGGCACCAACAAGAAAACCGCCACGCAGTTCATCGAGTCGTTAAGCTCCATAGCCTATCGCGAAGCAAAGAAGAATGGAGAGTTTACTATTCCGGGTCTCGGCAAGCTGGTGAAGTCGCATCGCGCGGCTCGCACCGGACGAAACCCGCAAACTGGAGAGGCTATTCAGATCAAGGCGAGAACGGCTCTGAAGTTCCGGGTGGCAAAGGCAGCGAAGGATTCAGTTCTTACCTAAAGCTCGCCGGCAACTGAACGGCATCGCGCCCCGCTTCGCAACAGAAGGCGCAACGGCCGTAAAATTGAGTAATGCAAGGTTTCGGCTCGCGGTGGTCGCACTGTCCGCGCCCGGTTGGTTATTAGATCGATCTTTGTCGGGCCACCGCGACGCCCTTGCATTCATCAGGTTATGTGTCGCAACGCGACCCCGCTTGGCGTATCCAGCCCGTTCTACCAAAGCCATGCAGTACAAGCAACCCCGCTCAGTGCAGGTTGTGATCTTCTCCGAAACACAGGGCGCGCGCGAGTTTCTCTTGCTCAGGCGCGTCGCAAGCCACGGCGGGTTCTGGCAGTCCGTGACCGGTTCGCTTGAAGAGGCGGAGACTCACCTGGAGGCGGCGGTCAGAGAGGTTCGCGAAGAGACGGGCATAATCGTCACCGCCAAACAGTTGATCGATCTACGGCTGGTGAACACGTTCGAAATAGCGCCTCAGTGGCGAACGAAGTATGCCCCCGAGGTAACGCACAACGAAGAGGTCTGCTTCGCCCTCAGAGTCGACCGGTGCGAAGTCAGGATCGATTCGATCGAGCACGACGTGTGGATGTGGTCCGACCGAGATACAGCAATGAAGATGTTGTATTGGGAGAGCAACAAGCGTGCGCTCACAAGCCTTGAGGACTGTTTGCGCGGGTGAGCCGGCGCTCCTGGACGGCCGCGGCTACGTTCGAGACGTGAGAAACAGGTACAGCCCGCCGGCGCCGAACAGCATATTGGGACCCCAAGCGGCCAGCAGGGGCGGCAATAGTTCGTAACGGCCCATCTGAGTGAAGAGTCCCAGAAGACCCCAGAACGTCAGACCGATTCCAATGCCGATCGCAATGCCGTACAGCGCGCCTCGCTTGCCGGCTGAGAACGAAAACGGCAAACCCACCATCACCATCACCAGGCATGTTAGCGGAAATGCGATCTTTCCTTGCAAAGCAATCTTCAGCTCGACGACGTCAAAGCCCGAACGAGACAAGTCCGAGATTTTCCGCCTCAACTCATTCAATGTCAGGGACTGCGAACCGACCAACTCCTTCTTGAAATAGTCCGGGTGCTCTTCGAGCGAGACGCGGCGCTCCTTGAACGCATCATAGAATGAAGGTTTTTCATCTTCGAATCGGCTCTCCCAGCCGTTTTCAAGCACCCATTGCTGTGGGCCGCCGTCCCACCAGGCGCGCCTGGCGTAGAACCGGCGTTTGATCCCGAAGGGTTCCTTCGAAAGATCGATCACACTCAACCGCGCGAAGCTGTTGTTGGTTGGATTGAAATATGCGTAGTTGAAGATTCGCGAGTCGGTCCCGCAGATCCACTGGTTCGAGGTCTGGTAGAAAGTCTGTGGCGGTTCCTGACCCTTGCGGATCAGATAGCGGAGGTTATTTTGTCGCCGGTCGGTAAATGGCATGATGTAGTCCTGGTTTAAGAACACCACGGCCGAAAGCAAGATTGATCCAACCAGTGCCGGTGCAGCCAGCCGATAGATTGATTGGCCGGAAGCCTTGAGCGCGACTACCTGACTGGTCTTCTGCAGGATTGCGAACGTAATCATCACTGCCACCAGGGCTGCCAGAGGGGCTACATAGTTGAGGATGGTTGGAAGGAGGAACGCCAGATAGTTGGCCACCACCAGCCACTCAATGTTGTTCCGAGTTATGTAGTCCAGCAATTGGAAGAGCGTAATGATGAGAAACAGGATCGAGAAGCTTACCAGGATGTAAACGAAGAAACGTACCAGGTCTGCGAGCACCAGTCTGTCCAGCAACTGCGGGAGGTGGAACCTTCTGCGCGCTGCGCCAGGGTCGGATCGCGATCCCGAAGCAGTTGTCGGCTCGAGTATTTCTTCGGTCGGAGCCTCATCTTGCTCGTGGCTCCTTTGGAATGGCCACGCATGACGAATCGCAGTTAGCCCTGAAAGGGCGTCCGAACCCGGCCGGCGCTGAGACCATAAGACAACCACTCCGAAAGCCGCTAATACGATGTTTGCCAGCCAGATCCCTAGCCATGGCGGAACTCGGCCGGCAGCCTGGGCGTGCTGGCCCCACAAAGCCAGCAGGTAGTAGATCACCGTGATAGCCAACCCGAGCAGCAGCCCCAACGAGCGACCGATGCGCACGTTGCTGATTCCAAACGCTACGCCAAGCAGCGCAAAGACCAGACATGCGGTCGGCAGCGCGAGCCGTTTGTGAACCTCCGCACGCCAATCGCTCTCGTCAGACGGCTGCGGCGCATAGCTGATCAACTCGCTCCAGGGCATCTCTTCAACCGGACGCGCCTCCCGATCGATGCCAGCAACTTCATTCCGCTTCTCGTCGCCCACCTCTAGCCCAATGTACATTTCGTCGAATCGCCCAGCAGTGTAGTTTCGCGTCGGGCGCTTTTTATCCTTTTTCTCGGAAGCGGGCGAGTCGTTCGCGGGCGCTGGAGCGACGGTGACCGCCGTCGCTGAATCCGGCCGTGTCAGAGCTGCCTCTTCTTCAGAAGGTTGATTGGGCGTAGTTTGATGAAGCGCAACGTGCTGCAGGTGAAGCTCCGGCATTTCAGACCGCTCGCCCTGACGCAGCGAACCGGACGACGCGGTCACGATCTTCATATCGCCTTGAGGATCGCTGAGATCGACCAGAAAGATGTTGTGCCAGAGATCGCGCGCGCGGTCGATGTCCTCGATGTAGATCACTTTTTGCGGAATGCTCTCTTCGAAGACTCTCGGTTTGATCTCGGCATTCAGTCCTTGAAAAATCAGCGACTGATTGGCTTTCAGGTCGGTGAGATTGCGTATTGAAAGCGGCAGAACGCTAAACGTTATGTAGAACATCAGGCCGGCAACGGCGAGCGACAACGCGACCACCGGGCGCAATATGCGAAGCCGGCTGGTTCCGCTGGCTCCGAGCGCCACGATTTCGCTATCGCCCGAGAGCCGCCCCAGTCCGACCAGCGTTCCGATCAAAAGCGAGATCGGCAATGTGAAGACGAGAATACCCGGTACAAGCGCGGCCATCACGCGCCACAGAGTTCGCATCGGCATTCCGTTGCGCGAGGCTACCACGAGCAGCTCCGAAAACCGGGCCGCTTCCTGAGCAAAGATGATGGCCGTAAGCAGCAGAAGCCCCAGCAAAAGGTAAGGAACAATCTCGCGGACCAGGTAGCGATCTATCAAACCGAACATCGGAATCGAGTCTAACACGCTGAAAAAGCGAGCTTCAAGGTGAGCGTCGTCAACGTGTAAGCAAGGGAGAGTCTTGATCCGCGAGCCAATATTGACGGGGGACGCGCGTGAATTGGCTAGCCAGTAAGCGCTGAGATATACTTAAGATCAGATGTTCACAACCGTTAAGCTCACAAGACTTGCTCTATCATCATTGTTGGCTGCGGCTCTCGTGATCCCCTGTGTGTTCGGGCAGAGCGGCCGGAAGACTGAATCGCCCAAGTCCCAAGATCAGGATCAAACGATTCGACTCCGCGCCGACGAAGTGTTGCTGAACATAACCGTGACCGACCCATACAGTCACCAGGCTACCGACCTCAACAAGGACGAGTTCATCGTCGCCGAAGACGGTCAACGCCAGGACATCTCCAGCTTTGTTATAAGCCGCGTGCCGATAAACGTGGTGTTGATGCTGGACGCGTCAGGTTCTGTAGTCAGCGAGATAGCTTCGCTTCGGGATGCTGCCATGCAGTTCGTAAACAAACTTGGACCCGAAGACAAAGTTTCCGTCGTCGAGTTTCACACCAAGGTGGAGCTGATTCAGGACTGGACAACGAACGCTGAAGATGTGCGTCACGCACTGTCGTGGAGGTTCAAGCCGGGCATGGTGCAGACCAAAGAAGGCCGCAGTGAGTACGGCAGCACGGCGCTCTACGATGCGTTGTATTCGACCGCCGACGAGTTGTTGACCAAGGTGGAAGGCCGCAAGGCGATTATCCTGCTGACCGACGGAGATGACACCTCGAGCAAAGTGACTTTTGAGCAAGCGTTAGCCTCGATCGTCAGGTCGAGCGCGGTGGTCTACGTTGTTAGCAAAGCGCGTGCGTTCATAACTGAGTTGAATAAGACGTATCGCGGCAAGATCGGTCGAGTGCTGGGCGGCGCTAACGCACAGCAGGCGGACGTTTTTGTTGCCAGGCTCGAACGCGCGGAACTGCTTATGACCGACTTGAGCCGGCGAACCGGCGGTCAGATCTTTTCGCCTTTGAAGGAAGAAGAGATGAAGGACGTTTACGCCAGCGTCGCTCGTGAGCTGAAGAATCAGTACATCGTCACCTACACGTCCAAGAATGAGAGGCGCGATGGCTCGCTTCGAAGGATCGGAGTATTTCTGACTCGCCCAGGCTATATCGCTCGCACTCGCGAGAGTTACTACGCGCCGCGGAACTAGAGAATAAGCTCAAAGCCTGTCCATCAGCTCGCCCTCACACAAAACCCAGGCGTGAACGCCTGGGCTGTTGCAAAAAGTTGACTCCGAATCTTCATCGAGCGGTACGTGGTTGAACTCCGCTTCACTGCTCCTCTCATTGCTCCTTCTTTGCCTTGGGCCTTGCTTTTTCCGACGATTCGGCTGGTTTCTTCGCAGCACGCTTTGCCGGCTTTTTCTCGGCGCTTGCTTCTTTGGTCTTACGGGCCGCGCGGGGCTTGGAGGCTGCCTTTGAGGGCTTGTCAGGCTCAAGCGTGGGTGGCGCGGCTGCCGCTTTAGCTCCGGCCGCGGACGATTGTGACTCCGAAGCGCTTCGTGATTCTTCCTCTATCAAGAACGTCAAGACTTCGCTCTGGGCTTGAAACCAGTCGTGCGCTTCGCCGCCCGGCTTGCCGCCTCGAAGCTTGTAAATCTCGAACGCCCTCATCCTGATCAGCTCCTGGGTGTGCTCGTCGCGAAGCAGGCGCTCGCGAAGTTCTTCTAAGCTCTCTCCACTCATTTCTGGTCCTTTCTATGATGGCAAATAATAAACAGCGTCCGCTCTGTCTCGAAAAAAGCGGATTCCATAACCGAAGGAGTGTAACAAGGGGGTGAAAGGTGTGGCAACAACATCAAGCGGAAGAAGAAGTGCGTCGAACTCGTTCGTCGTCGTCCTCGCTTCGCGGGCGCCATCTAAGCACCGGTTTGCGAGCCGCTGCGACTTCGTCGAGGCGGCCGACTCTGGTGGCGTGCGGCGCGGCCTTCAAAAGCTCTGGGTCTTCGGCTGCCTCTTCGTTGATCGATTTCATCGCATCGATAAACAAGTCCAGTTCTTCGCGGCTCTCGGTCTCGGTCGGCTCAACCATAAGCGCGCCGCTCACGATCAGTGGGAACGACATCGTTGGCGGATA
>DATMCM010000753.1:0-3895 GCA_035558335.1 Blastocatellia bacterium | reverse complement strand
CGAAGCTCTGCAGCCTCGGGCCGACATCGGATCCGCAGCTTGCTCGTCGTCGGTCAGGTAGCCGTTTCTCTGCTCGTTCTGATCTGCGCCGGACTCTTCATTCAAAGCGCGCGGAATGCCGAGAAGATGGACCTGGGTTTTAGAACCGAGAACCTCTCGATGGCATCAATGGATCCAGAAGCTCAAGGCTACGATGAAGCCCGCGCGCGACAATTCTACAAACAACTGATTGAACGTGTCGGGGCGATGCCCACTGTTATCGGAGCAAGCCTTACTTCGAACTTACCACTCGGTTACAGCAACAGCATCGACGATGTTTATTTTGAGGGCCGGGCCGCCGGGCGCGAAGAAGAAGATCGCACAGTCATCTTCTCCAACATCGTTGGACACGGGTATTTCAGACGATGGGCATCGCAGTTCTTGAGGGACGAGAGTTCACCGAGCGCGACGACCAGTCGTCGCCGAAGGTCGCGATTGTGAACGAGACGATGGCGCGGCGCTACTGGCCGAATCAGGAGGCGCTCGGCAAGCGATTCGCTCTCAAACGCGAGGGGCCTTATCTCGAAGTGGTCGGAGTCGTGCGAGACGGAAAGTACGTGTTCCTCGGCGAGGACCCGCGCGCGTTTTTCTACATACCCTTTGGGCAGAACTACCGCGGAGACATGGCTCTTCTTCTGCACAGCACGGGGGACGACGCGACGGCGTTGGCCAGCCTCCGACAAGTAGTGCGCGAGCTTGATCCAGACCTGCCGTTGTACGACGTGAAAACGATGAAGTCTCATCTGCGCGACGGACTTGCGCTGCTGTTCGTGAGGCTTGGGGCGCGGCTTGCGACTGCGTTCGGGTTGCTCGGACTCGTGCTGGCGTTGGTTGGAGTGTATGGCGTGGTTTCTTATTCCGCCAGCCAGCGTACGCACGAGATCGGTATCAGGATGGCTTTGGGCGCCAACACAACGGACGTCGTGAAGCTGGTAGCCGGGCAGGGCTTAGCGCTGACACTCTCAGGAATTGCGATCGGGCTGGGAGCTGCGGTGATGGTCACTCGCATAATGACAAGCTTGCTTTATGGAGTGAGCGCAACCGACCCGTTGACTTTTGGAGTGATTGCGCTCCTGCTGGCCGGAGTGGCTCTGGCAGCCAGTTTGATCCCGGCAAGGCGCGCGCTGAAGGTCGATCCGATAGTTGCGCTTAGATATGAATAGGTTTCTGGTTTCTGGTTCGGAGTTTAGGGTTTAGGGTTCGCGGTTTAGGGTTCGGGGTTCGCGGTTTAGGGTCCAGGGTTTGTTAGACGAGCTCTTAACCTTAAACCACGAACCGCGAACCCTGAACCCTAAACCGCGAACCCCGAACCCTAAACCCCGAACCCCATCATTTAGGAGATTCCCATGCAGACGCTCTTTCAAGATATTCGATACAGCTTGCGCATGCTGGCAAAACGGCCAGGCTTTACCGCCGTCGCCGTCATAACTCTGGCACTGGGCATTGGGGCGAACACAGCCATCTTCAGCCTGGTGAACACTGTTCTGCTGCGGCCCTTCCCGGTCGCGCATCCAGACGAGCTCTATTCGCTTTCGGTCACTGGAAAGAACGACGCAATGCTGGCGTTTTCTTATCCAGAATATGTTGATTTCCGCGATCGCAACGATGTGCTCGCCGGATTGTTCGCGGCGCGCATTTCACCTATGAGCCTGAGCCGAGGCGGCAACAACGAGCGACTCTGGGGCTATCTGGTCAGCGGGAACTACTTCGAGGTCCTCGGGGTGAGCGCTGTTCAAGGTCGCACGTTTACCGCCGATGACGATCGCGCGCGGCTGGCTTCACCGGTGGCGGTATTGAGCTACGGCTGCTGGACGCGGCGCTTTGGCGCTGACACCGGCATAGTCGGGCAAGACGTTCTGATCAACGGCCACTCGTTCAAAATCATCGGCGTCACGCCGGAAGGCTTTACCGGCACCGAAATGATCTACACGCCGGAGATCTGGGTGCCGATGATGATGCAGGAATGGATTGAGCCGGGCAACGGCTGGCTGGACCGCCGCAGGAGTGGGGTTATCTTTGCTACTGGCCGGCTTGCGCCAAACGTTTTGGCGCAGCAGGCTGAAGCGTCGCTCAACGTGCTGGCCGCACAACTTGGCAAAGAGTATCCCGACACCGACGAGGGCCAGACGATTCAACTCATGCCGCCCGGCTTCATCTTACCGGCCATTCGAGGCGCATTTGTAAGCTTTACCGCAATCTTGATGGCAACGGTCGGGCTCGTCCTGCTGATTGCCTGCGCCAATCTGGCCGGTCTTCTGCTTGCGCGCGCAACAGAGCGCCGTCGCGAAATCGCCATTCGCCTGGCGATCGGCGCAAGCCGAATCCGGCTGGTCCGCCAACTCCTCACCGAAAGCGCGGTGCTGGCGCTCATGGGCGGCGCACTTGGACTGCTTCTCGCGGTTTGGATCATCGATCTGGTGGTCGCTTTCAAGCCGCCGCTGGATGTACCGATAACCATCGAACTCGGTCTTGACTGGCGCGTTCTCGTGTTTTCGCTGTTTGTGTCATTGATCACAGGGATTGTGTTTGGTCTTGTCCCGGCTTTGCAGGCGACAAAGCCGGACCTGGTCCCGGCCCTGAGGGATTCGTCCTCCCAAACCGGGGCGCGGCGATCGCGGTTGCGCAGCAGCCTGGTGGTCGCTCAGATCGCGCTTTCCCTGGTGTTGCTGATAGCCGCGGGCCTGGTGTTGCGAGCTCTCGGGCGCGTGCAGACGATGAACCCGGGTTTTACAGTTGAGAACGGGCTGGTGATGTCCTTCGACATCGGCCTGCAAGGCTACGATCAGACGCGCGGACAGGAGTTTTATCGCCAGGTGATCGAGCGTGTCGAAAGGGTGCCGGGTGTGCGCTCGGCATCGCTCGCCGATCTCTTTCCGTTGAGCCTCAACTATTCGAGCAACGGGGTATACATCGAAGAGCAAGCACCGGTGCGCGGCTCGGATGTCCCGCAAGCGATGGTTGCATCGGTCGGGCTGAAGTATTTCACGACGATGGGCATTCCTATTCTGGCAGGGCGGGATTTCAGCGAAAGCGATACCGACAAATCGCCGCGAGTCGTTGTCGTCAACGAAGCGTTCGCGCACCATTTCTTTTCTCAAGCTGGCTCGCTCGAGGAAGTAATCGGCAAGCGTTTGAGCTTCCGCAGCTCCGAGGGGCCGTTTATTCAGATCGCCGGCATCGCTCGGGACGGCAAGTATTGGAGCATAGGCGAGAAGCCGACGCCGTTTATCTACTCGCCGCTGAACCAATCTTATAGTCCGAACGCGACGATGCTTGTGCGCACGACCGGCGACCCGAAGGCCCTGGCCGCAGCTATTCGCGGGACCATAGCCGAGCTTGATGCGACGTTGCCTGTCTTCGATGTGAAAACCTTCGCCGAACATCTCAGCTTTTCGCTATTTCCTGCGCGAGTTGCTGCCACGCTGCTGGTGAGTTTCGGCGGACTTGCGTTGCTACTCGCAGCGGTGGGCACTTACGGCGTGGCGGCGTACTCGGTAAGCCAGCGCACTCGCGAGATCGGGATCCGCATGGCGTTGGGTGCGGCACGCGGTGACATCTTGAAGCTCATGTTGAGCCACGGATTGAAACTGGCGTCGATTGGTCTGGTCATCGGCCTGGCCGTCGCGTTTTCGCTCACTCGATTGATGGAAACCGTTCTCTACGGCGTCAGCGCTACCGATGCCGTGACCTTTGTTTCAATCTCGGTGCTGCTGGAAGGAGTGGTTCTGGCGGCGAGCTTTATCCCGGCAAGACGCGCTCTTGCGGTAGATCCGATGGTCGCGCTGAGATACGAATGAAGCTGGAGGATGGAGAATGGAGGATAGAGGATAGAGGATTGAGGATGGGGAATTGAAAA
>DATMCM010000752.1:0-8963 GCA_035558335.1 Blastocatellia bacterium | reverse complement strand
TCTTCCTGGTGCCGGGTGGCGTGCTTAAGCAGGTCGACAACCGAGTCGGCATCGCATTGCTGGTCTGGCTCGCGGGAGGGGTTCTGTCCCTCCTGGGCGCGCTGACTTACGGAGAGTTGAGCGCCAGCCATCCAAAGGCGGGCGGGTTGTATATCTACATTCGCGACTGCTTCGGACCGCTATCGTCATTCCTCTTCGGTTGGGCGCTATTCTTTGCGATCGGAAGCGGAGCGGTCGCCACACTGGCCGCGGCGTTCAGCAAATATCTCGGCGAAGTCATTACGCTCTCGCCACTGGGCGGCAAACTCGTGTCGGTTGGGATGATTGCCCTGGTAGCCGCCGTTAACGTTTGGGGCACTCGCAAAAGCTCGGATGTCACGAATTGGGCAACGGCGATAAAGGTCGGTGCGCTCCTTGTGATGAGCGGCGCCCTGCTCTGGTTCGGACACGGGCTGACCGAAGCGCGCCAGTCTTTGTGGCCAGAGCGATTCGACAGTTCGGTTGCGTCGAACTTCGGGCTGGCGATGGTAAGCGTTCTGTGGGCCTACGAGGGATGGCAGTTCGCCACGTTTAGCGCGGGCGAGACCGTGAATCCGCAGCGAAACTTTCCACGCGCGTTCTTCATGGGTACTGCCGCGCTGATAGCAATCTACCTGCTGGCGAACGTCGCGTACCTTGCTGCGTTGGGGCCAGCGGGCGTTTCCGGGTCTTCGAGCGTCGCCGCCGCCTCGTTGCGAGCGGCGGTGAACCCGCAAGGTGCCAAGCTCATCGCTATCGCAATCGGCATCTCGATCTTCAGTGCGGCAAACAGCGTCACTCTGACTTCGCCACGAGTGTATTACGCGATGGCGAATGATGGAGTTTTCTTCAAGCAACTGGCGGAAGTTCATCCGCGTCTCCGCACACCGGCTGTGGCGATTATCGCGAGCTCTATCTGGGCGGCGGTGCTTTCGATGCTGGGAACGTTCAGCGAACTACTGACCTACGTCGTCTTCACCGGATGGGTTTTCTACGGACTGGCGGGTGCGAGTATTTTCATTTATCGCAAACGCGAGCCCTCCGGTTTCCCCGGCTATCGGGTTCCGGGCTACCCGATCACACCGCTGCTGTTCATCCTTGCCGCAAGCGCCGTAGTCATCAATACCCTGGTGGCTAATCTTCAGCAGTCGCCCAAAAAGACCGCTATGGCGCTCGGAGTCATTTTGCTCGGAGTCCCGGTCTACTTCGTCTGGCGGTCCCGCCACGCCGCACCTCTCGAACCCGCTCCCAATCCGGAAGGCGATTAGTTTCACAACGGTTCGTAGTACCGCCTTCTGAAGGCGGGACTACGAGCTCGAACCGGTGCTCGGCGGTATTCCAGGAGCGAGTCTCAGCACTTTAAATGCGCATCGCTCGCATACAATTTGTAGGTACACTGCTGTACGGTTTTAAGCGATTCAAACAATAAACACGTGCTCGCCATTGCTTCTCTCTAAATGTCCACCAGCAAAGGTGTTCCTGATTCGCGGTAAACCCCTCTCGACGTTCGCGCATCCCTAAGTTGTGGTTGAAGAAATCGAGGCGTAGTGGTTGCAAAGGTGTTAGAGGCTAGAGCACAGCTGCGCAGGGGGTAGAAAGATGTTTGCCGAACTAAAAAAGAAACTTTCGAGCGTTTCACCACAGGCCGCAATTGTGGGACTGCTGATCGCGTTCGTCGCAGGATCAGGATTAGCCTGGTTGCTTCTGCGGGGTGGTGAAAAGGTTGATGCTGACGTCTCGGCGCAGCCGATGGCGGCGCGCATCGACCGCGTCGACGGAGACGTGGGTATTGCACGAGTCACGGATGAGAACACTGAACCGGATTGGGACGAAGCTACGATCAACACACCGGTCAGCGTAGGGGATCGCATCTATGCTCGAGAGGGCTCGCACACGTCGATCGCGCTAACCGGCCGCAACTTTGTCAGGTTGGATCCCGGCACATCTCTCGACGTGCTGGCGTTGAGCGACCAACGAACGCAGCTCGCGCTTCGCGGCGGGTCGGCGATTTTCGATGTTGGCGCGCTTGAACCTAACGCGTTCTATGAAGTTGCCACTCCGTGCGGGGCAGTCGATTTCAACCAACCCGGTCTGTATCAAATAGGCATAGACAACGGCAATGCCATCATCTCGGTGTTGAGCGGGCTGGCTCAGGTTGTTGGCGCGTCAGGCTCCGGCTACATCAACAAGGGAGAGGTCTATACTCTTGTAGGCCAGGCGGCGAGTGAAGTAGTCGCTTCCACTCTGGCGCCCAGGCTCGCTGGCGGAATCGTGGACGACTACTATCGTTATCGATATTCCAACGCCTACGACGGACGCTATCAGAACTATGACACGTACTTGTCGGACCCGTTTTACTACGATCCTTATCGCAGCTCCGCAAGTTACGGATACGTCTCAGCCGACATTCCCGGGCTGCGTGATTTGGACTACTATGGCGACTGGTCTAATGTTGATGGCTATGGTTATTGCTGGTCGCCGCGACTGAGTACGGGATGGGCGCCGTTTCGTGTCGGATCCTGGGACCTCTACGACCCATGGGGGCCGACGTGGGTATCCACAGAGCCCTGGGGCTGGGCGCCATACCACTATGGCCGATGGGCCTTCGTTCAGCAGCGCTGGTTCTGGGTGCCGGCTGAAGTCAGAACCCATCGCGCGTATTGTCCTGCGCCAGTCGCTTTCATTCCGCTGACACAGACGAATCAGATCGGCTGGGTGGCGCTCGCGCCAGGCGAGCTCTACGTTCCCAGATACTACAATGCGAACTTTCAACCTCGGTATTTGGCTTCGCGGGAAGTCATTCGAGAAGCGACCATCCAGCGTACCTTCGTAAATCTCAATGCGCCATCGGGCTTGACCGCCGTTCCGATCCAGCGATTTAGACGCAACATCGATCCGAGCATAATCGCCCAGGTCGATCCGCGTGTTATTGCCAGACCTCAGCAGGCCCTGGATCCGTTCGCGGTTGAAGGTGTTCGTGACGTCGCGATAAAGAGCAGAGGAGAAGGTCGAGAGAGGTTGAAACTTGCGCGCACCGAACAAGAAGTCTTAAACAGACCAGTGATTACCAGCAGAACGCTCGCGCCTCTGCCTGCCGAGACCAACCTTGCAAAGGCGCTTAGAGTAGAGTCCGTGCCTGGCGGGCGCAAGAACGACAAGCTCAAGATAGACGATACGAGGCAAGTCATAACCGATCGTCGACCTGATGGATTACCTCAGGCAAATGCGTCCGATCAGATAAGAACTGGAAAAGATCGCGGCCAGCCGGGAATCAATCCGCCGACAGCACAGCCTCCAGCCGCGCAGGAGCCAGTTCCGCAGGAGCGGCAGCAAATGAGGGAACAACTCAAGTCTGAGCGTCAACAGCAATCGGCTGCAGCAGCGCAAGCCGCGGGCGCTCGACAAGCTGAGCAACAGCAGATGCGTCAACAACGAAAAGAACAGAAGCGCCTGGAGCGGCAGCCTCCTGAAACGACTGTGCAGCAGCAGCGCACCGAACAGCTAAAGCAGCAACAGCAGCGACAGATCCAGGAGCAGTCGCGGATCCGCAGTCAGCAGGACGCCGCGCGTCAGGCGCAGCAGCAGCGCCAGCAGGTGCAGCAACAGCAGCGCCAGCAGGTGCAGCAACCGCGGCAGATGCAACAACAGCAGCAGCCGCAGCAAAAACAAAATCAGCAGCGAAAGCAGGAGCAGCCGCCCCGCCGCAAGCCACCCGAGGGTTCTGTTTATCAGCAGCAGCGGATGGATCAGAGCTCACAAATGAGGGAGCGGGCTGGAATTCAACGTGCCCAACAAGACTCAGTGCGTCAACAAGTTCAGGCGCAACAACAGCGGCAAGCGGTGATGCAACAGCAGCGGCAAGCTGTAATGCAACAACAGCGGCAAGCAGAGATGCAACAGCGGCAAGCTGCAGTGCAACAACAGCGTCAAGCTGTGATGCAACAACAGCGGCAGGCGGCGATGCAACAACAGGCGGCCCGAGCCCAGGCTCAACAACAACAGAGTGCGCGCACTCAGGGACGTCCTCAGCAATTGTTGGGGCCGCCGATCAGGTCCGCCGATTCGCCGCAGGCTTCGCAAAGAGCCGATAAGGGTAAAAGGAAACCGTAGCCGCACAGGGTTCGAGCTTCAATTCGCCATCGTGCAGGTTTAATCTTGAACCCTAGACTCGTTTCGCCTTCGCGGCCAGCGCCTCGTAGCTGGCATTCTCATCACAAGCGGCGCAAGTCGGAAGCCCGAGCGTACTCCAGCCAGGCTCGACAAGCCGTCCGGTGTTGTCGGTCAGCCCGCCGAAGCCTCCTCGCATGTTAGTCACATCGGTAAAACCCATCTGAGTCATCACTTCGCAGGCACGCGCTGATCGTCCTCCGGTCTTGCATCCGATAACGTACTTCGCATTCTTGTCCAGCGTTGCCTCGACGACGGCCTGGAAGTCATCGTTGGGAGACATTCCAGCCCCCGGACTGAAATGCAGCAGAGGAATGTTAATCGCGCCAGCCGCATGACCCGCTTCGAACTCCGGTACCGATCGGACATCGAGGTAAGTAAGCTTCGGGTCGGATTGCAAAAGATCGTGTGCTTCCTGTGCTCCTACTTCTTTCATTAGACCTCCTTTTTGTCCTGAGAAAATGAAACTTGATTATAGTAGGGCGCTCGAATAACGCCCAGCGAGGGCGGCCCTGGTCAGGGGATATTTCGGCCGATCCGCAACAAATTCACAAGAAGTTTTTGCCCACGCCATTATTGACAAGCCGGTGACCGGCAAATAAAATCGGCCTTCCTGAAAGCACCCACCAGCTTTTCAAGCAGAAAGTTAGATCAGTTTTTGAGCGTTAGCCTTCGATGTTCGAGAGGAGAAGGTATTGAAACGAGCAAGCGGGAATCTACTGTCAGCTCTTCTATTCGCTTCATTCATTACCACAGGCGCCGCAGCCCAACAAAAGGTGGAGACGGCCTCCCAGGAGCCCGCGCGGCCTCAGAGCGCTAACCAAATAGTCGCCTTCCCTGAGCAAAAACCGGCTGAGCAAGCGCCCACCTCAGATGCGACAAAGAAGACCGAGGTTGTGCCGCCTCAGGTCGCCTCCGCGAGCGTGAACGCGACGGTGATCCCACCGCCGCCCAACGTTGTGAAGCTGTCAGCACACTCGATTTCGATTCCAGCAGACAAAGCTGCCGCAGACTCGAAGTACGAACAGAAGCCGGCTATAGCAAGTCAGGCGACTGTTGGCAGCGTCTTCGGCGTGCGGCGCGACCCGTTCACCCGGCGCGCGAAGTTTCATTCGGGAGTCGACATCAAAGCTCGTCATGGTGACCCGGTGGGCGCAAGCCAGCGCGGAGTTGTCGAGTTCGTCGGTCGGTATCACGGCTACGGTAACATGGTGATCGTGGATCACGGCGGTGGTGTGCGGACTCACTACGCGCATCTTTCCAGCTTCGACGTCGAGGTTGGCTCGCGAGTCGAGCGCGGGACGGTGATCGGCCGCGCTGGGAGCACCGGCCGGGCTACCTCCCCGCATCTCCACTATGAAGTTCGCGTTGACGGCATTGCGTTGGATCCGCTCCAACCCCTTGCACTCGACGCGGCATCTGAATACTTCAAGCAAACAAAACCCGCACAAACAAAATCTCCAATTGAAACGACCGCGAATGCTGCCGCTTCTGATGCTGCGCGGCCGCGGCGCGTAAATTAGAATCACCCGGACCCGTTAACGCCAAAAGGGTGGGACTTGCGTTGCGAGTCCCACCTTTTTCTTTTCTCATCCTTTTGATCGCGAGCAGCGTGTATCATCTATTAGTGCTGCTCAAGGTGAACTCAGAACGTGTGTAATCGTCGTTCGAAAGGCATCGCGCGGGCTGATAAACTCATCACAGACTTTGAGTTAGATTCTGTATTGAAGACCGGAGCAGTTGGGATGTTCAAGAGTTCGCTGGTTTTGATTCCTTTCATCGCGCTGACCGTGGTCGCCGGGGTTAAGCAAAAGCCCGACGTGAAGTTTGATCGCCCCTCGGCCACCGCTTCATCGCTGAAGTCGGCGTTCGCCGTGGGCGAGAAATTCACTTACGAAGTGTCGTGGCAGGACTTCCTGGTAGCTGGTGAGTTGGTGATCGAAACCAAAGACCGGCGAAGCTACGAAGGCGTCGACGGCTATCACGTCAGCGCCCACGCTCAATCTGTCGGGCTCGTAAGCATGGTTGGCAAGAAGATCGACGACGGTTACGAGTCGTTCATCGACGCTTCGACGCTACTGCCTTTCCGCGCCGAGAAGCGGATGCGTCACGGGAAGAATAGCTCGCAGTCATCGGTGACGATCGATCAAGAACATCGAACCGCTCGACTGGCGGATGGCAGAAGCGTGCGATTGCCAGGGGAGACTTATGACCTGGCCAGTTTGTTGTTCGCGATTCGCGGCATGGACCTGACTCCCGGCAAGGCGCGAAATTTCAATTTGCTGGAAGACGATAAGCTTTACGCGATTAAGATCGAGCCCGAGGCCAAAGAGAAAATCACCACACAGGCGGGAAGCTTCGACACCATCCGGATCGCGACGAGGATGGCTGACCGCGCTAACGACAAGCTCTCGAACCTCCGCATCTACGTGACCAACGATCAGCGACGGATTCCGGTGCTGATCACCGCCGAGCCTTCCTGGGGCGGCGTGCGAGTGCAGTTGGTCTCTGCGACTCCGCAGCTTTCGACTCCGCAAATCAAGAAGTGATCTCCCCAGAGTTGACGAACCGGGAGACTGCGTGATCGCAAAGAGGCGGCCGAGTGAGCCGCTTCGCGCGGCGCGGTGACAAGCGATGACTTTGGCCTCGCTCGAGACTACCGCGCCACGAGAGCGGTGCGCGTGTTAGACCGAAACGACTCTCATCGTTTTTGGTATCGAGCCGCCACCCGCGCGAGCGGATGTGACTCGTCGCTCAGATTGGCAACGTGCGTGCCGCCTGATCCGACGCGGTGCTTGTCCGAGTTTGCAGCAGTTATCGGCTTTCTGATCGATCGCGCCGCAGCATTTCACAATCGACTGTCGGTCTAATTCTGCGTCCAATGCGGTGCACAACCGGTCGCGGTTTGGTATTGTGCTGGCGGCGTTTTTCTGAAGACGAGGGAAACAGCTCGAAGTTTTTCGTATTCCTGCTAGAGGAGACTCGAAATGACACTGACTTCGCTTTTGCTGCTGCTACTCGTTGCTGGAATCTGCGGCGCGATCGGAAGAAGCATCGCCGGCTACAGTCACGGAGGCTGTCTGGTTTCGATCGCGCTGGGTTTCATCGGCGCGCTCCTCGGAGTGTGGATCGCCGGCGCGCTTCACCTTCCAGACCTGTTCGTGGTCAACATAGGAGGCGAACACTTCCCCATCATCTGGTCGATCATCGGCTCGGCCCTCTTTGTCGCGGTTATAAGCTTCTTCACTCGCAGACGATGACTTCGCTGGGGGCGAACCCTGGCTAGCGCGAGGCTTGTCACGAAGAGCACGAGCCGGCGCTGTTAAGCATTGCCTCGCCAGGCTTGGCGATTGTGGGAAAGCGACATGCCACAAGCGAACACCTCATAGTTTCCGATTCACGATCTGGTTTCCGTTATTGGGTTGCGGGCACCGCGTGCCAGCTGCCAAATTCCTTTTCCCATTTCACTTAAGCAAGTTCTATCGGATCCCATCTATCCGCCGTACGAAATCCAGGCTGTTAGCGCCATTGTGGCACGCTGCTTGGCTATTCTTTCGGAGTTTAGCTCCGTCCGATTTCAGGAAGGACTGTAAGACGAGGAGGTTATAGTGGAAAAGCTCACTCAGGATCTTCGTTTCGGACTTCGAATGCTGTTAAAGAATCCTGGCTTTACGGCAGTCGCGCTACTGACGCTCGCCCTCGGCATCGGAGCCAACACCGCGATCTTCAGCGTAGTCTACTCGGTGTTGCTGCGCCCGCTTCCCTACCGAGAAGCCGATCGTCTGGTAGTCACCAACATCTCGATACCTGATTATCGCGACTTAAAAGAAGCCAACCAGGTCTTCGACGAGAGCGCCATCTGGGCTTCCAATCTCTACACGCTCAAGGAGAACGGAGAACCCGAGCAGGTGACGGGCGCAATCGTCTCGCCAAGTTTCTTCAGCCTCCTGGGTCCCGCCGCAGTCGGACGGACCTTCGAGCCCGAAGAAAACCGATCGCCGATGGTCGTGTTGAGCTACGATTTGTGGAAACAACGATTCGGAGCGGCTGCGAGCGCGCTAGGTCAGAGCTTGAGCCTCGGTGGCAAAAACTACACGATTATTGGAGTGATGCCGCCCGAGTTTCAGTTCCCCAACTCTCAATTCAAGCTCTGGGTTCCATTCGAATCTGCTATGGATGTGGCACCGGAGCAAGCGGAGAATCGCCAGCTTCGAATTTTTCGATGCATAGCCCGTCTCAAGCCCGGCGTCACTAAGCAACAGGCTCAAGTCGAGACCAGCGCAATTTTCAAGCGCCTCGAGCAACAGCATCCAGACACCAACTCGGGAATCACCGCCGTCCTCACACCGCTCTATGATCGAATCGTCGGCAACATTCGCCCGGCGCTGATGATCCTGCTTGCTACAGTGGGGTTGGTGTTGCTGATCGCGTGCGCGAACGTAGCTAACCTGATGCTTGCCCGCACAACCGCACGCGAGCGGGAGATTGTGATTCGCGTAGCGCTCGGCGCCGGGCGATGGCGGGTTGCTCGACAGCTTCTCACCGAAAGCGTCTTGCTCGCGGCTTGCGGCGGCGCGCTCGGCACGCTGCTGGCAGTGTGGGGTATCGACGCGCTGACGAGCCTCAATCCTAAAGACCTTCCCAGACTCAGCGGCATCAGCATAAGCACCCCGGTCTTGCTGTTCACACTCGGTGTTTCGCTGCTGACCGGCGTTCTCTTCGGGTTCGCCCCGGTCATGCAAGCGCTGCGGCTCAACCTCAACGACGCGCTCAAGGAA
>DATMCM010000751.1:0-11598 GCA_035558335.1 Blastocatellia bacterium | reverse complement strand
TCGGCCGGAGGGTGAGCTTGTGGCTTGTGTCTACAAACATTCAACCCCTGACGGGGTTGGGAAGGTTATCGGAAGATCTGGCGCGTCGGTAGCGGGGTGGAGGTCTACATACACATACACGTAGTCAGACGGATTGCATTCCGAGTCCCACCTTTAATCACACCTTTTAATACCAGAGGTTCAGGGTTCAGAGTTCAGTCGTCACCTCCACTACCCATGACATAAAGACAGCCTGTGCCTCGAGAAGTAGTCTCAAGGCACAGGCCCAGATCAAATTAGAGATCCAGGATGTAAATGTTTGACCAGAGTGCGCCGTTGCGCACCCGGACTCGGTTAGGGCCGCTTCGTAAATTCAGCGAGGTGTCGCTTCCTTTAACGATCATCTTGTTGTCGGACTCGTTAGTGCCCTCAGCAACGATGACGCCGTTGATTTCAACAGCAACGCCTCCGTCTAAGTGCTCTCCTTTTATCTTCAATTTCTTCCCGTTGCGCGAAACGTTAGACAACAGGGGCCCGCCTGGTACCGCATGGTTGAACATAGCGATGACCGGCTTGCTGGTCTGTCCCTGTCGGTCAGTCAGCTCAAGCCTCGCCTGGACCGCTGTGGGAAAGTTGCTCAAATTGCTTACAGTCAGCCGGAAGCTCACCTGGGAAGAGGTCCCGAAATCTACCGCGAATTGACTGGTCTGTGCGACGGTAAGCCCACCTCCGTTTAGCAATTTGACCTGTGCTTGAGCGATGTCGCCACCCGAGTCCACGGCCGTTCCTGTGAGCGAAAGCATGTCGCCGTCAAGCGATGCCGCGAGATCGCGGATCACCGGCACACCGTCGCCGTCGTCGCGAGCGACCCGATAACCTATTGCATCGAGGGCGTCGAGGTCATTGTCCGTAATCGGCGCAACCTCGCCAAAATCCAACGTGGGATCCATTACACCCAGGTAGCGGCCGCTCAGTTCGTTGGCTTTCCAATGGTGCGATTGTTCGTGATCTCCTCCGCTCTGGTCGCCCCGGCCCGTGGACAATTGAACTTCGGAATGCCCCGCGAAGAACACGTGCACCCCTCCCGAACTCAAGACTCGCGGAGAAGAAGTGAACGTGCCAAGGGTGACTCCCGGACGGAACCTGAAGAGGTCCCAGACTGAAACTCCCAACGGGCTGTCGGGGACCTGCTCTCGAATTCCGACCGCTGAGAAGAAACCCAGGAGATGGCCAATCTCGTGTTCGGCAACGGCGGTGAAATCGATCTTATCCCGATCGATACCGTCGCTCGGGTCAAAGTCGAATTTGAATGCTGAGTTGAACGAGATCGACGGAGGGGCTCCCAGAGTTGCTCGTTCTCGTTCTGGATCGGCAACAGGGTCCAGAATGCCCAGCGCCCGAAACATTGTTGCCGGGCCGAAGACTCCGGCCGCCACGCCAATGTCAGTCGGAACTCCTGGAGCCGGCAGCAGGTTATAGAGCGAGCGCTCCTCAACGCTCGAGGCGCCGGCGATCAATTTGTCGCGCACAGTAGGATAGAGGGAATCTCCGGCGACATTCTGGAAGCCGGTTTCGCCCAGTCGAGACGGCGGAAAAGGGCGGCCAAATCCGGTTGGACCGAAGTCAACATCAACTACAACGTGAATTGGGTTCTGGAGGATTGACTCCCAGACTCCCGCTGCTCTTAAGAACGCGGCCTTCGCCTGCGGATATTGCTCCAGTTGGCTGGTGGCGCGAAGGGTGAAGGTCAATCCGCCGGTTTGAGCATTCAGTTGATCCCTGTCTGCGTTTGTGATCTCTTGCAACTGCAAGTTGGGGTCGCGCCGACTGATCTCGAGCGCCTCTTCCGGACTGGCCTGCCGGCATTTGAGCGTACCGTCTTCAAAGTCTTGCACCTCGGCTCCGACTTCCGGCATTGCCACTAACCCGAAGTAATTGGGACGATCCTCCGACTGGCTCGATGCCGACGACTTCGTGATAGGCGTCGCTAGTGCCATCAGCATGAGCACAAAAAGCACGATAGCAATGGATTGTTGTCTTTTCATAATTAAGTACTTGTTGGTCCTTTCAGTAATGTCGCTCCACATTGTTCTCCGCAACTCCGGTCGCGGCTGGCGATTGACTACCTGATTCTGTTCCTCCTATGTTCACGATCCGCTGATCGATATTCTGTTGTGGCTGGAAACTGGAAAACATCACAAAGGCCGTCGGGTTGCCGATTGCCTTCGAACTGCTCAAACGGAACTGGGCACTACGATGCCGACGATTTGGTTTCGCCGGGATGGAAGGTGTTGGTCTTATAATTTAGGATTGTTTGGGTAGGTGCTTCCGCGTTTCAAATCAGGGTGAATGCGACAAAGCAGATCACGAAAACAATTACTTTTTCTGCACTTCGAAGTAGTAGTAGCCGACGTCTTCGATTTTTCCTCCGTCGAGTACTCCTTTCAGCGCCACTTCGTATTTGCCTGCGTCGAGCAATTTCGCCGGCACACTCAAAACGACGAGCCGCCCAGCGCGCGGCGACTGAGCGGAAAGACGGTCTTGAGTCCAAATCTGCTTTCCGGCCTGCGTGCGAAGCTCTACGGCGAAGCTTTTATATTCGTCACCTTGTTCCAAACCGAGTTGCAGCCGCACGAGCCCCGCTGATTGAGGCACTACCAATTTCGGCAGCGCACCGCCAGAACGCGAAAGGCCGGGCAGCAGCACAAACGAGAAAATGGTTGGTTGAGGAGGCCGATTGGCAGATTCTTCGCGTTCATGCTCGAGATCGCGGATCAATTCTTCAGTGTGCTGGCGCTGCTGCTGCTCGTTTTCAAGACGGGCGGCCAGATCCTGGCTGAGGGCGCGCTCGTCGGTGAATTGCTTCTCCAGGGCCTTCTGCTTATTCAAATCCGACTTCTGCTCTGCCTGAAGCTGAGTGACTTCGCCGCTGAGTCTTATGGTTTGCCAGGTCAGGAACGCGGCGCCGATCACCAGAACAAGAGACGCGGCCGCCATCGAAAGCCTTACGGCCGGGCTCGCATTGCCCAGCGCGGCGATGAAAGAGCTCCACCACGAGGTCGTTGCTCGGGCGACCACAGGCCGGCGACTCGTTTCGGTTACAACAGACTCCCCTGCCACTTTGGCCAGAGCCTTGGCGAATTGTACTTTCTGCCGTCCCTCGTTCGAGGCCAAAAACCGATTTTCAAACTGACGGCGCTCGTTCTCATACAGCCCGCCTCGTACGTATTCGTCGATCAAATCGGCTTCGACCGCCAGGATACTCTGTAAGTACTGGGCGTCCGAAAAAGCCCGATCCTCGATCTCAACCTGTTCATGGTCGGACAGATCGCCAAGAAGGTATCGAACTATCAACCCTTCGTCGATAGGCACATTCATTTGAATTCTTCCCCTCACATCGTAGTGGCAAGAAACGTGAAAATATCACCGGCTTATTATGACGTTTTTACACAGTCGCCAACGCACACCTGGAGTCGCTCCCTCACACGCAGCGCTCGCATTCGCAGAGTGTTGAGCGGCGTCTTGAGTTTCTCGGAGAGCTTCTTTCTGTTTTCAATCTTTTCGCCCTTCTCGCCCTCATAATACTGAAGGATTAATTCGCGGTTTTCCGGAGTCTGCCCCTGGAGACAACGCTTCAAGCACTCGACTCGAGGTTCAATTTCGTCGCCGTAGTTCGATTCGACCGGCGAGTAAGTTAGCTCGCCCAAAGCCAGCCGCTCTTTTTCTTGCTCCTTATAAACCTCGAGCAGGACCAGTCGCCCAACGCCCATGCAATAGCCGGAAGGGTTGCGAATCTCTTCCCCTTCCGAAACCTTTTTAGCGACACGGTTGATCGTCTCGTCCGCATGGTCTTCGGGAAAGGCACAACCGCGCCAGGTGAAGAAACGGATCAGGTTGGTGCGTATCTCGAGGTATGTCCGCCCCGCCGCTTCCCGGTCGGCATCAAGACAGGCCAGCAATTTGTCAAACCCAGCCTGGGTTAGGACCCACTTGGAGCGCAGGGGTGCCGATCCGCCGGGACTTGACGCGGTGCCGTCATTCAAAGCATCGGAGCCTGTTTCCATCGGCAGTGAATCGCTTCGTGTTGGATTTACTTCCATTCCCCCTGGAGGGTGAACGCGGCCCAGTAATGTGGTGCTCGCCATCGAGTCTCGTTTTGCATCGAGATCTGCGCGGCTCTCAACGCCGCAGCCGGGCGGAGCCCCTGCCCAAGTATTCCCTGATAGAACCTTTTCATCAGCTCGGCCGTGGCTCGGTCGTCGACCTGCCACAAGCTCGACACAACGCGGGGAGCTCCGGCGTACATGAAACCGCGGGTCAGCCCAACAAGTCCTTCTCCCTTGATCTCCTTACCCAACGCCGTCTGACACGCGCTCAGGACAACGAGATCGGCTTCAAGCTTCAGGTTGTAGATTTCGTACAATCGCAGGAACCCATTCTGCGGCTGGCCTTTTTCGTCCACCAACGACAAAACGATTCCCGACAATTCCGGGTGCTGATTGTTGATGAGCCCGTGAGTCGCGAAGTGAACGATGCGATATTCGGCGAGTGTGGGGCTCGTGGCGGTCGTGCGACTGGCAACAAAATCGAGCGCCGCTAATCGCTTTGCTGCGGGCGCGAGCCGCGTGATCTCATCCGCTTCCTGCCGGCTGAAGCGCAATCGCACAAAACCTTCCAATCCGGATTCGGTGGCCGACCTGTAGACATCTCCCGATGGCGGCCCTTGTTGACCTGCAGGCGGCCGGTTACTTGCGACTGTCAGCCTCGGATCATCGCTTTGGAAGACCGGGTCGGCCAGAACCGCCAGGGTTTTTGGAGCCGGCTTCCGGCCGGCAGTCTCCTGCCTGAGCAACGCCAGCACAGACGCCGATGGCAGATTGACAATCTCGTGCTCAAAAATCAAAGGACGATAAGCGAGGGACGAAACTGCGGTGCTCCCTTTGTTAATCTGATTTCTTTCATCGTTTGTTGGAACGGGCAGCCCCGCAAACGGCAGGTATTGCAGCAGGCCTTCGCCCACTATTAACAACCGCTTTGTTCCTAGTTGTGAAGCCGCCGGCTTAAGGAGCATGTTGCTCAGCGACGCGGCCGCGCTCGGGTATTCCGCGTCGCTTGCGGCCACCCGTAAGCTTCTTTGATCAAGCGTTTCGTTTTTGACAACCTGATTGCGCGCGGTCAGAACTTCATAGAGGCGCCGCACCGCGGCCTCAACGTCCTGCCGTTTTGGCAGCTCAAAGCTCTTGATTGAGCTCCGCGTCACGGTCCACAGAAAACTTCGTTCCTCACCCAGCGCGTATTCCAGTAGCACGGTCTCGTCGTCGAGCAGATTTCCCTGAATGTCTTTAAGGTTGAGCGGGAGGGGCTGGGTAAGCGCGGAGAACCGAGGGCTGGTCTGCCGGATTCGCGCCTGGACCTGCTCGTACTCGGTCGTTAGTGCATCAATTTCTTTGGCCGCGATTGCAGTCGATTGCTCGGTATGCTTTCCTCCGAGCAAGCGGATTTGACGTTCCGCTTTATCTCCGATCACTTGTCGCAATTGGAGCTCTCGTTCGAGCAGCGACGAATCGACCCCCTGTCGAATCTCGGCGCGGGCCTCCGCTAGCAATTCCAGTAGAGACCGGGCGCGGCTCCTTTCGCTTGCTTCCAGGCCGGCAGCGTCAAATCCTTCTGTCGGGCGTTGGCTATGGAGGCGCATCAAAACGTCAATATCGAGCTCGTAGTATTTCCTCACCGAGGCCAGGAATGAGGCGCGCAACTGCTGACTCTTAACACCAACGCGCAACGACTCGATTGCGGCCAGCGCCTCTTCGATGCGCTTGCGAGCCTCCGCAATGTTTCCTCGGTCGCGTTCAAGACCGGCAAGCTGAGCGAGTAGCCCCGCTTCATTGTTTCGGTCACCTATGGTTCGGCTTAGTTGTAACCCCTCGTTGAAGCCATCAAGCGCCTTCTGATACTCACCCAGGTCTCGATACAGCGCGCCAATGTTCCTGAGCGAGGTCGCCAGTTGACGCCTGTTCCCCACTTCTCGATGGAGCGCGATTGACTGGTTGTAATAGTCCAGTGCCTTCTGCTTCTCCCCCAGATTTGAGTAGCAGCTGGCGATATTATTGAGAGTGATCGCCTCGCCGTCGCGATGATTCAAGGCGCGACGAAGTCCGAGCACCTTCTGATTGATTTCAAGAGCCTTCGGAAAATCCTTCAGGTTAGCATAGCTGACCGCTATGTTATTGAGGACGTTTGCCTCTCGGTATTGATCACTCTTGGCGCGGAAGATCTCCAGCGCCTGATTGTAGAAGCCAATTCCCTTTTGATATTCGCCCAGCGTGGCGTAGACCCAGCCGATGTTATTCAGCTCGATCGCTTCGCTTTTGGGATCACCCGAGCCTTTACGAATCGCAAGCGCCTGATTATAGAAATCGAGCGCCTTCTGATACTCGCCTAAGCTCGAGTAGCAACTGCCTACGTTGCTGAGCGCGGTGGCTTCGCCAAGTTGGTCCTTAAGGTCGTGTCTGATCGAGATCGACTTATCGCAGAAGTCTATCGCCTTCTTGTACTCTCCCAGATCGCTGTGGATCACGCACAGATTATTGAGCAGCGCGGCTTCTCTTCCTCGGTCGCCCAGCTCGCCGACGATCAGCCGCGCTTGCACAAAGAATTCGATCGCCTTCGGCCAGTCGCCCATGTACCCGTAAGACATTCCAATATTGTTGAGCGTGATAACCTCTCCGCCACGGTCACCAATCGATCGTTTTAAGGGGAGCGCCTGGTCAAATAGTTCGAGCGCCTTCTTCTTGTCCCCGAATTCGAGATGAACACGGCCTATTGTGTCGAGAGTAATGCCTAGAACCTTGATACCCAGGACTCGTTGTTCCTCGAGGGTCTGTTTTGCGGCAGCCTGCGCAATCGGCAGAGCCTGGTTCGCGAAGTCGAACGCCTTCTCTTTCTCACCTAAACTAATATATGCATTGCTGATCAGATAGAGCGCGGTCGCTTCCCAGGCAGGGTCCTTCGCTGATTGGCAGAACGGGATCGACCGCTGGTATTTCTCAATGGACTGCCGCCAGAAGTCGGAGGTCGGCTTGCTGCCGAGTAGGGTGCCTTCGGCTATCAGCCGTTCGGCGGCGACAAGGTTCTTGTCTCGCTCGGTGGCCGTTCGCAGTTCGTTGATCTTGATCTCGTATTTTCCCTTGGGCGCCGTATTGAAGGACGATCGCACCTCCAGCCGGTAAGTCCCGGGAGTCTCGGCCACTAATGAGACGAGCTCCGAGTCTCCTATGCTGAACATGTCTGCTTCGGTTATCTTCTTGCCATCAGGGTCAAATGCCGACATCGACACGTTGATGCCCCGCTGATCGACACCCACTCTAGCGTATTGACCGGCAGTCAGGGTGAGCTGATAAGAATGCGCCTCGCCTCCGCTTAGCTCTCTTTCGGTTGCCTTGCCCGCTTCAAGAGTTCGAACCTCGAGTTCTTTTTGCGCGACCGTACCGGCTGAGGCGGGAGGCGACGAAAACGGCGGGCTTATGAAGATATATTCGCGCGGCGAGGCGAGAGCGACCGAACCTATGAGCAACACCAATTCGGTCATCACGCAGAAGCCACTTCGGCCGAAATGGTGAACCGAATGGCGGAACTTTCTTGCGGTTTGGATCGGGACCCGCATGCGCTTTTCACATTCACTCGAGCAACCGAAATAGTGAGACAGAATATACCCCGAGTCACCAGCCAACTTCAAAGATGTTCAGGCGTGGCGCGCCGGATCTCGTGTATTTTTAAAAGCGGAACTTGAAGCCTTCAGAGTGTGAGTTCCACGGGATCGACGGTTTGGACTGCTGGCCCTCCGCCAGGAGGGACATGTTTATAGCCGCGAGTGGTGGTGTTTCTCGCCCTCCGCCAGGAGGGCCATGTCTGACTCAAAGTATAGATGATTGAACATCAAACCAATGCTCCGTGGGCCTGCAAGCAACGGGTTCTTAACGTCAACATGGCCCTCCTGGCGGAGGGCAGAACCGCTTCGTAATGGTTCTATAAACATGGCCCTCCTGGCGGAGGGCTAGGCAAGAGCGCCTTCGTTAAAGCGGAGGGCACTATGCTAAATAATTTCCGGGCGGAGTGTCGATCCGGGCGCCCGCCGTTCGACTTACCGATGGAGGCACATCCTATGAAATACATGTTGCTGGTTTATCTCGATGAACAGGCCCTGACCGAGGCCGAGCGGGAGCGCTGTTACGTGGAGTCTGCGCAGCTTACGCAAGACCTCAACAAAACCGGAAACTATATCTATGCCGGCCCGCTCCACCCTACTTCGACTGCGACCAGTGTCCGGATTCGGGACGGCAAACGACTCGTAACAGACGGGCCGTTCGCGGAAACGCGCGAACAATTGGGCGGCTACTATCTGATCGAGGCCAGGGACCTCGACGAGGCGATGGGGATAGCTGAACGGGTTCCGGTAGCGCACGTGGGCACCATCGAGATCCGGCCGGTACTGGAGATCCCGGGCTTGCCGACGAACTAAAGTATCCGCCGCATGTCGATCAGTAGATTCGCCATTCGACTTAGTGATAGAGCAGACAAAATGAAATACATGTTGCTAGTCCACCACAGCGAACAGGTCCTCGGAAACCTGAGCGACACCGAGTTGCAGCAATTGCGGCAGGAGCCCGTGCAACTCGCCAACTCGATCAACTCGAGCGGGCAGTATCTGGACGCCGCTCCGCTGCAACCGGGTTCGACGGCGACCTGCGTCCGAGTGCGCGAGGGCAAACGGCTCGTAACCGATGGCCCGTTCGCCGAGACGCGCGAACAACTCGGCGGCTACTTCCTCATCAACGCTATCAATCTCGATGAAGCAGTTGCCATCGCCGGACGAATCCCAGGTGCGCGTATTGGCACCGTCGAGATCCGGCCGGTGATAGAGCTCGCCGGTCTGCCCGAAAAGTAGCGCGGAACAATTCACGCAAGAGGAGACGCTATGCAAAAGATCACCCCATTCCTTTGGTTCGATAACCAAGCCGAAGAGGCGATGAACTTCTACATGTCTATTTTCAAGAATTCAAAGGTCGTGAGCATTGCTCGATATGCAGACGCAGGGCCTGGCCCGAAGGGTTCGGTTATGACCGCGACCTTCCAACTCGATGGTCTTGAATTGATCGCGTTAAACGGCGGTCCGCACTTCAAATTCACGGAAGCCATATCATTATCCGTGAACTGCGAGACGCAGAAAGAAGTAGATGAGATGTGGGAGAGGCTTTCCGAGGGTGGAGAAAAAGGAAGATGCGGCTGGCTGAAAGACAAGTATGGTTTGTCGTGGCAGGTCAATCCCACTGTCTTAGGCGAGATGTTGCAAGACAAAGATCCGGAGAGAGCGAAAAGAGTTATGAACGCGATGCTTCAAATGGATAAGATCGACATTAAGACCCTGCAGGAAGCATATGACCGACAATAGCACGACACAAGGCTCAAAAAAGCGCGGTCTTACGACCTGCTTGCTTTGGATCGTTCAGGTGCTATTGGCGCTGCTCTTTCTGTTTGCGGGCGGCGCGAAGCTGGTCATGTCAGCCGAAGCAATGACCCAAGGTCCAGTGGTGCTGCCTGTCCTGTTCCTGCGGTTCATTGGGGTGTGCGAAGTCCTTGGTGGATTGGGGCTGCTTCTACCCGGACTCCTTGGCATCCGACCGGGCCTTACGCCGCTCGCGGCCGCCGGGTTGGTGATAATCATGATCGGGGCGACGGTGACAAACCTGATAAGCGGAGCCACGGTCCCGGCGGTGATCACGATTGTTGCGGGGCTCCTGGCTGCGTTCCTCGCCTACGGTCGCTGGAGGCTAGCGCCACACCGCTCACGGCGAGCGTGACTCCAGCCTCGTCGGACCTCGCAAGGAGACATCCTGTCTGAAACGAGTTACGCCTTTCACGGAGAATCTCAGATGAAAAACGCAACTGCGCCTACGGGACAGACCAGGAGCGGCACGCGGGTAAACACGGTAGACGACTACCTGGCAGCAGTGCCGGAAGACGCGCGGGCCGCGCTCGCGAAGCTTCGCAAGACGATCAAAGCTGCGGCGCCGAAAGCCACCGAGGTCATCAGCTACCAGATCCCGGCTTACAAACACCACGGACTCCTGGTGGGCTTCGCCGCGTCCAAGAACCACTGCACGTTTCACATCATGAGCGTGGCTTTGACAAGCGCACACGCGGCCGAGCTCGAGGGTTACAAACTAGGCAGGGCTTCCATCCGCTTTGAGCCCAATGATCCGCTGCCCGCCGCGCTTGTGACGAAGCTGGTCAAGGCGCGCATCGCGGAGAACGAGGCGGGCAGGACTTATCGGAACCGGAAATGAGGAGTTTCGCTCTGGAAACCATTCGTAAAGGAGATGAATTGATGAAGACAATGAGCAACTGGGCGCTTGCCGTGCTGGTCGCGTCGGCTTTTATCCTGGGAGGCGACAACTCCAGCAACGCTGAAACTGGAGCGCCAACTCTAACGGCAACCGAATTGAAAGGAAACTACTTGACCGAAGCCACTGGTGCTGTGGAAAAACGCGACCTCGTGGTGACTCGTGTCTTCGACGCGCCGGTCGATCAGGTGTGGAAAGCCTGGACCGACGCCGAGTACGTCATGCGCTGGTGGGGGCCTACAGGCTTCACCGCGTGTGCATGCAAAGTAGATTTTCGTGAAGGCGGCAAGTTCGTATTTTGCATGCGAGCGCCAAAAGAAATGGGCGGTCAAGACATGTACAGCGCCGGAGTCTACAAAAAGATTGTGCCCATGCAGCGCATCGAGTTCAGCCAGTATCTGTCCGACAAAGACGGCAACCGAATTGACCCTACTTCGATCGGGATGCCGGCGGATTTCCCAAGAGAGATACCCAGCGCGCTGGCTTTCAAACGCATTGGCGACAAGACCGAACTGACCGCAACCGAATACGACTGGACGGTGGGCCAAATGCTCGAGATGTCCGAGGCCGGCTTGAACCAGTGCCTCGATAAGCTGGCAGACGTATTGGCTGAGCGGAAGTGACGGGAGTTGGAATCCGTGCAGATTCGCCGAATCAGCGTCATCCGTGGTCGATGAGGATTATCTATCCTATTAGACCGCGGATGGCACGGATTTGACGGGTGTGCGCGGGTTCTTGGTCGATCGCGAAAAAGCCGTTAACAAGTCATTTAGTATTCCGTAATCTGGAAGGAGAAACTCATGACTATCTTTGGCAAACATGTTTCGGAGTATGTTGCATTCTGCAAGGCGTTCCTCGGTTTGATTCTCATCGTCGGGATTGTTCGACTCGCGGTGTCGCTTGGAGGAGCGAATCCGACAGCAAAGTGGTTTAGTATCACCGGTGTGATTTGGATCGGCGTCCTGTATTATGCGATTCGAGTTCACACAAGCGGCTTCGGCAGCTACAAACAACTCCTCCCGATCTGCGTCCTCATGAGCCTTACAGCGCAGTTGATAATCGTTCCCGGAATCATCCTGGCGATCGTAACCGGCAACGACAATATCTACAGCGTGCCCGAGGCGTTCTTTGGCCGCGACGGCAAGACCTGGATTCATGCGGCATCACATCTGCTGGTTGGAACAACTCTCGCACCCCTTTTGAGCTGGATCATCGGGTG
>DATMCM010000750.1:0-21320 GCA_035558335.1 Blastocatellia bacterium | reverse complement strand
ACCGAGGATGTCTGGACCGGCGTATTCAGACAGAACGGGAGACAATATACCGATCCCAGATTGGTGCTGTTTACGGATCAGGTACAATCCGCCTGCGGAGTCGCAGGAAGCTCGGCCGGGCCGTTTTATTGCCCGGGCGACCAAAAGGTGTATATCGATCTCGCTTTTTATCGCGAGCTAAGAGAACGTCTTGGCGCGCCCGGTGATTTCGCGGAAGCCTATGTCATTGCGCACGAAGTCGGGCATCACGTGCAACGCCTTCTTGGAATTTCCGACAAGGTGCACTCGGCCCAATCCCGAATGAGCAAAAGCCAGGCGAACGATCTCTCGGTAAGACTCGAGCTTCAGGCCGACTTCTTCGCGGGTGTGTGGGCTAATCAAGCAAAGAACAAGGGCCTACTCGAAGCGGGCGATATCGAGGAAGCTTTGGGTGCAGCAAGCGCCGTTGGCGACGACCGATTGCAACAGCAGTCGCAGGGCCGCGTCGTGCCCGACTCGTTCACTCACGGCACCTCCGAGCAAAGAGTGCGCTGGTTTCGCAAAGGTCTCGATACTGGGGACATCAAGCAGGGCGATACGTTCAACGCAAGATCATTGTAGCTTACACAAGTCACTGGAAGTGTTTCCCGCTCGGGTTCCGGAGTCGGTCTACGAAAATAGCCGTAGCGACAAGTTCTGCAAGCTTCGCTCGATGATAACCGAACCGGAAATGGTCCTGATTCCCGCCGGTGAATTCCTGATGGGCAGTGACATCGGCGCGGAGAATGAACGCCCCATTCACAGCGTGTTTCTTGATGAGTATGAAATGGGCCGGTTCGCGATCACGAACGAGCTTTATCGGTCCTTCATCGAAGCCACCGAACGCGAATCACCGTCAGGCTGGAACGACCCACGCCTCAACCATCCCGAACAACCAGTAACCAGCATCAGTTGGTTCGATGCGACTACCTACTGCGAGTGGCTCTCGAAAAAAAGCGGCAAGCTCTTTCGTCTTCCGACCGAAGCCGAATGGGAGCGAGCCGCGCGCGGTGGCCTCGAAGGCAGGCTCTATACCTGGGGCGACGAAGCTCCGCAGCTCCAAACAGGCTACTCAGAGCTTTGGCTGAACGGACCCGAGCCTGTCGGCCGGAGGGCGCCGAACGGATTCGGCCTGCACGACATCTCTGAGAACGTACACGAGTGGTGCTCTGACTGGTTGGACAATCGCTACTATCTCGATTCGCCGGCCCGGAATCCTCAGGGTGCGACGGCCGGAACGCGGCGGGCGTCGCGCGGAGGGTCCTGGCGACACCGGGTCAAGATCACCCGCGTCGCCGCGCGCAGCAGCCTTCCTCCGGGATTCAAGTACGCCGACTACGGCTTCCGCGTAGTTGCGCACGCCGCCCGATGGCCGTCACCAGAGCTTTAGCCTGACGTTCAAGGGCTAAAACCGTCCACCTGGAATCACGCTAATCCGCCCTCTCGAACAGAAGCCCGCTGAAACGGGCTGAGGAGTATTCCCGGCCTCCTCGCCAGCCGTAAACGGCTGGCCTATTTGCCTGAGGGAAAGCCCGATGAATCGGGCCCGTCGCTTCCGCGAAATCCTGACGCGCACCCCATCAATCTTGGCGGTTGGCTCACCCGCGGGTTAAGATGATATTTACAATCTTGCTAAGAGGGAATCCTGAATGATCCAAAGCCTTCTCAGCCGCAAGGTAGAAAAGCGCCCATCAAAAGTACAACTCAAAGGCCGCATCCTCTTTCTAGCCGAAGACCCGGAGCTAATAAGATCGCAAATCGACGGAAACGACCTTGACCCTAAGAACATCCCGGCATTGCGCAACGATATCTCGACTGACGAGATGACTCCCGCCTATATCTGTTACTACTTTGACGAGACGTTGGGCGAGTTCATCTATCTGGGACTGAAGTGCGGGGATCAGTTCCCGATCATGCGCAACAACGTCAAGAACGGCGGCTTTGTCTTGTCGGTCTCCGGCAAACGACGCGGCAAGGGATCGAGTCGCGAAGCCTCGCCTTATGCTGAGATCGCAGCCGGGATTCGTCTGGTCATCGCTGAAAACCACGAGCGAATCTACAAACAGAACTGTCAGAACCTCGGCTTGCTGACTTCGACCAACTTCGACTTGATCGAGCGCGTCGCGTCCGGCGACGAAATCCCGCTCGAAGAGTTCACCGCCGGCGAAGACGAAATAACGCGGCAAATCATCGAGTACGGCGGACTGTTTCCTTTCAACGTCGCGCGGCTTCAGGGAAAAGTCAGCGTGCCTCACGTGACAACACCGAAACGGCCAATGACAATCGCCGAAAAGATATTTGCCCGGCACTTCGTGACCGATCTCTCTCAAAACAGAGTTGGCGTTGAAGCGGTCAAGCCCGGCGATGCTGGATTCGTGGGGACTGACATTCGCTTCAGTCACGAATACGTCACGCCGATGGCGGCAATCTTTTATGAGAAGCTGGTTGGAGAGGAGCCAATCAACGATCCATCGTCGGTTTACTTCTTTCAGGACCACCTGACCTTCCTGGACGACGTGATGCCGCCCGAACGCAAAGCGGCCGGTCTGCTCGATCTGGCTCATGAACTGGTGCGCAAGCAAGAGGCTTTTGCAAAGAAGCAGGGCATCCGCTTGCATGGAGCGCAACTCGATCGCCGAGGCTCGGAGGGCATTTGCCACAGCGTGATATTGCAAAGCTACGCGTTGCCCGGCCAGATCATCATCGGTTCGGACTCGCATACGCCCCACTCGGGAGCGGTCGGTGCGATCGCTTTTGGAGTAGGCACCACGGACGTCTTCAATTCGTGGATCACCAAAGACGTTCGAGTCCGCGTTCCCGAACAAGTGCGGGTGCGGGTCTCGGGCCGCAAGCCTGACAACATCACCGCGAAAGATTTTATGCTCGCGATCCTGCGAACCGACTTTGTGCGCAACGGCGATGCGATCGGCAAGATCGTCGAGTACACCGGTGAGGCGGTAGCCGATCTGAACATCGACGAACGGGCTACGATGACCAACATGGCGGCAGAGGTTGGTGCTTTCACCGGCATCGTCGCCGCCGATCAGAAGACCATCGAGTTCCTGGTCGAGCGTGGCATCCCTCTCGCCGAGGCCGAACGCATGTGTGAAGGTTTGACAAGCGACGCGGACGCCGAGTACTCGCTGACCATCGACATAAACGCAAGCGAGTTGCGTCCGATGATCGCGACCCCCGGTGACCCGGGCAACGGCATCTTCATAGACGAGTTAACCGCTCCGGTGAAGATCGACATTGCTTACGGCGGCTCGTGCACCGCCGGCAAGAAGGAAGACCTCGATATGTACGTGCGGGTCTTTCGTGAAGCGCTCGCTCGCGGTCAGAAGGTGCATCCCGATGTGCAGTGCTTTATCCAGTTCGGTTCGGTCGAAGTTCGAGAGTACTGCGAAGAACGGGGCTACCTCGAGATACTGCGCGACGTTGGAGCGCACATAATCGAGCCGAGCTGCGGAGCTTGCATCAACGCGGGTCCGGGCGTGACCACGCTAAAGATTCAAGTGGTGGTGAGCGCGCAGAATCGGAACTTCCCCGGCCGCAGCGGGCCGGGACAGATGTATTTGGCTTCACCCTACACGGTGGCAGCTTCGGCGATAGCCGGTCACCTTGTCGAATATCAGCCCGCATCGGCAGCAACAGCGAAGTGATTTCCGATAGGCGATTGCCGTTTCCGAGTGAAGGGATGTCCTCGCATCGCACTTGAAATCGGCAATCGGAGATTGGCAATCGGAGGTTCAATGGCTAGCCAACCGAAGATCGAAAAGGATCACGACCTCGACCGCGAGACGCTGCTCAAATTCTATCGATTGATGCACCTCTCACGGCGAGTCGATGACAAAGAGATTCAGCTCAAGGCCCAGAACCGCATTTTCTTTCAAATCTCGGGCGCGGGTCACGAAGCCGTCCTCGTCGCCGCCGCCCACGCGCTCAAGCCGGCTTACGACTGGTTCTACCCTTATTATCGCGACCGCGCGCTGTGCCTTGCGCTGGGGATGACTCCGACGGAGATGTTGCTCTCGGCGACGGGCGCGGCTGCCGACTTGAGTTCAGGCGGACGGCAGATGCCCAGTCACTGGGGAAACAAGCGACTCAACATAGTCTCGCAGTCCTCGCCGACCGGCACTCAGTGTCTTCAAGCCGTAGGTGTCGCGGAGGCTCACTATCGAGCCGAGTTGATCGGCGAACCGTCGCACCTGCTGGAAGGTTATCAACCGAACGCGATCGTCTACGTTTCGGCGGGCGACGGCACGACAAGCGAAGGCGAATTCTGGGAGTCCCTCAACACCGCGTGCAATCTAAAGCTCCCGGTGTTGTACATGATCGAAGACAACGGCTATGCGATTTCGGTTCCCGTTGAGGTACAGACTGCGGGCGGCAGCGTATCCAAACTCGTCACCGGCTTTCCTAACCTGTTTATCGAAGAAGTCGACGGCTGCGACCCTCTGGCAAGTTACGACACGATGAAACGAGCGGTAGCTTACTGTCGGGAGCTGCGCGGGCCTGCGCTTGTTCACGCGCACGTCATCCGGCCGTATTCGCATTCGCTTTCGGACGACGAAAAGCTCTACCGTAGCGCCTCGGAGCTTGAAGATGAAGTGCGCAACGATCCGATTCGAACGTTCGGCGACTACTTGAAAAAGGAGGGCCTTGCGACAGCGGAGGAACTCAAGCGGATTCTAGAAGAAGTTGACGACGAAGTGAACCGCGCGGCCGACGAAGCTGTTGCCGCTCCCAAACCGGGCAAAGAAACCGCGACCCTCTATGTTTACTCGCCGGATGTCGATCCAACATCCGACGCGTTCGACTCTGGGAGCGCGGCCGTCCCGGCCGGACTCCCAGGCGACTCGAGCGATACCGCCGAGCGCGACCCTCGCGCTCCCGGCCAGGACGCTCCGGGCCAGGGCGCTCCCAAGACGATGCTCGATCTGATCAACGCGTGCCTTCACGACGAGATGGCTCGCGACGAGCACATAGTCATCTTCGGCGAAGACATCGCAGACTGCAGCCGCGAAGAAAGCCTCGAACAAGTCAAAGGCAAAGGCGGCGTTTTCAAAGTCACATTCAATCTGCAGCGCCGCTTCGGCAGCACGCGCGTGTTCAATACCCCGCTTGCCGAAGCTAACATAATCGGCCGCGCGGTCGGAATGGCTGTTCGCGGTCTCAAACCGATCCCCGAGATCCAGTTCTTCGACTACATTTGGCCCGCATACCATCAGCTCCGCAACGAAGTGCCGCTAATGCGTTGGCGCTCGAACAACACCTTTAAGTGCCCGATGGTGATTCGGGTGGCGACCGGCGGCTACTTGAAAGGCGGCGCGATCTACCACAGCCAGACCAGCGAAGTGCTGTTCACCCACACGCCAGGGATGCGCGTCATCTTTCCGTCCAACGCGCTCGATGCTATCGGCCTGCTGCGAACCGCGATTCGATGCGACGACCCGGTGATGTTTCTCGAGCACAAGCATCTATACCGCCAGACTCACAACAAGGCGGCGTACCCCGGCCCCGACTTCATGATCCCGTTTGGCAAAGCGAGCGTCGTCCGCGAAGGATCAGACGTTTCGATCATCACCTACGGCGCGACGGTTTATCGTTCAGTCGTCGCGGCAAAGAAAGTTCAGGAAGAGCACGGTATCAGCGCCGAAGTTATCGACTTGCGAAGCTTGAATCCCTACGATTGGGAGACGATCACTCGTTCGATCCAAAAGACCGGCAAAGCATTAGTGGTATACGAAGACGCAGAGTCGTGGGGTTATGGAGCGGAGATCGCCGCGCGAATCGCTGACAAGTTGTTCGAGTATCTCGACGGCCCGGTTCGAAGAGTTGCGGCGCTTGATACGTTTGTAGCTTACGCGCCGGAGCTTGAGGATGAGATTTTGCCGCAAGTTGATGATGTGGCGGCGGGCATCCTCGAACTTGCCAAATACTGAGATAGGTAGCGGCCAAAAAATATAGATTTCGTAAACCGAAGGTTACTTGACTGAGGTCGAAAGTGGTACCGCTTTCCGACGCTCCACGGATTACTCGGAGCCACAGACGTGATCCGCGTAATCCGTGGATGCATCGCACCCGGCACACGAGGCGAGTTGGTCGAGACAGTGCTTCAAAGTGCGGCGCGGCGGCCGCTCAGCAGGTTGAATATGAGTACTATCACTGCCACCACTAGGAGCAGATGGATCAATCCTCCGCCGATGTGACCGATCAATCCCAACAGCCACAAAACCAAAAGAATAACGATTATCGTCCACAACATTGTTTTGTCCTCCGAAAGCCAGTTTGGGTTGTGCCCGAATGATCGGGCTGTTTATGTGATGCGCCGCTTATGGAACACTCGGCGCCGATTCCGTCGCTTTCTCCGGACTCAAGACTGGACGACAAGGTCGTTTACGACGGTGCGTACACCCTTGACGGTCCGGGTTACCTGCTCAGCCCGCCTCTTGAGTTCCTCGGTCGGGACGTGGCCGCTCAGTGTAGCCGTGCCTCCCGAGACCTTTGCGTCAATCGAATAAGAGCGCAGTTGCGAGTCGTCCAGCAGCTTGGAAGTGATGGCTATCTCAACCTGGGTGCTGGTCGGCTCCACTACAGCAGGCGCGGGCTGCGAAGGAACTGGAACCGGAACTGGGATTGTTGCCGGCTGTGACGGCGTCACAATGATTGGCGGTTGCTGTTGTTGCGGAGCAGGCTGCCCCTGCGCAGCAGCAGCCGCGTTTCTCGCTCTCTCCTGCGCCAACTGGTCCTCGGTATGCCTTTGCTGACTAGTTAGAATCAACATTGTGATCACTACTGCGGCAGCGATGGCCGCAAGGACCAGCGCGGTGATCGCGCCGCCTGACATACCCGGTCGTTCGCAGATCACCGAATCGTATTTAGTCTCTACTACGGGGCGACTCCCCAAAGGCACATCTTCAACCACTGTTCTCTCTTTTCGATATTCACTCATTATTTACCCCTCCCGTTCTCACATTATTTCGACCGGGCTGCACTCTTTCTCCGAGCCCGGAATGCATTTGCATTGAATTAGGGCAACGGGTTGTCGTTGCCGTACCGAATCAAGCCAACACATTCTCAAAAACAATCACGCTGTTTGAAGAGGGCAATACGCGTGCCGCCATTGAGAATGCGTCATCTCGCGAGCTTGCTCTGACTCTCACACTAAATTGCTCACGCGACCGTGCTTCGCTATCATTCATCTTTCACTGAAGAAGGAGACAGCCAATGAAGCACTCGCCAGGATTCTTGAAGATTGTCGACGACGCCAGGAGCCGCGTGCGTGAGACCACTCCCGAAGAAGTCCGAAAAAAACAACTCGCGGGCGAGTCATTCCACTTCGTCGATGTGCGCGAAGACACCGAGTGGCAGAAAGGACGAGCGGAGGGAGCGATCCATCTGGGTAAAGGGATAATCGAACGCGATATCGAGCAGGCGATCCCCGATCACGATGCCGAGATAATTCTTTATTGTGGCGGCGGATATCGCTCGGCGCTCGCTGCGGACGTGCTTCAGCGGATGGGCTACGCGAACACGATCTCGATGGACGGCGGTTGGAAGCGCTGGAACGAGCTCGGCTACCCGACAGACTCGACAGAAAAGTAACCTAATGCAAGACGCCTCGGCTGAACCTTCAGATCCAACATCCGAAGAATTCCACGCGATTATTTCAGATCGGCCTCACGTCGTCCTGTCCGAGCGGCGGCGATGGGTCGTGACTACAGGTGTGCTGCTCGGCATGTTCCTGGCGGCGCTGGAAGCCACCGTAGTCGGCACTGCGATGCCAACGGTGATCGCGTCGCTAGGCGGTTTGGATCGGTACAGCTGGGTGTTTTCGGCATACCTGCTTGCGGCGACGATCACGGTTCCGGTGTGGGGACGGCTCTCCGACATTTACGGCCGACGCACTCTCTATCTGATCGGTGTGGCGTTCTTTCTGATTGGATCGGCGTTGTCGGGAGCGTCGCTGACGATTACTCAACTGATTATCTTCCGCGGGATTCAAGGTCTGGGGGCAGGCGCGTTGATACCGTTGAGCCTGACAATCAATGGCGACATCTACACGCTGAAAGAGCGCGCGAGAATGCAGGGCTTGTTCAGTGGAGTTTGGGGACTGGCCTCGATCCTCGGACCGCTGGCCGGCGGATTCATCACCGATCATTTTACGTGGCGATGGGTTTTCTACATCAACATTCCGTTTGGGCTTGCGGCGGCGGCCGTTGTTGGAATTGCGCTCGTCGAGCCCAAGCGGGAAGAGAAACCGGCCATCGACTATGCCGGCGCGCTTTGGCTTACGCTTTCAGTCACGTTGTTGCTGCTCGCGCTCGTCGAAACTGGCGACCTGAGGTTCCTGGCCACGCCGATGATGTTTGCGATAGTCGCCGGCGCGGTCGTGTTCGGAATCCTGTTTGTGCGAGCCGAACGCCGAGCCGTCGACCCCATCGTCCCTTTCTCGCTGTTTCGCAATCGAGTGGTTGCCGCAGGATCGATAACCAGCTTTATGATCGGCGCGTCTATGTTCGGCGCGTTGTCGTTCATTCCTCTGTTTGTGCAAGGCGCGATGGGCGGCACAGCCACCGAAGCGGGAATACTGCTGACTCCCTTCCTGCTGGGCTGGGTCGTTATGGCGGTTGTAGGCGGGCGATTGATGCTCAGCATCGGTTATCGACCGACGGTCCTGGCGGGACTGACTATGCAAATCATCAGCTTCGCTTTCCTGGCTATGTTCGGTCCAACGACTCCGCGGTGGGAGTTGATGTCAGATATGGCGTTGATGGGTTCCGGGATGGGTCTGGTGAATTTCGCATTGCTGATCACGATGCAGAACTCGGTCGGTCGCAGCCAGCTTGGAATAGCGACATCGCTCAACCAGTTCGCCCGGTCGATCGGGCAGACCGTTGGCGTAGCGGTGATGGGAACGGTGATGACGATCAGCCTGACGGCGCACCTTGCAGACATCCAGCGTTCGAGCGGGCTTCCGGCGGAAGAGGTTGCCCGAGTGGTACACAACTCGAGCGACTTGATCGACCCGCTCGCTCGCGCGCATCTGAAGCCCGAGTTGTTGACGGCTATGCAGTCGGCGCTCGCGGGAGCGCTTCACAACGTGTTTTTGTTTGGGACGCTGTTTGCGGTGATCGCGCTTATTGTCGGCTTCTGGCTGCCCAGGAGGGATCTGATCTCCAAAGAAGATGCCCGGCAAGCGCAACCGAAGAGAGCGAAACAGAGAGAAGAGATTCCGTCATCAGCCGTCGACTGCGAACGATTGCTTATGGCTGAGATGACGGTGATCGACTCCGAAAACGAGCCCGCTGCGGTCGAAGGCGGAGACTGATCGGAACCTTCGCCGAGCCGTAACACAGAAACCCCCACGGTGAGTTTTTTTACTGCACGTTCCCACTATGGCCCTTTCCAACGTCATTCAGTACTTCCGAGACTGCTACGACGAAGATAACCGTAGGAGCACACTGTGGAACATCTTTCATCCAGGTGTTGAGCATCGCCTATTCTTCGACGGAGAGGAAGAGCTTCTCACCGGGTTTCTCTCGCATGCCGTAATCGATCCTGACGATGGCCTTCAAGCCGAAAAAGCCGCTTACCTTTACAGGAAGGAGAAGGAACTAGTTTATTGCTCGCTGTTCATAGTTGGCAGCTTGAGCATCGGTGACCGCGAGCCTCAGACCGTCTGCGCTCCACTCCTGATTCACCCGGCGGAAATTATCAACCAGCCCCCGCACGCATTTCTCAAACCGGACCTGACAAATCGACGGTTTAATCATCGACTCCTTGATGCGCTCGAAGGTAACTCCAGCCTGAGGCGTCTTTCCAGGCAGGTAGCGGAGCTGCTGACGACCATCGAGGTTAGCCCGGAACAAGTTTTTGAGTTGGCTGCTCTCCTCGAAGCAACTGTGCCCGACTTGGAAGCCGACGAGCTGCGGCCTTACCCGACTCTGTTGTCCGAGCAAGACTTGAAAAGGGTTTTTGCTGAGGCGAAGGATGACAGCAAGAAAGGGGTTCGAGCAGTCACTGCTTCGGTTGCGGCCCTTATAGCCAAATCGGTAGAGACACGTGGCGTATTAAACGAATTGTCGGAGATCGCCGAGGGCGCTTCAGTCTCTCAACCGGTCCAGGAATTGTTGTCGGAAAGCACGAAGATATTCGGAGCGCCGCCTCGACCGGGGCGTGTCCCCGCCGTGCTGAGTGATGCCCAACAGAAAGTAATGGAGCTAGCGACTACTAGGCCCGTCACCCTGGTAATCGGTCCGCCAGGCACCGGAAAGTCGTTCACGATCGCGGCACTGGCCATCGAGCACGTCAGCCGCGGTCAGTCGGTCCTGATAGCTTCCAGCATGAACCACGCGGTCGATGTTGTCGGCGAGAAGATCGAACACCAGTTCGGCTTGAAAGGCTGTGTTATTCGCGGCGGGGACAAGCAGTACCTGAAGAGCTTGAAGTCATATCTCGATCAGTTGTTAGCCGGCATGCACACCCGCGACGGAGGCGAAGATACAAGTCTCGCAAAGCTCGAGAGGGAGCTGAATCAACTTGATCGTTACTTAAGGCGACTCGAACAAAAAATCATGCGACGTAGTGTCAAGGAAGTAAGCTGGGGTCGTCATCTCAGCTCTTCGAGCACAGGTCTTTTGCAAAACATCATCACTCGTTACGTCCGCTACTGCGCCACGCATTCGGTTCCCTTGTCGCAAATGATTGACGACCTCGAACGTGGGCTCGAAGAGCGCGTTCTAAAGACGGCGTTGCTCATTCAGCTACTGCACAGTGAGCGGCTTGATAAAGCGCTACACAAGCACCGAACTGAATTCACCACGTTTCTCAAGGGGATCCGAGCTCGAACCGGGGTCAGACAGGAGAATCTGTTTCAACAGGTCGACTTTCGAGTACTGTTGACGGCTTTTCCGATCTGGCTGGTCAATCTAGCAGACATTAACGACGTCCTGCCCTTGAAGCAGGAACTGTTCGACCTGGCGATCATAGACGAGGCCACGCAATGCGACATTGCGAGCTGCCTGCCGATCTTCCAGCGGGCGCGCCGAGTTGTCATCACCGGAGACCCGAACCAGCTTCGACACCTGTCGTTTCTCTCTCAAAGCCGTCAGCGGGAACTCTCGGCAAAGCACGGCCTGACTCCAAAACAGGAACAACACTTCGATTACCGCAACAAGAGCATTCTGGACTTTGTAAACGAATCTCTTACTTCTCAGAAGCAAGTGGTCTTTCTTGACGAGCATTATCGCAGCCGTCCCCCGATAATCCAGTTCAGCAACCACAGGTTTTACGCGGATTCAATTCGCGTCATGACCGAGAAGCCTGCCACCGCCATCCCGCATTGCTTGACGCTCCGGCGGTCTGGCGGAAGGAGGGATGTCACAGGGGTAAACCAAATAGAAGCGCAAGACCTGATCATCGACTTGATGCGCCAGATCGAGTCGGAAAGGATTCTAAGTCCGGAATCCCGCCATTCCATCGGGATCCTCTCACCGTTTAGGAGCCAGGTTGACTACATCACCCAGCAAGTCGGCGCTGTCCTTCCGCTGGGAGAATTTGATAAGCACGATTTGTTGATCGGCACGGCACACACTTTCCAAGGCGAAGAACGCGACGTAATGTATCTTTCTTTTGCCATCGATCAAACTTCGCACCCGGCCGCTCGTCATTTTCTGGAGAAGACCGATGTATTCAACGTATCGATTACCCGCGCTCGTGCGGCTCAGCACGTCTATACGTCACTGGATCCCGCGAAGCTCGAGCCAACATCGCTGTTGAGCGCGTACTTGCGACACATTCAAGAGCATAGTTCCGATACGGTAGCGCCGCCGATGGTCGAACCTGTCCACAGAGACCAGTTCCTGAGTGAAGTTCGACAAGCGGCTGAGTCGATGGGTTACCACGCCTGGCCTGCTTATTCGGTTGGTGGAATGGCTTTAGACCTGGTCGTGTCGTACGGCGGGAGGAGTTGCGGCATCGACCTCATTGGCTACCCTGGGGCTTTCGAGTCGGCGTTCCCACTCGAAAGATACAAGATGTTCCACCGTGCTGGTCTGAGAATCATTCCACTCGCATACACGCTTTGGCGTACGCGGCAAGATGCCTGCCTGCGCGCGATTCAACACGCAGTCAACGACGATTAGAGGTTCCGTTTTCGTAAGTTTGGCGCGAAGACTTGAAGAGGGCCAATAGGGTTGAAGGCCGGTCAGTCTTGATCGCGTCGGCGCCGAGCAGGCGCATAGCCTCGGCAATATCTGCCGAGTTGACCGTCCAAACCCACACCTCGACGCCGGCCTCGTGAGCGAGTTCGACTATTTCTTTTGAGAACTTCTTGTAGGAAACCGATATTGAATGAGGCTTGAACTTCAGGACCTGCTTTAGCGCAATGTCATACGGAATCGATTCGTCAAAGTCGGGATTGATCTGGAGCTTCAACCGCGGGCCCAGCGCTGCGCGCAATTTCTCGGCCGTGTCCATTCCGTGCGCTTCCAGCACGACGCGATCAAGTTCCGGAAATCGCTTCAGCGCGGCAACAGTCCTGCTGATCATCTCATCGCATCGCCCACAAGGTTTGATCTCGATGTTGAGCAGTCCGGACTTAACATTGGCGAGCAAGTCGTCGAACGTGGGCACGCGGCGTCCGCCTTTGTCTTCGCCCACCGGCACAAGGGTCTGCTTCGACAATTCCGAATAAGTGAGATCCGAGACCAATCGCTTGCGCTCCGCCTGCGGGAGGCCTTCTACTCGGCCGAAATAATCGTCGTGGTAGACCGCGACTACTCCGTCGCGCGTCAATCTAATATCGGTTTCGATCCCGTCGGCGCCGATCTTCCCGGCCCGCCGAAAGGCGGCGATCGTGTTCTCCGTCGACTCCTGCGCGCCGCCCCGATGCGCAATGATCAAAGGCCTGACCTTTACTTGCGACTGCGCCTCGGCTATGCGAACCGAAACTTGCGGTGGGGTAAACGAGAAAATGACTAGTAGAGTTGAGGCCGTCACACGGAACAGTGCGTTTGAAAGACGTGGGCAAAGCGACCCGCGGAGTGACTTCCCTTCTGACTGAATATTCCTCTTACTCTTCAGCATCGAACCGCTTCCTCAGTTTATCGTAGGTGGTCCTCAGGTCTTCAGGCAGCACGCGAGTCTCGCCGATTATCGAAACGAAGTTCGCATCGCCGGTCCAGCGCGCCACTACGTGAAGATGAAGATGGTCGGCCACGCCGGCGCCGGCGCTTCCGCCGAGGTTCATACCTATGTTGAAACCGTCCGGATGGTATTCGGTTTCGAGTGCCGATTGCGCGCGCTTGGCAAGCTCCATCATCTCTGCCGTCGTCGCCAGGTCAGTCAGCGCGAGCGACGCAATGTGCTCGTAGGGGACGATCATCAGATGCCCGCTCGTATAGGGGAAAAGATTGAGAATGATGAAATTCTTCTGCGCTCGATGAAGGATTAGATTCTCGTGGTCAGTCCCAATCTGTTGAACACGGCAAAACACACAGCCGATCTCAGAGTCCATCGAAGCGATGTATTTGTAGCGCCACGGGCTCCAGATGTGTTCCATAAGGAAGTTGCCAGTTGTCAGTTGTCAGTTGTCAGTTGCCGGTTCGAGTTGTCAGTGTTTGATAACGACTGCGGCCTTGGACTATCGTCTGCTACTCCCAACTGACAACTAGTAACTGGCAACTGACAACTGCTTCTTTCACTTCCACAGATATTCGAACTGCAATGCCGCGCCGGGCGGTTGCAGTCTGTTGCCGGAGAGAATTTCGCTGATGTCCGTCTTGGTTAACAAGTCCAGTATCGATCCACGACGCGGCTTGGGAGGCGTAACAACCTGAGGCTCGCCCTTGATGCCGACAAGCTCAGCAGTCGCTCGTAATGCTGCTTCGTAGTTGCCAAGCCTGTCGATGAGCTTTTCTCGCATCGCTTCCTCGCCGGTGTACACGCGGCCGTCCGCAAGCTCGGTGATGCGTTCGCGCGAGAGTCCCGCTCCCTTACGTCCGTCGGCGACCGCGTCCAGGAACTGCGCGAACATCTGATTGATCAGCGATTGAAGATACGTTCGTTCCTTGGGTGTGATCTCGCGGGTCGGTGACCCGACGTCCTTTAACTCTCCGCTCTTGATCACTTCCGGTTGCATCTGTGCCCATTTGAGCAAGTTGCCATAGTTCACCCATTCGGCTATGACGCCGATCGAGCCGGTGATCGTGCCGGGGTTCGCAACGATGTGGTCGGCCTGGCATGCGATGTAGTAGCCGCCCGATGCCGCAACCGAACCCATCGAGACAACGACTTTCTTCTTTTTCTCGTCGCGCAGCCACTTGACCTGATCGCTTATCTCCTGTGAAGCGGCGACTCCGCCGCCCGGGCTGTCGATTCGAAGGAGCACCGCCTTGACTCGCGAGTCGTCGCCATACATCTTCAACTGCTCGTTGACGGTCTTCGAGTCGAAGATCACTCCTTCGATATAGACGACTGCGATGCGATCACCGCTCAAGCCCGTCCAGCCTCCCTCGCGTGAGAACGCAAGGGCTGCCAGCAGGATGATGGCGACGAAAAAAACGAAACCGAATCCCGCAATGATCAAGACCGTTGTTAGATTGATGCGCTTCATCGCTCGATGCCTTTCTGCATAAACGATCAGCCACCAACGATCGGCTTGGAGCTGACCGGTGATGGCTGATGGCTGATCGCTTCGAAACGCCAGGCGCCAAAATGCGTCGGATTAGTCCTCGCCTTCGTTGTTCCCAGACGCTCTGCTCTGCAAGTTCTTGAACATATCGCCAAGCGTCGCCATGCCCGTGCCCGTCTCGTGATAGTTGCGCTCATCGGCGGGCTCGTCGTCTTTCCCAACCGCGCGCGCCGAAAGCCCGATCTTCTTTTGTGAAGGATCGAGTTTGAGGATCTTGAATGGAAGAACCTGCCCAACCTTGACTGCGTCTTCGGGCTTCTCGACACGATCGTCGCTCAGCTCGGAGACATGGCAGAGCCCTTCAATCCCTTCCTCAATCTCCACAAAGGCGCCGAAGTTCGCAAACCTCACTACCTTGCCTTTCACGACGTTGCCCAGTCGGTGAGTTTCAAAGAAACGATCCCAAGCGTTAGGCTCAAGGTCTTTGATAGAGAGGCTCAGCCGCCGCCCGTCCACATCGATGTTGGTTATGACCGCATCGACCTGTTGACCCTTCTTGAGCACATCGGAAGGATGTTTGATCCGCTTGGTCCAGGAGATGTCCGAGACGTGAACCAGGCCATCGATCCCGTCCTCGATTTCGACAAACGCGCCGAAGTCGGTAAGCGAGCGAACTTTCCCGCTCACTCGCGAGCCGACGCCGTAGCGAACCGGCAGAGTCTCCCACGGGTCTTGGGTGACCTGCTTGAGCCCGAGGCTTATTCGGCGGCTGTTCGGATCCGCTTCCAAAACCACCGCTTCAACGTCTTGACCGATGGAAAGAAGCTTCGACGGATGTTTCAGCCGTTTAGACCAGGTCATCTCGGTGACGTGAACAAGCCCTTCGATGCCCGGCTCGATTTCGATGAATGCGCCGTAGTCGGTCAAACTAACGATCTTGCCCCTGATATGCATCCCCTTCGGAAACCGTTCGGCAACGCTCTGCCACGGATCGGGCAAGAGCTGCTTGTAGCCGAGAGAGATTCTCTCCCTCTCAGGGTCGAACTTGAGGACCTTGACCTGCAGGGTATCCCCGACCTTGATGATGTCGGTGGGCGACTGAATGCGGCCCCAGCTCATGTCGATGATATGCAGCAGCCCGTCGATTCCGCCGAGATCGATAAACGCGCCGTAGTCGGTGATGTTCTTAACCGCGCCTTCGAGGACTACGCCTTCCTCGATATTGGAGAGCGTCTCAGCCTTCTTTTTGCCCGACGATTCTTCGAGCACCGCCTTGCGCGAGACAACGACGTTGCCGCGTTTTCGGTTGAGCTTGATCACCCGGACTTCGATTTCCTGATTGATAAAGCTCTCGAGGTTGCGCACCGGGCGAACGTCTATCTGTGAACCCGGCAGGAAGGCGCCGATGCCTTCGACGTCTACCTTGAGCCCGCCCTTGATGCGTTCGACGACCCGGCCTTTGATGTTTTCGTGGGTCTGATGTGCCTGGCGAAGCCGGTCCCACGACTGGTGCTGGACCGCCTCCGCTCGCGACAGCTCCGCATAGCCTTCCTGGTTTTCGAGGCTCTTGATGAGCACATCGACCTGGTCTCCGCGGCTTACAATGAGGTTGCCCTGGCGATCGACGAACTCTTCACGGGCGACGACGCCCTCGGACTTATATCCGATGTCGACAAGCACGTATTGCTCGGTGATTCCGACAACCATACCCCGAACAATTTCGCCCTCTTGTTTCGACGCTTTTGTTTCTTTCTCGTAGTTCTCCAGCATCGCGCTGAAGTCCTGGCCGCCGCCTGTTTCTGCATCGCCGGCGGATTCGCGCGCCGGGCTGGTCGCGATGGCCGCGTCGGTGTCAGTCGAAGATTGAGACAGCTCAGCAGATTGTGTTTGCTCGCCACTATTGGCCGCAGCGTCAGGCTCCTGGGCTGCGGGGTCTGGGCCGGTGGCGTCGTCGAGCGGGGCCGCCTCTTCCTTGGCGCCGTCGGCGGCTGCCGCGCTCACACCGGACTGGTTTAAGTTATCTGTCGCCATTAGATTGCTACGCCTCCTCGACTGCCGTATTGAACGTCATCGGATGTGTGAGAACGACCGATGTAGCTGTTTTTGCCTTGATAGTATGCTTCAACGATCACCATCGTTCAAGCCCTCTGAGCTTTGGAAGAAAGAACGAAGATAGCCCCCAACTCGCAGCTTTGAGCGGTCACTTCTTGCGAAGACCGCACGGTGCTCGCTCTCATTTTGACAGGCGAGCACGACAGCTTAGCTTGGGATGTCGCGGATCCAACGAAACTCTCTTTCGGCAGAGAGAGCGCGGCAGGAATCTGAGTGCATGCGGCTGTCTATTCCTCGCTTCATAAAGCTCAAAAGCAAGGCTGAACTTTACACTTTGGAGTAGGGTGTGTCAAGCATAGCAAAATCGAGGACATAACGATGAAATGCGAGGCACTTTCGTCTACTTTCGACGGCGGTGTTGAGACATTCGAGGAGCACTTCCAACGATGTATTTACGAAGTGGTGACTGGCGCGCTGTTGACAAACCAACTGCTGAAGAATTAGAAGGTCTGAGCGTCGCTGGAAAGCGGACGAGTCATTGAGAACGCTTCGACAAACGGGGTAGTTAAGCAATGAAATCATCGATCAAGTTTGGGCTGCTTTGGCTCGCGTTTCTTTGCGCGCTGGCCGGATGCACGGCGCAGAAACCGGAGAGCAAGATGTCTGAACCCCAAAAGGAAACCTCCAACTCGCTGGCGGCGATGATAAGCCGTTTTGCGCCAACTGAGATCACCGCGGACGTGTCTCTTCTGTCTGAGAACGATCGCAAGGCGATCGATAAGCTTATCGAGACCGCGCGGCTGCTGGATCCTCTTTACCTAAGGCAAGTGTGGAGCGGGAACGAAGCTTTGCTGAAAAAACTCCAGGCCGATACCACCCCCGAAGGCAACGAGCGGCTGCACTATTTCATGATCAACAAGGGCCCGTGGTCGAAGCTCGACAACAACGCGCCGTTCATCGACGGCGTGCCTCACGAGAAACCGCCGCAAGCAGGCTTCTATCCCGACGACATAACCAAAGACGAATTCGCCGCCTGGGTCGCCGGGCTATCGGAACAAGATAAGCAGCATGCGACTGGGTTCTCCACCGTGATCAAGCGGGGAGCGGACCGCAAGCTCAAGTCCGTCCCTTATCACGAAGAGTACCGCGAGTTTCTGGAACCGGCCGCCAGGCTTTTGAAAGAGGCAGCGGGATTGACCAGCAATCAGACGCTCAAGAATTTTCTGAACAGCCGAGCCGATGCCTTCCTGTCTGACGACTATTACGCAAGCGATGTTGCGTGGATGGATCTTGATGCGCCGATCGAGATAACGATCGGACCGTACGAAACCTACGAGGACGAACTGTTCGGCTACAAGGCAGCGTTTGAGGCATTTGTCACCGTGCGTGATGAAGCGGAGTCAGCAAAACTCGTCAGGTACAGCAGCTATCTTCAAGAGCTCGAAGACAACCTGCCGATCGACTCGAAGTACCGCAACCCGAAGCTCGGCGCGGCTTCGCCGATCAGGGTTGTCGACGTGGTCTTCTCTTCGGGCGAAGGGAATCAAGGGGTTCAGACTGCAGCTTTCAATCTGCCCAACGATGAGAAGGTCGTGAAGGAGAAGGGCTCGAAGCGGGTAATGCTCAAGAACATGCAGGAAGCAAAGTCCAACAAAGTGTTGGTCCCCATCTCGCGGATTCTCATCGACCCTTCGCAACAGTCGCAGATTTCCTTCGACGCGTTCTTTAGTCAGATCCTCGCGCACGAGTTGATGCACGGGCTCGGGCCTCACAATATCAAGGTCGCCGGCCGCGATACTTCAGTTAGAAAGGAACTGAAAGAGCTGTATTCGGCGATCGAAGAAGCCAAGGCTGATATCACCAGTCTGTGGGCGCTGCAGTATTTGATCGACAAGGGCGTCGTCGACCGTGCGATGGAGCGCGATCTTTACACCACCTATCTTGCAAGCTCATTCAGGTCGGTCCGCTTTGGCACTACCGAAGCGCACGGCAAGGGGCAGGCGATGCAGTTCAACTACCTTGCGGACGAAGGCGCGATCAAGGTTGATGAAGCTACGGGCACCTTCAGCATCGACTCTTCAAAAATCAAAGACGCGGTGCGGAAGCTGACTCACGAGATACTCACTCTTGAGGCGGAAGGGTCTTACGATAAGGCCAAGGCTATGCTCGACAAGTACGGCGTGATCAGGCCGGTTATGCAAAAAGCGCTGGACAAGTTAACGGATGTCCCGGTCGATATCGAACCTGATTTCGTGCTGGCGAAGCGCGCTCGCTAAGGTTGCTTACTTTCCGCCGGGCGGCGACCTCTTAGCGCGCTTGGATTTCCGCGTGCGCTCGTTGAGAGACTCGAGCATTCTGAGAACAATCTTACGTTCTTCCGCCGCTAGCTGGAGCGTTTCCCCGAGAATTTTTGTCAACTCGGGATTCTCGGCTACTTCCTGCATCGCTTCCAGAAACGCAACCAGGTTCGATGTGTCTTCATCGGACGCATCATCACGTGGTGGCTCGCCTGCGGGCTGCTCGAAAGGCCCGCACACGACATCGAACAGCGCATGGGCATCCACGCCAAGTCCGAGCGCCAGGGCCTTGATCTTCTCTGCAGACGGATTGCTCGCCGCGCCGCGTAAGATGTCGGCAACATAGCCGTCGGTTATCTTACCCTGAGATCTGATTTCAATATCGCGCAGCGTGAGCCCTTTCTGCCTCATGACGCTTCTGACGTGCGTGCTTAATCGTCCTTTGTTCGACAGAGCCATTAACCACCTGAGCTTCCGATACTGCCTGTTAACTCGGCAGATCCAAATGACGGTTGACTGTGGAAAAGCTGTCCTAGCATTTGCGCGTCTCCGGGAATCCGGAGTCAGACCGCGACAATCGATCGACCTGGTCACGGAACAGGAGAGTCCTTGATCTCGAGCGTTGTGAGCGATCCGCGAGGGTTCTCTTGTATCACATTGGGCTCGGGCGGCTCAATCGTTTGTGTTAAACGTAGAACCGCGAATTCCCGGCACGAGGCAGGGCAACAGTGGTAGTGAGTCCGTCAAAAAAGCGCTGCCGACCGGCATTTGCGCCAAACCCTCGACCGGGTTGCCTTGCTGGAGACCAACATTTATTCTAAATCGGACATTGGGTTCTCCCCACGGTTTAGCAGACTCAACTTCAACAAGGGAGGAAAGCGATGCAATCTGTTTCTCGTAGATCAATAGTCGGCATCCTGTTCTCAGGTGCTTTGGTGGGCTTGATACTACCCAGCCGCACCAAGGCTGCCGACCAACCCCATATGCAAGCGGCCATCGAGGCTTTGCGAACGGCCCAGCGTGAGCTTCAGGCTGCATCTACTGACAAGGGTGGACATCGCGCGAAGGCACTGGGGTTAGTGAACAATGCGATATCGGAAGTCGAGAAGGGTATCGCGTACGACAGGGCACACTAAGACCGCAGGCACCGAGTCGCGCGTGGGCCGGGGATCCTGGCCTACGCGCATCTAACCCATCCATAGACGTCGGTCCCACGCGGAGGTTATCTTCCGGTGGAACTCCCAAAACAAAAGCCTGACAATACAATCCATGAAAATATCAACGGTGATCATCGGCCGCGGCGGGCGAAAGACTGCTTCGCTGGCAATGGTGGCGGTTCTTGCGAGCTTGCCGATCGACGCACTTGCACAAGCGCGATTGTCCGGCTTCTCACCACAAGCCTCAAAGGTGCAACAAGAGCTTGAAGCTAAGTTCAAAGCCATTCCCTCTCCCGCGGAAGCCCGCAAGCATCATCGCTTTCTGACGGCTGAGCCGCACCCCGCCGGCTCAGAGCGCAACAATGAACTCGCCCGCTACATCGCCGACCTATGGAAACAGCAAGGTTGGGAAGAAGTCACGATTCGCCGCTATGACGTGTTGAACACGTTCCCTCGCGAAGTTTCTTGCGAGATGATCGCGCCCGTTCATTACAAGGCTACGCTTCGCGAAGACGGCTACGACGTCGACCCCGACACGAAGAACCCTCGAGTGCAATCGGCTTACACGGGGCTTTCGGCATCGGGCGAAGTGACTGCGCCGGTGGTCTACGCTCACAGCGGCAACCCGGAAGACTACGAACTGCTCCGTAAGCACGGCATAGATGTCAAAGGCAAAATCGTGCTGGTGCGCTATTCAAACCCGTACAGCTATCGAGGCTTCAAAGCGTTGACCGCCCAACGCGAGGGCGCAGCGGCGATGATCGTTTATTCCGATCCGGCCGAAGACGGCTACAAGCGCGGTAAGGTTTTCCCCGATGGTCCCTGGGGGCCGGAGAGTCACATTCAACGCGGCGCAATCACCTACGATTTCATGGTGCCTGGCGATCCGCTCACTCCCGGCTGGGCTTCGGTCGAAGGCGCGAAGCGAATCCCGATTGAAGAGGCCGTTTCCGTTCCCAAGATCATCGCCTTGCCGATGTCGTGGCGCGACGCCAGGCACTTGCTTGAGAACATGGATGGCCCTGAAGCGCCAAAAGACTGGCAAGGCGGGCTTCCGATCAACTACCGGCTTGGCGGCGGCTTGGTCAAAGCTCATGTCAAAGTCGATATGGACAATGGCATCAAGCCAAACTATGTCGTCGAAGCTCGGATACGCGG
>DATMCM010000749.1:0-2994 GCA_035558335.1 Blastocatellia bacterium | reverse complement strand
AACCCGCCAAAAGGTAACTCGTCGTAAATCACCTGAGCCGAGTTGATCCACGTATAGCCGGCTTCGATTCGCTCAGCGGCACGCGTCGCGCGATTCAGATCGTTGGTCCAGATCGAAGAGCCCAATCCGAAGATCGAATCGTTTGCCTTCTCGATCGCTTCATCGAGGCTGCCCACTCGGAAGATCGGCAACGCCGGGCCGAAAACTTCTTCGGAGGCGACGCGCGAGTCCTCGGGGACGTCAGCCAAAAGCGTCGGCGCAAAGAAATGTCCGTTGTCGAATTCATCACCTCGCAACCGCCCTCCGCCGGTCAGCACTCGAGCGCCACGATCGACTGCGTCTTGCACTTGCGCCTCGATCTCGTCGCGCTGAGTCGCGCTGTGCAGCGGACCGACTATCGTGCCTTCCGCGAGTCCGTGTCCGACCCTTAGTTTCTTCACTCGAGTAACAAGCCGCTCAGTGAAGTCATCCGCGATCGAGTCGAACAGGTAGAGTCGCTTGATCGCAAGACATGCTTGTCCACAGTTAAAGAAACGTCCCGTTGCCGCTGCTCTCACCGCCTCGTCGATGTCGGCGTCGTCACACACAATCATCGGGTCCGACCCGCCCAGCTCGAGCGTCACTCGTTTGATGCCTTGCGCCGCGGATGCCATCACCCGGCGTCCGACTTCGGTCGAGCCGGTGAAGCCGATCTTGCGAACCTTCGGATTGGTGACGATCTCTTCGCCGACAACTGAACCCTGTCCGGTGACCACGTTCATCACGCCCTTCGGCAAGCCGGCCTCCAAAAACAAGCCGACAACACGCAAATCAGTAAGCGGCGTTGTCTCGGCTGGCTTGATCACCATCGTATTCCCCGCAAGCAGAGCCGGGCCGATCTTGTTTCCCATCAGAGAGACCGGAAAATTCCACGGGACGATGGCGCCGACAACTCCGAGTGGCCGCTTGATGATCAACCCGTATGAGTTCTCACTGATCTGGGGGATGTAGCCGCCTCGGATGTTCTTTCCCAACCCGGCGTAGTATTCGATGGTATGGGCGAAACGGCGAATCTCGAGTATGGCTTCACGGATCGGCTTGCCCTGCTCTTTGGTGAGCAGCGTGGCGAGATCCTTCTCGTGCATTCGGAACAATTCGACGGAACGGCGGAGCACATCGGCCCGCTTCGCTTGAGGCCATTCGCTCCAAATCAGGAACGCCGAGTGTGCTACGTCGATAGCTTCGCGCGCGTCTTCAGCGGTAGCCCGAGGCGCCGTGTCTACCGCCTCGCCGGTAGCCGGGTTCAGTACTTCTATTGAGTTGCCGTTTCGCGAGTTAACCCACTCGCCGCCTATCAGCATTTGTGCCATGCGATTCGCTCCGCTTGTTAAGTCTTGGCTATTCGCCTAAAGGAAGGTTCTCAAACAACGCCGAGATCGGACACGAGAATCCCGGAAGCTGAGGTGATTCCAGGATGTCGGTTTCGAGAAGAGTCGCGCTGAGATGCAACTGAGCGTCGTCCCGCCGATACACCTCGATCTGTCGCGCGAGCCAGCTAACGATCCAGTATTCCTGCACGCCTCGACGCGAATAGAGCTTGAGCTTGGCGTCGCGATCTCGCCGCTCGTTTGTGGTGCCAGGAGAGAGCACCTCAATAGCAAGCTCCGGCGCCGTGTGAAGTTTCCCGTCCTGGCCAGCCGAAATACGCAACCGGTCGCTGCTGATCCAGACCACGTCTGGCACAACGTCGTCATCCTCAGCGAGGATTAATCCCGGCGCCGCAAAGACGAATCCCAGACGTGCTTCCTCATTCCATTTTGAAAGACGATAAACGAGTTCTGTGCACAGGTGCTGATGATTGAGGTGAGGCTGTTTGGACATAAACAGTTCTCCGTCGATTATCTCGTAGCGCTTGCCGTCGTCGGGCAGCGCTGCAAGATCCGCGGACGTCCATCGCAGAGTGCTAGCCATTGCTTGCTCCTTGCCTTATCGCTCTCAGTATACTCCAGCAGGTATCCCGCATTGGAGGCTCGTGTCATCGACACGTTGATACGTTAGCGAGTAATCACCACACCCTTCGGCTCGAGATAATAATCGAGCGCCTCGGGACCATGCTCGCGCCCGAAGCCGCTCGCCTTCACTCCGCCGAACGGCAGTTCATCGTAACCGTAGTGCAGCGAGTTCACCCACACGTTCCCCGCCTGAATCCTATCAATCGCGGTCTCGATATTGTCGAGGTTCTTTGTCCAAATCGAAGAGCCCAGTCCGTAGATCGAGCTGTTAGCTTTTTCGATCGCTTCGTCGATACTAGTGACGCGGAAGATCGGCAGCAGCGGACCGAACGTTTCTTCCCGCATCGCGCGCGAGTCCTCCGAAACGTCGGTCAATATCGTCGGCAGGTAGTAGTTGCCCTTTTCGTACTGGGCGCCTTCGGGTCTCGCTCCGCCGAGCAACACCTTTGCGCCCCGATCAATCGCGTCTTTGACTTGAGCTTCTATCTCGTCGCGCTGCGCTGCTGTGTGAAGCGGTCCCATTCGAATCTTGGGCTTCTCGGCTCGAGTCATTCCGTCGCCGACTTCGTAGCGCGCAACTTTGCTGACCAGGCTGTCGACAAACTCGTCATATACTTTGTCGAAAATGTACAATCGCTTTACCGCAAGACAGGCCTGTCCGGCATTCCAGAAGCGACCTACCATCGCTCCGGTGACTGCCTTTGCGATGTCGGCGTCGTCGCACACGATCATTGGATCCGAGCCGCCAAGCTCGAGAGTCACGCGTTTGAAGTCACCGCAAGCTACTTCGGCCACGTGCTTGCCCGTGGCTGACTCTCCGGTGAATGCGATGCGCCGCACTTTCGGGTTCTTGAGCAGCTCTTCGCCTACCACGCTGCCGGGTCCGGTGATGACGTTCAATACGCCTTTGGGAAGTCCCGCTTGATTCATCAGCTCGATGATGCGAATCGTGGTGAGCGGAGTGGTCGAAGCAGGTTTCACCACGACGGTGTTGCCAGCCGCT
>DATMCM010000748.1:0-13205 GCA_035558335.1 Blastocatellia bacterium | reverse complement strand
TTTTCAGATCGTTCATCACCAGCGCAGCCTTATCCATATCTTTGACATAGAACCTCGCCTGCGCGCCCACGACCTCCAAGCGCAAGTGGAACCAGACATCTTTCGGGATTTCGACCGCGCCGGTGAAGCCTGGCCCATTATAGATTTGCCAGTTGGCGCCGGTGTTGAGAACCGGCGTATATTGCATTGCGTCAGGAGCCCCGGACTTGTGCTGGCGGAGATAAACCCATTCGCCGTTGGCGCCGTCGTTGGCCATCCGAAACTGAATACCGAAGAACCCGCGGCTCGCGGGCGTTGCCACATCCATATCGACCACGCCGTCGCGCATTTCAAAGTCGTTCAAGACCGCCAATCCACCATCGAGGAAAAGGCACTTGCGGCCTTGATACTCAGCCGTCTTGGCTTGTCCTTGCAGATTCCAGCGTGGGGAGTCCGGGGGAACGGAGAGAGTCCGCGGCGTCTGGGACTCAGCCGGTGAAGCAGTTGGCGCAATCGAAAACTTGAGACCTGTCTGCCCCGGTGCAAAACACGCTGCGACCAGAACGAAACCCAAAAGACAAACTACTTCTCTTCGCGTCATCATTTCAAATAGTGTCCTTCCGACCAATGTCTAAACAGGATTTCCTTAGTTAGTCATCCGGGGCACTAGCGTATCTTCGGCGAATATTCCAAGTAACTCCCAGTGATTCCGCAGCATGGAGTCAAGCTTCGAACTTTCGCCAAGCGATAACGACGCGCGATGATCCGACATCTTAGTCGCGAAAAAAGATCGAGACGCGTGGTAAGTGACAAAGGGGCTCAAGGCGAGGACGAAGGGGCCTCCGCTGGTCGCCAACTTCGGACGTGAGTCTTCGTTTCGGGAGTGTTAAGTTCCAATTACTCAAGAACAAGGGTGGTATGGGAGGGATCAAACAGATGCCATCAACTTCCCGTAGCCGGAGGCAAAAACTTGCGCACGAGATTGCGGTACACTGCAGCCCCGATCAATCCGCCAATGATCGGCGCGATGATGTAAAGCCACCACTCGTTGCCGCGCGGACCCGGAAAAGCGATTCGCCCGAAGCCGATTACATAGGCAAACAGCCGCGGCCCGAAGTCGCGAACCGGGTTCACTGCGTCCATGGTGAGCGAGCCTCCAACTCCAACAATCGCGGTAACGGTCAGCCCGATGAACAGCGGGCCAAGTCCCGCTTGCGGCATCCCCGGATTGTCAGGCTCGGTCAAAGCGAAGATCATCAACAGCAGGAACATCGTAAGCAGAACTTCAATAAAGAACGCACCGGACGTCGAGACCGTAGCCATTGCGGCGGCATCGACGCCAATTCCTCCCGGGCTCGGGTAGAAGCACGAAAAAATCGACATAAGCTTCTGGCTGCCGGGAGCGCCGACTTCGACTCCGAGCTTCTCGAGCGCTCGCGGCCAGTAGCCGTGCCACATCCAGTAGACCGCGGCGGCGCCAATGAATGCCCCGGCGATCTGGCTGAGGATGAACGGAAGGACGCTCTTTTTGGGAAAGTCTCTGAAGACTGCCATCGTGATCGTTACCGCCGGATTGAAGTGCGCCCCCGAAACCGGCCCGGCCACGTAGATGGCAAAAGTCACCGCAAGCCCCCACATCATCGCCACTCCCCAGCCGTCAATCTGGCTGGTCATCACTGCCGCTGCTACGGCTCCATCACCGATAAATATCACTATGAAGGTGCCGACAAACTCGGCCAGGCATTGACCTGCAAGGCTCGCAGTGTACACGTCTTGAATTGCGTCGGTCGTTTCCTGGACTTCGGCGATTGCCGCTCTCGACATTCGTCACCTCAAGAAGGCAAAGGGCTAAGGGGAAAGGGCCTAGAGCAAAGAATATGCGAAGGCTTTGCCCTTAGCCCTTTGCCCTTGCTGCTGATCCGTGGTTCCCCTGATTCTCACAAGTAGGTTTGCATGAGCTGGAGCACACGCCATTGCGCGCGGCGGGCAAACTCCGGCCATCCGGCGCGCAGAAGCGGCGTAGCCTGGGTGGCGGCAGTCTCTTGCCACTTGTTTGACGAGCCGCTAAGGTCCCACACCAGATCCGCGCCCTTCAGTCCGGCTCGCACCAGCGCTCCAGCCGGATTCCGGCCGTTATCGGAAAACGTGTTGCCGTGAATAAACGTGTTCTCGGGTATCGGGCCAACGTCAAAAGAGGTGCCCTTGGGGAAAGCTACTTCGAGGCTGAACACACCCACTCCGTAGCAGTCGTTTCCGCGGATCTCATTCCCGGTGACTTCGGTGTTCTTCGCCGCCATCACCAGCACTCCGGTCCCCGGGGGAACACCGGACACGATCGAGTTCGGGTTGCCGAAGTTCGCATGGTTGTTGTCGATCACCCGGTTGTTTCGCACGATGCAGTCGCGCCCGACTTTTGACGGGTTATTCGGAAGCACAAAGACGAGAATGCCGCCGGTGTTGTCGTGTACATAGTTGTTCTCGACGACGGCGTTGATCGAGTTTTCGATCTCAATACCGGTGACATTGCCGTAAGCTTCCGAGTCGCGGACTACGATGTCGCGAGACTGACCCACATAAAGGGCGGCATCGGCGATGCCGGTCGCCACGCAGTTCTCGATCGTGACTCCGGTGCAACTGACCGGATAGACGCCGTAAAGGCCGGTGGTGTCGATCTTCAAGTTACGGAACGTCACGTTACGCGCGTGCTGTGCGACCACGCCATTTGCGATGTAGTCCTTTAAGTCGAAGTTCTCGATGACGAAGTTGCTGCCGGTCGCAATCACTCCATCGCCCAGTTTCTTTTCGCCGTCGAGCACGGGACGCCTCGGGCTCCCCGATGTGTCGCCCGACAGAACTTCGCTCGCGATTCCACGCAGAGTGATGTTATCGAGATCGATCTTCACCTCCTCTTTGTAGGTTCCCGGCCAAACTTCAATCGTGTCGCCCGATCGAGCGCGATCCACCGCGGCTTGAATCGACTCACCCGCCTTGACCGTAATCGTTTGCGGCGCACGAGCTGCGAGCGCCTCTTTCGAAGAACCGGTGTTGAACTTTGCGACTAGTTCGCGGGCGGGGTTCGTCAAACGCGGCACAACCGGCAAGCCTGAAGGCACGCGCTCCGGAAACTGCGGCAAGTTCGATTCATCGGTCAGCGAGTACAAGAAAGCGATCAGATCCTGCTTCTCTTCCGGCGTGATCGTGTAAGTATGAATCTTGTCATCGACTTTCGGCTCTTTGAAGCCTACGCCCGGCCCGCCCCCCGCCGCGTAGAAGTCCAACACTTCTTCGAGAGTCTTGAACTTCCCGTTGTGCATATAAGGCGCGTTCAGCACCACGTTGCGAAGAGTCGGGACCTTGAAGCCGTACTTGTTGCCTTCGCCCTTTGTCACTTCAAATCGTCCGTAGTCGGGATTGTTAGGATCGACCTCCGGGACGCCGATGATCTTGAAGTCGCGATTTGCAAAAGTAGGCAGGCCATGGCACTCGAAGCATCGCGTCCTGCCCGAGCGAAATAAATTGAAGCCTCGAAGCTGAGCTTCGCTCAGCGCATTATGATCGCCTGCGACGTAGCGATCGAACGGCGCGTTGTTAGCGGTGAGCTTCCGCTCAAACGCGGCGATCGCTTTGACGGCGTTGTCCATCGTTACTGCGGAGCCGTCGCTTCCGCCAAATGCCGAGTCGAACGCTTTCGCGTACTCAGGAACGGCCTTCAGCTCCTTCACCAGCGTTTCAGCATTCTCATTCATTTCGATGTCGCTGGTGATAGGCCCCTTCGCCTGCTCTTCCAGGTCGGGTGCGCGGCCGTCCCAAAACTGCATGTGGTTATAAGTCGCATTCCACAGCGTCGGCGCTCCTCGTCTCACAATCGAGCCGCCCGCTCGATCAGCTCCTAGGCCGTGGCCTCCCTTACCCATCGAAAGCCCCCGCCCGTCAGTGAAGCCCAGGTCGGGATGGTGACAGGTCGCGCACGAGATGTCGTTTGCGCCCGAAAGAATCGGATCGAAGAAAAGCAGCCGCCCTAACGCGACTCTTTCGACGTTCTTCTGATCAGTCGGAGCGTTGTCGGACCGGAGGACCATCGCCGGAAAACCGCGCTTCAAGCCTTCGCCGCCCGCCGCGACTCCAGCTGTTCCCTCGTCACCCACGAAGTCCTTTGGCGCCGGCCAGAGTCCGAGCGCAACAACCCCTGCAAGCAACAAGATGGCGACGAGCATTAACAGCCTGGGCCAGCGGCGGCGTGCCCTTGTTACCCCGATTCGGTTCATTGAGGCGGCAGTATCCATACTTCGATCCTCCGTGGTGAATATGTGCGAAGCCTTGCGGGAGAACCATTATATTGAGCGGGTCATGCAAGTCAAAGTGATTCGCTGCGAGGCCGGATAGAATGGTGGGCATCAGTGTGTTGCTGAGAAGATAAGTCTAAATCAGGTCAGTTTGCGGTAGCCAAGAGCTTAACGGAAAGCGCGGCGCAGCGGCGACGGAGTCTAGCCGGTTGGCCTTAGTGTCTTTGTGCCTTTGTGCCTTTGTGTCTTTGTGTCTTTGTGTTTAAGCTCCCCCGATCTTCGAGAGGCTGACCGAGACGAGTGCGGCTACTTCGGCGTTGTTGATCAGCAAGGCTCGATTCGCGACCAGGCTTTGTCCTCCGGTGATCTTCTCCAGCTGTTCGAGCAAGAACGGCGTCACCGCTTTGCCGGAGATTCTCCGCTCAGAAGCGGTCGCGATAGCCTGGCTTGTGGCTTGCTCGACGTCACGAGCTGGTATCTCGAACTCCGCCGGGATGGGAACGCACAACAGAACTGCGCCAACTCCGCCCGACGCCCAATGGTTTATTGCAAGCTCGGCGGCCTCGTCGGGCGTCTCGACGGTAGCATCAACCTTCAATCCGCTTTTGCGAGAATAGAAGGCCGGGAATTCCTCAGTGCAATAACCAACGACCGGCACTCCGAACGTCTCGAGGAGCTCTGCTGTCTTCGGCAGATCAAGAATTGCCTTGGCTCCAGCGCAAACGCAAACGATCTGAATGCCAGCGAGCGCGGTCAAATCGGCGGACACATCGAAAGTCTCCGCTGCGCCGCGATGCACGCCGCCGATCCCACCCGTCGAAAAAACTCTGAGCCCGCTCGCCCGCGCGATCCTCAATGAAGCCGCCACCGTCGTAGCGCCCCACCCGCGTTTTTGCATCACCGAGGCGAAATTGTTGAGTCCCACTTTCTCAATGGGGGTGCCGCCGTCTCGTCGAGCAAACACATTCAGTTCGTGCTCATTCAGCCCAACCGTCTGCACGCCTTCGACCAGCCCGATCGTCGCCGGAGTAGCGCGCCGCCGACGAACGACTTCTTCGCAGGCGCGAGCCGTTTCGATGTTGAGGGGCCAGGGCAAGCCATGCGCGATGACCGTCGATTCGAGCGCGACAACAGCCTCGCCGGCAGCTAGCGTTCGGCTAACCTCAGCGGCGATTCGAATCTTGTGTTGGGCGTCGAGCGTCATGCGAGAGCAACCATATCCATTGAGGCAGCGAGTGACAAGGAGGAAGAGTCACCTTTTTGACTCCACCTCTTCAGCGCTGGTCGGATAGCCGGGGAGTTTGACCGAGGCCGTTTCAACGGCCCTTTTGCTGCAAGCTTTAGCGGGAGGTCAACGATGCACAATGACCGGTAGTGGGGTAATAGTGTGTGTTGCCGAGGAGTCGCCACAAAGGCACAAAGACTCCAAGGTTCACGAAGTCTTTGGTGTGCTTTGTGTCTTGGTGGCGATCAGAATTGGCGGTCGTCAACACACTATTACCCCACTACCCAATGACCCCGCCACCTCCTTGTCACTTCTCGCGGCGTTGTATACTCTTGCCTGACTCGAAATTGAATATGAGCGGAGCGTTCTTCAGAACGGGCAGGATGGCCGATCGGGTACTGGCGCTGATACTCGGCGGCGGCGCCGGGCAGCGGCTCTATCCACTCACCATGCGACGAGCGAAACCCGCCGTGCCGCTCGGTGGGAAGTACCGCCTGATCGACATCCCAGTGTCGAACTGCATCAACTCCGACATGCATCGCATCTTTATCCTGACTCAGTACAACTCTGCGTCGCTCAACCGGCACATCGCTCGAACGTACAGATTCAGCCGGTTCACCAATGGCTTCGTTGAAATACTCGCGGCCGAGATCACGCCCGAAAGACCCGACTGGTTCCAGGGCACGGCCGATGCTGTGCGGCAGAGCCTGCATCATCTCGACGACTACAAAGGCGACACGATCCTCGTGCTGTCGGGCGATCATCTTTATCGAATGGACTATCGCGATTTCGTAGCCCGGCACAACGACACGAATGCGGACGTCACGTTGTCGGTAACCGCGGCGCGAGCTGAAGACGCTTCGGGATTCGGGCTGGTCAAGATCGACGACACCGGGCGAGTCATCGAGTTCAGCGAGAAGCCGACCGGCCCCGCGCTCGAACATATGCGTGTCGATACGACAAAGCTGGGCCTTTCCGGCGACCAGGCCGGACGTCGCCCGTTTGTTGCTTCGATGGGTATTTACGTCTTTCGAAAGGAAGTGCTGCGGCAGTTACTGCTCGAAGAGCTTCCCGGAGCGGCGGACTTTGGAAAAGAGATCATTCCCCAGGCGCTTTCAAACTACAACGTACAGGCGCATCTCTTCGACGGTTACTGGGAGGACATAGGGACGATGGGCTCGTTCTATCGCGCCAACATCGAGATGACGCACCCGCTTCCTCCGTTCAATGTCTTCGACGCCGAAGCTCCGATGTATACGAGGCCGCGCTATCTTCCCGGCTCGAAGTTACTGGATTGTCACGTTCTGAGTTCGGTGATCACCGAAGGCTGCATCATCAACGGCGCTACGATAACCGATTCGATCGTCGGAATTCGAAGCCGGATCGAGCACGACTCGCGACTGAACGGGGTGCTGATGATGGGCGCGGACTTTTATCAGACGATCGATGAAATGAGGGAAGACGTGAACCGCGGGTACCCTCGAATCGGCGTTGGTTCAAACTGCGCGATTCGAAAGGCGATCATCGACAAGAACGCGCGCATCGGCGCCGGCGTAAAGATAATGAACGAGAATGAGATTCAGGAACTTGACGGTCAAGGTTACTTCATTCGCGATGGCGTGGTTATCATTCCCAAGAATGGAGTCATACCGGATGGCACGGTGATTTGAGGTTTGCGCATCACCTTTTGTTTAGTCGCGGCCCGGCCTACGATTGATGATAGTCTCCTCCTTGATTTGAATTGCACGACGTTTTGTACCGGCGTTCTTTCCTCGCCAAAACCAATTGCGCAGAGACCAACGAAATGACCTGGACTCAAGTTTACGATCCATTCGGCGCGTGGTGGCTTTCAACTCTTGTAGCCGCGCTGCCGGTCGTGGTCCTTCTCGGCCTGCTCGCCATCGTTCGAGTCAAACCACATTGGGCGGCGATGGCCGGAGCGGCAACCGCGGTTCTGGCCGCATGCCTGGTGTTCAGAATGCCGTGGCCGCTAGCCTTCGCAAGCCTCGGTTACGGCGCCGCGTTCGGATTGCTGAAAATCGCCTGGATAGTCGTCGCTGCAGTTTTCTTGTACGACATTTCGGTGCACACCGGGCAGTTCGAAATCATGAAACAGTCAGTCGCGCGGGTGACGCCCGATCGGAGGCTTCAAGTGCTGCTGGTCGCGTTCTGCTTCGGAGCGCTGATCGAAGGCGCGGCCGGTTTCGGAGCGCCGGTCGCAATCGCCGGTGCTTTCATGATCGGATTGGGTTTCAAGCCGTTTCACGCCGCGGCGCTCAATTTGATCGCCAATACCGCCCCAGTCGCGTGGGGAGCGATCGGCACGCCGGTGCATACCCTTGCGGCGGTATCCGGGCTTCCCGAAGCTCACCTCAATTCGATGCTCGGCCGAATACTTCCCCTGACCGCGATCCTCGTTCCGTTCTGGCTGGTCCGCGCGATGGTCGGCTGGCGCGAGACCCTCGAAGTGCTTCCCGCCATCCTGGTCGTCGGAGTTTCATTCGGCGCAACCCAGTTTGTGTGGTCGAACTTCGTGGATAGCAACCTGGTTGATATCGCGGGCGGCGTAGTTTCACTAGTGGCGACGGTGATGTTTCTTCGCTTCTGGCGACCCAAGAGAATATGGCGCTTTTCGGATGAGCTTGAAGATGACCGGGGCAAGTCTGGACAGACTGCCGCCGCGGGTGTGAGCGAGAGCCCATCGTCACCCAGGTCCGCTGCCAATCTGACCTCTCACACGACAGCGCAAGTCGCGCGAGCCTGGATGCCTTTCGTCATGCTCACTCTGTTCGTGCTGTTATGGGGACTGCCTTCGGTCAAAGGCTCGATGAATCGATTGACCACGCCGGCTTTTGAACGGGCTGGCTGGGATGTGCCGGTGCTGCATCTCGCCATCACCCGCGACGCGCCGGTCGTCTCCAAGCCCTCGCCCGAGGCCGCCAAGTTCGATTTCAACTGGCTGTCGGCTACGGGAACGGCCTGCTTCTTTGCCGCAATCGTATCGGGTCTCCTTCTCGGGGTAAGGCCCGCCCAACTCTTGAGCATCTTTTGGGGCACGTTGCTGCGAATGCGGTTCGCGGTGCTCGCGATTTCGTTCATGCTCGGGCTCGGATTCGTGACTCGCTACTCGGGAATGGATGCGGTTTTGGGGCTGGCGTTTACGCGCACGGGATGGCTCTTTCCGTTCTTCGGCACATTTCTCGGATGGCTCGGCGTAGCGTTGACCGGGAGCGATACTTCATCGAACGCGTTGTTCGGCGGCTTGCAGAGGATTACCGCTGAGCAGTTGGGGTTGAGCCCGGTGCTGATGTGCGCGGCTAACAGCGCGGGCGGGGTGATGGGGAAGATGGTAGACGCGCAGTCGATCGTGGTGGCGACGGCGGCAACTAATCAGGTCGGCAACGAGGGCACGATCTTCAGGTTCGTGATGTGGCACTCGATCGCACTCGCTTCGATAGTCGGGCTGATCGTGATGGCTTACGCGTTTCTGTTCCCGGGCGCAATACCTCATTGACCGCCTCTTACTTCTTCTCGGCGCTCAAGCTCTCGACAGCAAGCACATCATAATTCGCGTTGAGAAACACCCGCTTGGGTCTTTGCGGCAAGCGAACTTTGAACTCCTGCGTTGAAGCGTTGCCGGTGACGTTGACCTGTCCAAGCCGCTGGATATTCCCGTCAAAGTCCAGATAGATAGGTACAAGCATCTTGAAGCTCGGAGACACACCGCTCTGCGTGAGCACACCGGCAAGGAGGACTTTCCCACCGCTCTCCGGGGTGAGCGAGTATTCCAGCTTGTAGCTCGGCACATCCGTGCCGAAAACCCAGTCTTTGAAGAACCAGTCCATCCTCCGGTTTCCGTCGAGATCCATAACCGGCGTCATGTGCTTCTCCACGACAGCCTTGAACCCTTCGGTTGAAGCGTTCTGATTGAAATAAGTCTTTACGAAGTCGTGCATCATCGCGATGAATCGCTCGTCTCCGGTCTTTCGGTCATGCATCATCCAGCGCAGCATATGAAGAACGTAGCCGCCCTTTGGATAAACGAGCCGGTTGTAGGCGCCTGGGTTTTTGAAGGTGCTTAGCCTGAGACCCATCCAGATCGGCCCCGCGTCGTTAGCCCGCCGATTGTATCGGTTCTTTTCTAGTATTCTCTCTCGACCACGCTCCCAGTAGTGAAGATACTTGTCGGGTTTTTTCTCGGTCGCCTGCAGGAACAGCCCTGCCGAAAAATCCGCGAATCCCTCGGAGAGCCACTGATCGTGAAAAGACGCCCAACCAACGATGTGCCCCCACCATTGATGCGACACCTCGTGCGGTCCGACTTCTTCAATGAAGTCAGTCATGCCGCTCGAGATCCGTTGGAGCAGCATGTAACGTTGGGTTGAATCCAAGAACGAGATCAGCGGCAGGTAAACCAGAGTCGGCCACGACTGGCCGAAATTGGCCTCGGGTTGCTGAGTGATTGCAATTCGGCCGTAGGGCGCCTCACCAAACCAACGAGTGAAGATGCGCATCGAGTTCTGCGCGTCGACGATCGCGTTGTCGGTGAGCCGCGACGGCGTTATCGACTCTCCGGCGGTGTTGCCGGTCATCATCCGAAAGTTGCGGATGTAGCCCGGAAGCTCAGCCGTCGCGTAACCCTCGATCTTGTACTTAGTGTCCGCGTCCGTAATTTCCTTCTTCTTAAACAGGCCGTAGTTGAATCCGGCGACCGCAAGCGGAACCGCGCTGGTCCATTGCGTCACCGCAAAGTTGCCCTCTTGCGATTCATTCGCAAGCGTGCCCACCCCGACCAGCGTATACTGCCGCGGGACTTTGAACGTCAGGTCGAACGTCGCCCTGTCGTTGAAAGCATTTACCGAGGGATACCAGCTCGTGCGCGCGCCGACAGCAAAGTTTCCGCCGCCCGCATCTTCGACGACTTTGTTGCCTTGATACTCGATCGCGACCTTGTACTCCTGCCCCGTGACCATCGGTTCGGGCAATACAACATAGAACGAGCCGTCCTGCTTCCTTTGCTCCTGAATGAAATGAACTTCGCGTCCGGCCACCGTCGCGCGTGCGACTCGAAGGCTCGGCAGTAATCCAAAACTCAGCACGCGATCGCCGTCCGATAGCGCTTTGAATGTCAGTTCGGCGCTCGCCGTTAGCTTGTCACCGCCGTCAATGACGGTTTCGATCCGGTAGTGCTCGGCGTCGATGATCCGGTGATCTTCCTCGGAGCTTGCGCCGCCGCTCTTGAATTCGCTCTCCTGATGCGAGAGGTACAGGATTCCATCTTTCTCTCCTAGAGGATCGAGACTGACCAGCGAGACTTCCTCAGGCGAGAGAATCTGCGGCAGCGCACCGAGCGGCTTCAAAGAGAAGCGCAGATCGTTATACTTGCGACCGAAGATATAAGCACTGAAAAACCCTTCCCGCTTCGGGTTGTACAGGTCCGCGAGCACCTCAGCTTCCAGGTTTTTGTCGGCCAGCAAGTATTCAACGAGACTGCGGGCGTCCTCGGACCGATTGCGAGCGCGCTTCTCGAAATCACGGATCAGTTCCGTAGCGCCGGCAGCTCCTTCGGTTGCCTGAGCTTGTCTCTTTATTTCTTTGTATGTGTCATCGGTAAAGCAGAAGGCCGCTTTGCCAAAGTTCTCGCTGAGCGTCTCGCTTTCGGTAATCGAACGCATATAATCGCGCTCCAGCTTCGTCACCGGAGTCAGGCTGAACTCGCCCTCCCCGCTGAATACCGCTTTCACCACGCGATCCATGACCGGAGCGAGAAAGCTTATTCGTCCGCTGTGAAGCGCGAACGTACCAACATCACGCTTCAGCGTCAGATTGCTGACTTGATAAGTCTCAAAGACCACGCCGTCGCGCAGTGCCCGGTAGTGTGGCTCGGAGTTCGGCGCGACCGCGCCCTTTCCGCCGATGGTTATCTCCGACCTGACGCCGGCGACTTCCAGTTTGATCTCAACTATCGCAACTCGACCGACGGTTACCTCGACACTGCGCTCGGCGGGATTGAACCCCTCTCGACTGACGGCGATGGTGTAACGGCCTGCTGCGACGTTATCTATCTTGTAGCGCCCTCCGTCGTCGGTGATCACCGTTCGAACCTCGCCGGTTGCCTCGTTGCGCGCAGTTATTCGCGCGCCAGCCACGAGCGCTCCAGCCGGATCCTTGACCGTCCCGCTAATCGTGCCGCCGGTCTGCGACGCGGCAAATAGCGAAAGGCTGAGAAAGCAGATGAGCGCGGCTGACATTACAGTTCGGTAGCACATGCAACTTCCTCCGATTGGTTCTTGTCTTGGGAAACGGGCCGTTGCCGACGAGTTATGCTGCGGAGAAACAATAGTTACCACATTATCTCGGGGCGGCTCAAGAGTGACACAGGAAAACCTCGTTGTGGCGTTCTGAAGACTAGACTAACGAGACAAAGTCCGGATCAGTATTTGTAGCGCGACCGTGCGCGGTGTTGGCGCTCAACCTCTTCGATGATCGCTTCAGGCGGAATCTGGGTGGTGTCGATTCCGAGCTTGAGCACAATCGGCTGAGCGATGCGGGCCGCGAGCGCCACGCGGTTGATCTCTGCAAGCTCAAACCGTCGTTTAAGAAACGTTTCGATCGCCCGAAGCTCGCTTGCGCTGAGCAGCCGCGTGTCTACCACAAAAGGCGCTGCGCTTGTGCGCTCGAGGCGCTGCTGTTCGATGTTCGAGATGCTGATGATCTCGGCGAGCGACGGAGCTTCGGTGGCTCGTTCTTTTACGACCACGGTGCCGGCGACGAAATCGCCGACGCGCTTCGACCTTGCGCTAAAGATTATCGAGACCACACCGATCGCGTATGACCCAACCGGTTGAAAATCAAGCGCCAGGCGCAGCAGGTTGCGCACGAAGACTTCAAAAAAACGGACAGGCCGGCCGTCTTCGCGGACAACGCGTAAACGCATGATTCGCTTGCCCGGCGTTTGCCCGCTCCAGAGCGTTTCGAACACGACAAAGTAACCCCAGTAGATAGCAAACACCGCCAGCACCATCAGCGCCACCGTCCACGTGCCCACATCGGCGAATACACGCCACCCGCTTGTGAGCCATAGGATTAGCACAAGCACGATAATTGCGGCGGCCTGTATCGAGTGATCGATCGCCGCTGCGAGAAAACGGTTTCCTACGTTGGCGAGCACGTAGTGAAGCTCGACACGTTCGGGAGTTTCAATGACAAGTTCGTCGTCGAGCATAACGTCAGGACTGAGGATTGAGGACTGGGGACTTAATTAGCGTCAGCACCAGGCTCAACACTTTGGCATGCGTTGCGTCGGCGCGCGCCGAGGCGTCAACCACTTTGAATCGCGCCGGGTCGGCAGCCGCGATTGCGAGATAGCCTTCGCGGACGCGCGTGTGAAACTCCAACTCGAGCTCATCCAGATAGGCCAGCGCCGGTTTGCGAGTTGTTTCCGAAGCTCCAAGACGCCGGGCATCAAGCCTCGCCTGAGCCACGGTCGCATCCAGATCGAACAGGATAGTCAAATCCGGCGTCAGCCCCCCGGTGGCAAGCCGGTTGACGTTGTCGATCATCGCCAGATCGAGTCCGCGTCCGTAGCCTTGAAATGCGACGCTCGAATCTGTGTAGCGATCCGAGATCACGATGTTGCCGCTTTCTACAGCGGGCCGGAGAACTTGTGCCGCGTGCTGAGCGCGCGCCGCGACTATCAGCAGCAGCTCCGTTGCGGG
>DATMCM010000747.1:0-3638 GCA_035558335.1 Blastocatellia bacterium | reverse complement strand
TCGCAGAAAACAATACCGCGAAAGCAAAGTTGACCAATATGATGCAGCGTTGTAACGACATTTGATTGTCTCCTTGGAGGTACGTGAGAAAAACACGCCAGCGGTTTATTTATTCCCCTTGAGTTGCATGAGTCGATTACCGACAGAGGCCGTCACGTATGCGACGGCCGTCTTCACTGACGCCAGACCGTTCGATGCATTTCTCGCGGCCTGGTCACATCTCTATTGATGGATCCGTCGGCGATACGGGGGTTGTCGATTCCATAGCCAAACGATGAGCGGTAACGTCGCATCGGCTGAAGCTTCCAATAAGTCAGGGAACGCCAGACCCACTCGAGCGGGCCAAATTGGAAGCTACGCAGCCAGAGCAAGCTCGCAGCAATGTTAAGTACCCAAATGCAGGACATCAGTAGGTGATGCTGGAGATAGGTAAGCTTCCCGTAGAGCGCCCACGGGTTCCACATGAAGAGCCACTGACAAACCAGGCTAGTAAGAATGTAATTGGTGAATGCCATTTGGCCCACCGCAGCGAGAGCAGTCTTAACCGCGCGGAGCAAATTGGATTTGATGAAAAGCAGCAGAATGGATAGCATCCCGATTCCTGAAATCAGCTTCAATGTCTCGTACGGTAGATACAGCCAGATCTCCGCCGTTATGAAGTTGAATTGGTTCTGGTAAACCTTCCACATGCCGGTGACATAGATGGGTGCTGAGAACAGCAATCCGAAAAACGCGCACCAAACGTAGATACGCCAGGAATATTTCGCCAATAAGAACCCGATTTTGTAGAGACCCATTCCGAAGAGCATGCCGCCGACAGCTTCCAGAACGACGAACCCCCGCGAAATCAAAAGTTCAGTGAAGAGTGCGTGAAATTGGCCTGCTACTGTTGCGAGATAAGGTTGTGTCTGCGAGCGCCCGCCATCAAGAGGTGGAACGACAACGGCGTGTGCAGCCTGGAGAGCGTGCCACTGCTCTTCGATCTTCACCTGGTCTGGGGTAAGCGGCGCACCGGCTTGACGAGCGTAAACCACGGCCTGACCCTGTCGGCTGAGATCGATGTCCCCTGTCGTACCTAAGAAGTAAGGCAAAAGGAGCGAAGAGACGCAGGTCACGAGCGCGCCGGCAATAAGGAGAGTGCGCGCTCCCAGTTTGCGGCAAGGATAGAGAACGAGGAGTCCGGCAAGGCCATACGTCAGAAGGATATCGCCGGCCCAGATGAAAATTCCATGGAGCAACCCGAAAACGCAAAGCCAAAGGTTGCGGCGAAGATATATGTCAGCCAGACTTCCCGTCCTATCCATCCGTTCAGCGCGTTCGGTCATCAAACACAAGCCGACGCCGAACAGTATGGAAAAAAGGAATCTAGCCTTTCCTTCGGTTGTGATCCATTTGAAAAAAAGAAACAAGAGATTCAGGTGGAGGTGCGCGTTCATGAAAGTGGTATCTGGAAGCCCCTGAGGAAGTTCGAAGAAAGTCTCCGGTCCTGAGAAGATGTCTATATTTGAAAAAAGAATCCAGAGGAGTGCCATACCGCGCAGAGTATCGATGGATGCGATTCGCTCCATTCGCGTGACTGGGCCGCGCAATGCCCGACTCGTTTGAGGTGTGGCACCCAATTTGTGTGTCTCCTTAATCGAAGTGATTGCGGCAACCCCATCAGAAAACGACATAGATAAAGACCGAGTTGTGTTTGGAAGTGCGATTCGGATCGAATCTTTGTTAAGGCGTTACGGGCGCCACTGACTTGACGTATTCGATAGCAACGATGCAAGCGGTCACGGGTAATCTAGACCGGATATCCTGGAGAGCTATAAAATCTAGGCCAGCTAAGGTGACACGCTCACGGTCAACGTGCAGGTTCGACGACCGGAAATCCAGCTTCGAAGTCGACCAGGAGCGCCAGCAAATCGGATACTGCCTTGGCATCTCCGACAGTCGTGATCTCGCGTTGCTCCATTGCATCCGCGAGTGTTCGGCGTCCAAGAAGGACGCTTTCAAACACAGTTCGCGTTGTCTTCACCGTAGTCACGGCATTCGGAGCGTTCTTGTCAGTGATCGAGGTCAGTGCGCCATGCTCAAGAGTAGACGCAAGCGACTCATGTGTATCGGTGAATTGCCAGTTGATCACGATGTTCGCTGTTCCGGTTCGAGGCCCGTCTATGCGCGTACCGAGATAATCGAACATCAGGGCGATCGGCATCGCGTGCAACATTTCTGGGCTGATGCCGGGAACGGACCGTGCTCCACGGCCGACGCCGGTGCGCAATTCCTGTGCTCCGAGCAGGTAGGCATTTCGCCATGTCGACGATTCGGCAAGGTATCCCAGTTGCTCGAAGGCATCCGCCGCGAGACTGCGCGCCTCTTGGTTGGAGGGATCGGCGAAGACCACCTGGTCCATTACCTGAGCGACCCAGCGGTAACGGCCCGCCTTGAAGTCGTCGCGCGCCCTCGCGATCACGGCAGCCGATCCGCCCATATACTCGAGATATTTTTTGGCCTCTTCGACGCGCGGCAAGCGATTGAGAGTCGCGGGATTTCCGTCGTACCAGCCGATATAGCGCTGATATACGGCCTTTGAATCATGCGAGATCGTGCCGTAATATCCACGCGCGGACCAGTCGTTCTCAAGCCCAGGTGGCATCGTAAGCGCCTCAGCAATCTCGGTGGGCCCCAGCCCCTGATTCATCATTCGGATTGTTTGGTCATGCACATATTTGTAGAGGTCGCGCTGAATAGCCAATCGCGCTCGCACCCGTTCGTTCCCCCACACCGGCCAGGTATGTTGGGCGATCAGCACCTGCGCATCCGCACCGAATTGCTCAAGCGTGGCATTGAGATATTGCGACCAACGATTCGCGTCGCGCACTACGCTGCCGCGAAACGGGAGCAGATTGTGCAGCGTGTGAGTCGCATCCTCTGCAACATCGAGGACATGCGACTGCGGCAAGTAAATCAGCATCTCGGAAGGCGCTTCCGAGTCCAGAGCAAGTAGAAAGATGAAGGCTACTCCGTCGATAGTGCGGGTCTCCATCGGCTGCTGAATGGTATCGTTTGGTGCAATAATCGATCCGAACCCGCTGGCTCCCCGAGAGTCATTCTTGCCAAGGCCTTCATCGACGTTCCCCCGTTCTCCCACCGGCAGCGGCATTCCAAACTGATACTGCGCGCGCCGTGCCTTTGCATTTCCGCCGATTACCGCTTCTCCGATGACGGCTTCCATGAAGCCCGCTGGCGCAATGACCTTCGTTTTTCCGGCAGCCACGTCGGCTTGTGAGACCACGCCGCTTGCGCCGCCATAGTGATCGCCATGACTGTGGCTGTAGATTACCGCCAGCACCGGCTTGCGAGGACGATGCACATAATAAAGGTTGAGAGCTTCGCGCGCTGCTCCGGGTGTAGTGAGTGTGTCGATGACGATGAGACCCGTGGTACCCTCGACGATCGTCATATTCGCCTGTGAGAAACCGCGAACCTGATAAACACCGTCGGCGACCTTAAACAATCCGTTTGTGGCGTTGAGTTGCGCCTGACGCCAAAGACTTGGATTTACGGTCGGCGGCGCCTCATGCTCAAGAAATGCCCAGCGATCTGGATTCGCCGGGTCGGGCGTCGTCGCGATGAATCCCCGCATTGCG
>DATMCM010000746.1:0-6178 GCA_035558335.1 Blastocatellia bacterium | reverse complement strand
GAGGAAGCCGCCAGCCAGCCCAACCGCAAACGCTTCTTCAAAGCTGAACAGACCGGCTCGCGCCAACACGCCAGCGAACAAGAGGGTCAGATCGCCCTCTATCATGGTCCCGAAGAACACCGCCCACAACCCGTATCTTTTGAGAAGCTCGTACATAGAGACAGCCAAGGGCGCCGGGCACAAACCTCACGGGATGACGGAACAAACCCGCATAGCGCGCGTTTCGGGTGTTGTTCTCAGGTTCCCGTTCCCCCAGCCTCTCTTTGGGTCTGTGGATTGTAGCGCAGTTGGCCAAAATTGACATCCCTTTCAGGCGTTGTTATCCTCGCTTCAAGGCCAATGACTCAATCAAACGAACCAACCTTTATCGGAATTGACTTGGGCGGCTCGACTCTCAAGGGCGCGCTCATAAGCAACGCGGGTGAGATTCTTCAAGAGATCCGCAAGGAAACCGAGCACGAAAGCTCGGCCGCCCTGGTCAAGCAACTTGCCGACGCTGTGAGGAGTCTGCGCTCCGATCGCCGAGCTCAACAAGTAGGTGCAGTAGGAATCGGGATCCCGGGTCTGGTCAACCGGCAGACGAAGCGCGTCGAATTGATGCCAAACCTCCCGTCGCTCGCCGAAATAGACATAACAGCTGAACTCGCCCGCGAGGCGGGACTGGCGGTTATTCTGGACAACGACGCCAACGCCGCCGCTTATGGGGAGCTTCAGGCAGGAGCTGCGCGGGGGAGGCGCGATGTCTTCTTCGTGACGCTGGGCACGGGAATCGGCGCGGGGTTGATCATCGACGGGCGGGTCTATCGCGGCGCCGCAGGCTTCGCCGGCGAATTCGGGCATATGACCATTGACCCCGAAGGCATTGAGTGCGTGTGCGGAAACATAGGTTGTCTCGAGACAATCTGCTCCGGTCCAAACATCGTTCGCCGGACGCGCGAGCGTCTCTATCGCGACCGGACATCTTCGCTTTCGAGGCTTGCGTTACCGCGCGACCGTGAGTTCACCGCCGAAGACATTGCGCACGCTGCCCGTGACGGGGACGAAATGGCTCAGTTGATGATGGAACGCACCGGTATGTTTTTGGGAATCGCAATCGCCGCAGTAGTCAACCTGCTGAACGTCGAGATGGTGGTGATGGGCGGAGGAGTTATGGACGCAGGTGAATTGATTCTGAACCCGACGATCAAAGAGACTCGGCGCCGCGCGTTCCCGCCCTCGTTTGATAGCTGCCAGATAGTGATCGCAAAGCTTGGACCTTCAGCGGGAATGATCGGTGCGGCTTTGATGGCGAGAGATCAGGCAACCAAATAACGCGACAGCTTGAAGTCCAAACCATTCTTCTTTGGCCGCATCCATTCTAGTACTGATATACTCTCAGCTTAGAATTTCAAATCTCGAATCTCGAGTTCGAGATTCGCCGGGCTCAAATGCCAGATCGTCCTAACATTAGAAACTTCTCGATTATCGCTCACATCGATCACGGGAAGAGCACTCTCGCCGATCGGTTGCTCGAAGTCACCGGCGCGCTTAGCGAGCGCGAGATGTCAGAACAAGTTCTCGATGCCATGGACCTGGAACGCGAGCGCGGCATTACCATCAAAGCTCACGCAGTGCGCCTGAACTACAAGGCCCGCGACGGACTGCAGTACTTGCTCAACTTGATCGATACACCCGGCCACGTGGATTTCTCTTACGAAGTCTCGCGCTCACTTTCGGCCTGCGAAGGCGCCCTGCTTGTGGTCGATGCCTCGCAGGGGGTCGAAGCTCAAACGCTTGCGAACACTTATCTCGCGCTGGATCACCACCTTCATCTGATCCCGGTCATCAACAAGATCGACTTGCCAGGCGCTGAACCGGAACGCGTGCTCGAGGAGATCGAGCACACCATCGGACTCGAAACCACCAACGCTTTGATGATCTCGGCCAAACAAGGCCTGGGCATTGAGGAAGTGCTCGAGGCCATTGTCCGCGAGATACCACCGCCTGCAGGCGATCCCGAGGCCCCGCTAAAAGCTTTGATCTTCGATTCGTGGTTCGACAGCTATCGTGGGGTCGTCGTGTTGATGCGAGTGATCGACGGATTCATCAGGCCGGGTATGCGAGTGCGCTTGATGGACGCGGAGAAGGAGTACCAGGTGGATGCGCTTGGCGTGCTTACGCCTAAGCCGCGTGAGATCGATGAGCTCGGCGCCGGCGAAGTCGGTTTCTTCACTGCTCAGATCAAGACGGTGGCAGACGTTGAGATAGGCGATACGGTGACCGAAGCGGCGCGTCAAACAGAGACGCCGTTCCCAGGCTTCAAGAAGATCAAACCGATGGTCTTCGCGGGGCTCTACCCAATCGAATCGAACCGCTACGAAGAATTGCGCGATGCGCTGGACAAGCTTCGGCTGAATGACTCGTCTTTCTTCTACGAGCCTGAAGCCTCTGCGGCGCTCGGGTTTGGATTTCGGTGCGGCTTCCTGGGGCTGCTGCATATGGAGATCGTGCAGGAGCGGCTCGAACGCGAGTTCGACCTCGAGTTGATCACGACCGCGCCGAACGTTCGTTATCGTGTGACCACTACCGACGGTGTAGTGACCGAGATCGACAGCCCATCGAAGCTTCCCGATCCGGGAAGAATCGAAATGATCGAAGAACCAATCATCCGCGCAATGATAATGACCAACGACGATTACGTCGGCCCGCTGTTCGCGCTGCTTGAGGAGAAGCGTGCTACTCAGCTCGGTTTTGAGTACATGACGCCGAAGCGGGTTCTGTTGACGTACGAGCTGCCGCTAGCCGAGATAGTGCTGGATTTCTACGACCGGCTTAAGTCGCTGTCGCGCGGATACGCGTCGTTTGACTACGAGCTGACCGGCTACCGCGAAGGCAAGCTCGTGAAACTGGAAATACTCGTTGCAGGAGAGCCGGTCGATGCCCTGTCCTTAATAGTCCATTCGGATCACGCTTATACGCGAGGCCGAGCACTTGTCGAGAAGATGCGCCAGCTAATCCCCCGTCAACTCTTCGAGGTCCCGATTCAAGCGGCAATCGGCAACAAGGTGATAGCTCGCGAGACGGTCAAGGCGCTCGGCAAGAACGTAATCGCTGAGTGTTACGGAGGCGATATCACACGCAAGCGCAAGCTGCTTGAGAAGCAGAAAGAAGGCAAAAAGCGAATGAAGCGCGTCGGCAAAGTCGAGATCCCGCAGGAAGCCTTCCTGGCAGTCTTGAAAGTCAACGAGTGACAACCTGCGCCTCTAACGATTTGGCGCCCCGTTTATCGCAGAGATCACATCGACTCTTCTGCTTCCAACCCAAACTCTTGCCGCCGCCGCCGCTAGCGCGCCCGAGACAAGCATCATCAGCCCGCCGACGTAGAGCCACTTGTCGCCCGGCGACTCGTCCCAGAGCGTCTCCTCCTTCTGCGAGAGTTCCAGGTTTTGCTGCGAGCCGACGTGGTAGAGAAACCAGCCGGCTCCCAGCAATGTCAGCGCCGATAATAGGAGAACCAGAATCGTTCTTGTCATGATCCCTCCATAATCTCTCAGCAGGTCAGCGCGGCTGCGCGATGCTATTCGCTCAGCTTGAACACAAACACAATAACCCCCGTCACGCGAACGGGCGTGTTGTTCAGCAGTGTTGGTTGAAAGCGCCACCCCAATGCAGCTTCTCTAGCCTTTTCGGAGAACATCGGATGACCGCTCACGACCCGCGCCGACTCGATGTGCCCGTCAGGCGCGATCATTACCTCTACAGAAACTTCCCCTTGAAGATGAATCTGTTGAGCAAGAGGCGGGTAGCTCGGTTTGCGGCGCTCTATCGCTTTGCCTTGTAGCACGGATGAGGGAACCCTCACCGGTCTGTTGTCGATTGCTTGTGTGGTTTGAGCTAACGGCTGAGGTCTGGGTGGATCGGGTCTAGGCGCCGGTTCTTTCAATCCTTCTCCCCCGGGGACTCCGATACGGCTGCCAAGTACCGTCGATCCGGTCCCCGGTCCGGTTTCCGTCTCGTCACCTTCGCGATTGAGCGTTTGGAATGTCGGCGGAGCGGAGCTGTGATGATCCATGATGTCAACAAGCCTTTGAACATGGTAGAGATCAGGCTGGGCGGTTGTTTGGGTCGGCCGTGACGGAACCTTAGCGGGGCGCGGCGTGCCGAGCGCGGCAGGCAACGGCGGACCGATCAAGGTTATGACATCGGCGGTGTCAGCGAGCTTCGGGTCCGACAAAACAACCGAAGCAAGGACCGCGCACGCGATCACCAACATATAAAGCGCACCGGTTCCGACGAAATACTTTGCGGACGTATACCTGCGGCGTTGCAGTGAAGACACGACGAGCTGGTCAAACATGATTTCTCCTTTGTGAGCAGGCGCACGGAGTCCGTGAAAGCGGTTCGCTTTCGGGTAGCCGCCGGAGCTTGCTCGGCTGCTTTCGTTCGAATCAAAGGCGCTCGAGAGAAAGGGACTTAATGGCGCTTTTCAGAAGCTATTTGGACAAGTGAGGATTTGTTTGCAGTCCTTGCCGCGTAGTTAGCAGCGCATAACCTATGGACTTAGCCACGGACTACGGACCAGGGACTAACCACCAACATCCATCTTCTCGACCAGAAGAATTATTCGAGTCGAAACGGGATGTCCGGATACGGTGGCCGGCTGAAATGTGCGGCTTCGAAGCGACCACCACAATTGTTCGATCACGTAAGGGTCTTTCGGGGAATCCAGGACATCGACCAGCTTGGCGCAACCGTCCTCTCCGACTTCGACCATCGCGGACATTCCCTGGTTGCCCGGCTTCTGGTAAGCAATATGACTGAAGCTGACCAGCGCACTGTTATCCAGGACTCGTGGCAATTCGTAATAATGATCGCTGGGCTGGGCGCCTTTGTCGGGCGGAATATTGTTGTAGCTGTGGTACTCGCTGTCCGAGCCGTGAATCGCCGGCAGGATAGCCACATCCGCCGCGCGAACGCCGCTCAACGGGATCGGCCTGAAGCTCGCGAATGTAACTCCAAACAGCAGCGCAGAAGCAACGAAGCCAGAAGCGTACGCGATAGGCCGCGGGTTCAGCTTCAGAACCCATTCGAAGAACCTCTGAGTCAAACTCACTTCATTGCCCGCGTGGCGCGACACCTCGGACATAATGTAGCTGTGAAGCTCGCGAGGAAGCTCGAGCCGGTCGGCGCGGCGCAGCATTGTGGATGCGGCTTCGATCTCGGCCAGGTCAAGCCGGCAAGCGGAGCACTCGGATACATGCAAGCGATACGCGGCTGACTCGTTTTCATCCAGTTGCCTGTCAATATAGGCAGACGCTGTTTGTTCAAACTTCTTGCAGTTCATAAGAACACCAACAATGCTTGTGATTCGCGATGCGCGACCAATAGCGCGCATCACTCTTCACGCAGCACCTTCCTTACATCAAATCCTTCACTCGCCGTCGAAGCTCTTCGCGACCGCGCGCAATCCTGGATTTGACCGTCCCAATCGAGATCGCCAAAGTTTCGGCAATCTCCTCGTACGAGAGCTCTTCGATCTCGCGCAACACGAGCGCGATTCGGTATTCCTGCTTGATCTCGCTTAGCGCCCTCATTATGTGCCCTTCGCGTTCGCCGGCGATGGCTAGCGCTTCGGGGGAGGCGACGTGGCCGGGGAGCAAGCTGCCGATCGTTGTTTCGCTATCGCCCCGCGTGAGATCCAGCGATATCGTTTCGTCGCGATGCCGCCGCCGCCACCATCGCTGCTGGTTCATCGCCTGGTTTATCGCTATTCGGTAGATCCAGGTCTTCAATCCCGACTGCGCGCGAAATCCGCTCAGACCGCGATAAACCTTCAAGAAGGTCTCCTGAGTCGCATCACGCGCCTCTTCCGCGTCCGCAAGGAGCCGAAAACACAACCCGTAAACCGGCCGCTCAAACTTTGCTACCAACTCCTCAAACGCCGCCAGATCCCGAGCGCGCAGCCGTTCAATCAGGCCCGCTTCGGCGTGGTGCTCGACCCCGCCTTCCAACTCGAGCCGAGCGAGAGAGGTTTGCTCCAGTGCGGCCATATCTCCGGCTGACATAAGCGGCGCTCCTCAGTGTGGGGCTGACCGGAGAGGGCCATCGCTCGCTCCTTATGAAGCCGAGCGCCGTTTAGCTCCAAGCGAAATGGGCGATGGCCCTTCACCTCACTTGTCGCTAGCTTAGACACCCCTTC
>DATMCM010000745.1:0-2207 GCA_035558335.1 Blastocatellia bacterium | reverse complement strand
AGTTGAAGAAGTGAGGGCGGTGGTCGGTGGCCGGTGGTCGGTGGCCAGTAAATCGATCTCACTTAGCGCTGAGCGCTGGGCCTAGGAATAAGTGGTGTTATCAGGCAAGGTCGAGTGCTCACGCTCGGGCAAGCGTTGAAGCGAGCGGTCGTGCAAGCTGCTCAATGTAGCCAACGCAGTCACTGCTCCTATCAAGCACAACAACATATCCTTCTGCGTATCCCAGATGTCGCCTTGAGCCCCAAGAAACGCATCGCCCGCGCTGCCTGTCGCCATCGACACTCCGAACTCGATCAACTCGTAGCTTGCGCTTATTGCGAGACAGATGCTCAGGACGATGAAGGTCAGCAGCTTGCCTCGTCTCAATGGCGACTTCTTCAACAGCACTTCACGCGCGATGATCGCCGGCACGAACCCCTGAGCGAAGTGGCCAACCCGATCATAGTGATTTCGGCTCAGGTGAAACGTATCTCGAATCCAGTTGAAGAGCGGAACTTCAGCATAGGTGTAATGCCCGCCGACCAGGAGAATAATCGCGTGAATCCAGATCAAGACATAAGCTAGGTTGCTCAGCCTGAATCTGCGATAAGTCGAGGCAAGAATCACGAGCGCGATCATCGCCGGCGCAGTTTCAAGGAACCAGGTGAACAAATCGTGAGGCTTGATGACCGACCACAGGAGCACGGCAAGAAAACTCAGCAGCAAACCGATGTGTAACTTTGCATCGCGGACGTTGTCTCTCATCGACCTGCGCTCCTGACGTGGCCGTTCTTTGCGTATTAGCAGGCCGACGAATGGTGTGAATTCGCCACGAAGTCACCAGGACGCAAGCCTCACTGAGAATGAAGTTCGTCCTTTCCGATCTCGAGCTTATTAACTTCCTATTTCACGACAGGAATCTCCAGAAAACTCGCGTGCTCCGCGTCGTGATAAAGCGTGATGTGCGCCGTGCGAGCATTCTTCCCCGACTCTTCAGCCACAACCCCGCCGCTGTTGTAGTTCTTCTCGAGTCCAATCGAGTTCGGAGAGCGTAACAGCAGTCGCAATCGGCTTCCATTAGCAATGCGCCGTGAGAAGAACGTGAACGCGTTGAACTCGTAGCGATTTATCTCTCCCGCCTTCACAAGCTTCTCCTGCTTGAGCGAGTCGCGATACCGCGCGCGCAGCATGTCTTCGGTCAACAGGACGCTCGCGCCGTCCTTCTTGATCTCGTACACCGACACTTGAAAGTCGGTGTCCGGCACATCCATCGACATCCACGTCACGAACTTCAAATAGCCGGTGACTTCTGTGTCTTCCGTGAAGGGCTGGCTGTGATACACAAGCCCGTTGCCGAACAGGTTCAACGCGGTTCGCTGATCGATCAGATAGTTCGGCACGTCTTCTCGCTCGAGCTCGGCCGGGCGCACGTCGAGCGGGTCGTAGACGTAACGATCCGACGCGACGCCCGCCGGCTTCTCCTCGCCAAGCGAGCCCGAGCGGAACACGTCGTTCGCATTGCCGTCCGAGCTCAGATAGAGCGTCCACTTCGCAGTCGCAATCGTGTCGAGGCTGTTGGCATATTTCCACTCCTCCGCGCCGACTACGTAATAGGCGATGCGCCTCTTCAAGAACTCGGGCTTGCCGCCGCTCTTCATCGTCCAGTCGTACCATTCTTTGTGAAGCTTGTTCAGATCGAGCATGCTGGCCTCGCCGAACTTCAAGCCGCCGACATCCCGATTCGGTGTGCGCGTGCCCGCATGGTCCCACGGCCCGATGATCAGAAAGTGTTTCTGTTTGGCTTCGTCTGTTCCGTATTGCATGTGCTCGCGGTAGTACTGCATCGCGCCCGCCTGATCGCCGTCGTAGTGGCCGGTGATCGTCAGGATCGGAAGGTTCATGCGTTTGTATTGGTCTGGCGTTGGGACCATCGCCTGCCAGTATTCGTCGGGAGTCGGATGCTTGAGCCAGTTTTGAAAATGAGTCGAGGTGTTTCCGACCACTTGATCAAGCTCCTTGAAAGGTCGATGAGCCAGGTACAGCTCGCGGAACTTGTCGTTCCAAAGCGAAGACTCGCCGAACAGCTTTGTGTTTGGAGTGACCCCGCTGGTGAAGCTCAGCCACTGAATGTCGTAAGACGCAAAAATGTTCTTGAAGAACGGGAAATCAACGCCGGCATAAGCCGCCGCCGCGGGAACTATGGTCGCGAGATGCGGCGGCGCTTCCTT
>DATMCM010000744.1:0-4730 GCA_035558335.1 Blastocatellia bacterium | reverse complement strand
CCGTGAAAGGGTGAAGGCTTAGAGCCACGGGTGAGTCCGCGAACTCGTGGGGAGTTGAGGAAACCAGACACCCCGAAGTGGGTGGCGGCCGATGGTGATTTGAGCCGCTGTTTAGTTCTGGAGGTCGAAGACTGGGTCATTCATACACCAACCTTCTTTACCATATTGTGTTTTCAACGAAGGAGCGTCAGCCGTGGCTCGACCAGGAATTGAGCAAGCGACTGTACTACTATCTCGGTGGGGCGATTCGCTCGGAAGGCGGGACGAGCATCAGCATCAACGGGTGCGCGGATCACGTACACATACTGGCGAAACTCAGACAGGACAAGGCCGTCTCGGAAGCGCTCCGCGGAATCAAAGCCAATTCCTCCGGTTGGATTCATCGCACATTTCAGCCTTTGCGGGCGTTTGCGTGGCAGAGCGGATACGGCGCATTTAGCGTGAGTCAATCGCAGGTCGACAAGGTCGAGCGATACATCGCCAACCAGCAGACGCATCATCAACGCGTGTCGTTTAAGGAGGAGTTCATAGCCCTGCTTCAGGCGCACGGGGTTGAATATGACGAGAGGTATCTGTGGGACTAATGACCGTCACCCACTTCGTGGGTTCGCGGCTCCAATCGCTTTTCCCCACGGGTTCGCGGACTCACCCGTGGCTTTACTCCGGCATCCCTTCGGGATTTAGAAAAATCTTTTGTGACAACTCCGTACCTCTTGGGTGGTTTCAACGCTGCTCGAGTCGTTGGATTCTCAAGTCTGACAGATCGTAACTAAAGAAAGGACCTAGCCGAAATCCTTGCAGTGTGATCTCTAGAGATACTAACTTCTCTTGAGTAAGACTTGCCACGGTGATCGTAATGCGAACTGTGATATTTTTTTTCCTAATTGCTTCACTACTTTCGCCTCTGGTTGGCTGCGTGACTGCGCCCTCTAACGAGCAGTCGACAGTCGAAAGACCGAAGGATCCCTCTGCCGATCAATCTGCCGCCCAGCCGCAAGCTCCTGCCGCTACCGAAGCTCCTCGCTATTCCGGACCAATCGAGTTCACCGACGTAACCGCGCAAGCAGGCGTCAACTTCAAACACAACAGCGGAGCTTTTGGGAAAAAGTATTTGCCGGAGACGCTTGGATCGGGTTGCGCGTTTTTGGACTACGACAACGACGGCTGGCAAGACATCCTGCTCATCAATTCGATGAACTGGCCCGGGCACGGGGGTGCGAGGTCTTATCCGGCGCTTTATCACAACAACCAGAACGGCACGTTCACCGACGTAACGAAAGCGGCAGGGCTCGCGGTGGAAATGTACGGGATGGGTTGCGCCGTCGGCGACTATGACAACGATGGCTTCGACGACATTTACATCACCTGTCTCGGAGCGAATCATCTATTCAGGAATCTGGGCAATGGCAAGTTCCAGGACGTGACCGCAAAGGCGCGAGTGGGCGACCCCGGCTTTTCAACAAGCGCAATCTGGTTCGACTACGACAAGGATGGCAAGCTCGACTTGTTTGTTTGCAACTACGTCGAATGGTCCATCGACAAAGATCTGTATTGCTCGCTCGATGGCAAGAACAAGTCTTACTGCACGCCGGAGTCGTACAAAGGCCAAAGCTCCGCGCTGTATCACAACCGCGGCGACGGCACGTTTGAGAACGTTACCGAGCGCGCCGGACTCAATGATCCTACAAGTAAATCGCTCGGGGTCGCGATGATCGACTACGACAACGACGGCTGGCCCGACTTGTTCGTGGCTAACGACACCCAGCCCAACAAGCTTTACCGCAACAACGGCAATGGCACGTTTACCGACAACGCGATGACCGCGGGTGTGGCTTTCAGCGAAGCAGGGGTCGCGCGCGCCGGCATGGGAGTCGACGCTGCGGACTATGACGGCTCAGGCAGGCCGGGCCTTCTAATCGGCAACTTCTCAAATGAGATGATGGCGCTATATCACAACGAGGGCACCGGCTTGTTTATCGACGAAGCTCCCACGTCCACGATCGGACGGGCGTCGCTGCTCACGCTTACCTTCGGGTGTTTTTTCTTTGACTATGATCTCGACGGCCTGCCTGACATCTTCGCCGCCAACGGGCACGTATCGGACGACATCAGCACGGTGCAGCAAAAGGTCAAGTATGCGGAGCCGCCGCACCTGTTTCGCAATCTGGGAAAGAAGAAGTTTGAAGAGGTGACGACGAAGCTCGGCCGGGCTCTGCAACAGGCGATGGTCGCCAGAGGCGCGGCCTACGGTGATTTTGACAATGACGGCGATTTGGATTTGTTGATCGTCTCTAACAACGGGAGAGCGAGACTGCTTCGCAACGACGGCGGCAACCAGAACAATATCCTGCGCATAAAAACGGCCGGACTCACATCGAATCGCGACGGCATCGGGGCGAGAGTTACTTTGAAGCTCCCGAATCAAACGAAACTCTGGAGCGTGGTGAAGAGCGGTTCGAGCTATTGCTCTCAGAACGAGTTGCCGCTCACCTTCGGGTTGGGCAAGGCGGATAAGGTCTCGAGCATCGAAGTGGTCTGGCCTGGCGGACGCGTGGATGTAGCATCCGACGTCACCGCCAATCAATTCATAACCATTCAAGAAGGAGTGGGAATTGTCGCTCGGCAACCGATCGTTTTTGTGCAGCAAGCGCCAGAACACCGGAGCCCGTAGCGCGAGCCTGGTGTCGCGATCATCCTGAAAATCGAAGGGCGAGTAGTAGTGCAATAGCGTGTTGAACCGGTCTTGCCACAAAGACTCCAAGCTTCGAAGGTCCACTAAGGCCTTCTTTGTGAGGCTTTGTGCCTCAGTGGCTTTGTGGCAAGGCGGGTACTCGATAAGTGTAATCGCCTTCCTTCTGGGCGTTGCTCTCGTTGCCGTTCGAAGCTCGACTTTGCAAGCTGCGAACAGCGAAATGGGAATCAAGTTCATCAACGTCGCAGAACAAGCCGGCATCAAACACAAGACGATCTACGGAGACGAGCACAAAAATCGATACCTACTCGAGACGACCGGATGCGGAGTTGCATTCATCGACTTTGACAACGACGGATGGCAGGACATCTTCCTGGTCAACGGCACACGACTGGATGACTTACCGAAAGGTCAGACTCCGACCAATCATCTCTACCGGAACAACGGCGATGGGACGTTTCGAGATGTCACCGAGAAGGCAGGGCTAACACGGACAGGGTGGGGACAAGGCGTGTGCGCGGGAGATTTCGACAACGACGGCTATGATGACATCTTCGTCAGCTACTTCGGCAAGAACGCGCTCTATCACAACAACGGCAACGGCACGTTTACGGATGTAGCCGAGAAGGCCGGCGTCGCCAACAATCGCTCCCGTTGGGGATCAGGCTGCGCGTTTACAGACTACGACCGTGATGGCTATCTGGACTTGTTCGTCGCGAGCTACATCGATCTTGATCTGAAGACGGCTCCGCTGCCTGAAACCGGTCCGTGCCTTTACAAGGGCTTGACCGTCGCTTGCGGACCCCCCGGGCTAACGGGCGGAGTGAACACGCTCTACCACAACAACGGCGACGGAACGTTCGCTGACGTTTCGGAGAAGGCGGGGATCAGGAAGACCAATGGAACTTATGGGCTCGGCGTGCTTGTAGCCGACTTCGACAACGACAATTGGCCTGACATCTACGTCGCGAACGATTCGGCGCCTGCCGCGCTGTATCACAACAACAAAAACGGAACCTTCACGGATATCGGCACCGAAGCCGGTTGCGCGTTCAGCGTCGACGGCAAGCCTCAGGCCGGCATGGGAGTTTCGGCCGGCGACTTCGACCGCGACGGTTGGCTCGACATCTTTAAGACCAACTTCTCAGGCGACACCTCGACGCTCTATCACAACATCGGCAAAGCTGTGTTTGATGATGTGACCTTTCCGGCGGGGGTAGGGATCACCACACGATGGTTGGGTTGGGGCTGCGGCTTTTTCGACGCGGACAACAACGGGTGGCTGGATATTTTTCTGGTCAACGGCCACGTATATCCTGAAGTCGAGAAGCTCACGACCGAAGCCGGCTATCCACAGCGAAAGGTGTTTTATCGAAGCCTGGAGAACGGGCGCTTCGAGGATGTTTCCGAGAAACTAGGCAGCGTAGTGCTAGAGGCCACGCCGTCACGCGGTTGTGCTTTTGGCGACTACGACAACGACGGCGACATCGACATCTTGATCAACCCGGTCAATGCGGTGCCCGAACTGCTGCGATGCGATTCGGCAAACCAAAACAACTGGATCACGATAAAGACGGTCGGCGTGAAGTCTAATCGCGACGGGATCGGCGCGCGGATCAAGTGCGTAACCGATGACGGCGCCCAGATCGACGAAGTGCGCAGCGGCGGCAGCTACTATTCGCAGAACGATCTGCGAGTGCATTTCGGCCTTGGGAAAGCTCGGAAAGTTAAGACGCTCGAGATACGATGGCCGAGCGGACAAGCGGAAACCATCAACGATATTCCAGCCAATCAATTCATCGTCCTCAAAGAAGGCGCCGGATTGGTAAAAACATCCTCGAATAAGAAGTAGCTAATGGCGTCAGATAGAATACGGACTTGGACGGACGAGATGGATCATAACGGTTCAGATCCGCGTGAACCCGTCGCATCCGTATCGATCCGAGTTCTATCGGCGTTTGCCACCATCGCGTTTCTGCTTGCGACAACGTTTGCCCAGCACCGCCCACCCGAGACCGCTGAGGCTCATTACAATCGG
>DATMCM010000743.1:0-8512 GCA_035558335.1 Blastocatellia bacterium | reverse complement strand
GGGTGAGCGGCCCATAGAGCGTCGGCGTCGGCTCGTCGTCCAGCCCATTGTGCTTGACGGCGCCCACCACGCCGACCACTTCAAAGTCCCGTTCAAAGAATCTTAAGTGCGCGCCGATTGGGTTCTCGTTCGGGAAGTGACGGCGCGCTAACGTTTCATCGATGACCGTGACTCCGAGGCCACGGGTGTTGTCCTGATCGGTAAAATCGCGGCCGCGGAGAATCGGAATCCGCATCGCATCGAAGTAGCCTGGACTGACCCATCGGTTCTGCGCGGCCGGTGCGTCGGTCGACGATAGCGGCGCGCGTCCGGCGATCGTGAAGTCGGTGCGCACAAAGAGTCCGCTGAGTGGCAGCACGTTGGCCGCTCCCACGGATTCGACTCCCGGCAAGGTCTTAAGTCGCTCCGACACCTGCTCGTAAAACGTCAGCACCGAATCAAGGTTCGAGTATTTGGTCTGCGGCAACGAGAGCCGGGCGAGGAGCAAGTTCCCCGTATCGAAGCCCGCGCTTATTCTCTGCAGTTTCGCGAAGCTCTTGATGAACAATCCCGCGCCGACTGCAAGCACCACCGCTAACGCGACTTCCGAGACGACCAACAAACTTCGAACGCGATTGCGATGAGGCGAGCTTGTTCCGCGCCCGCCGGCTTTCAACTCGGCGTTCAAATCAACGCGCGAAGCTAGCAGGGCAGGCGCTAAGCCGAATATCAATCCGACTGCCAGCGAGAGGACGGTTGTGAAGACGAGCACGAGGCCGTCTATTCCGGCTGCTTGTGCGCGCGGAAGGTTCGTTGGACTGAGCTTGAGCAACAAATCAACTCCCCACGCGGCAAGAATCAAACCTAAGCCGCCACCGATGCAGGCGAGTATCACACTCTCGGTAAGAAGCTGTCTGACTATGCGCCCGCCGCTTGCTCCAAGCGCCCGCCGGAGTGCCATCTCCTTGTGCCGAGCCGAGGCGCGAGCAAGCAGCATGTTGGCGATGTTCGAGCACGCGATCAGCAGCACCAGTCCCACCGCGCAGAGCAGCAACACCAAAGCCTTGCGGTAGTCGCCAACGATTTCCTCGCGCAGCGTGAGTGCACGCGGAGCGATTTTCTTGGCGTTGGCTTCCGGGTACTCCTGTTGTAACTTCCCGGCGATTGACGCGAGATCTGCTTGCGCTTGCTCGCGTGTCACGCCGGGCTTCAGTCGAGCGAATGCTCGCAAGAAGTTCGTGTCGCGATCGCTCCTCCGCGGATCGACGTCGATCTTCAGAGGCACGACCATCTCCGTATCCAGCCACGGGAAAACAAAGTCAGGCGGCAGCACGCCAACAACTGTGTAGCTGTCGCCGTTAAGCGCAACGGTTTTGCCGATGAGGCTTGTGTCTGCTCCAAACCGGCGTTGCCAGAGACCGTCAGTCAGGACAACCACCCGCTGGCTGGCTGGATTATCGTCGTCGGGGATCAAGGCGCGGCCCAACGACGCGTTGGCGCCCAGCATCTCGAAGGCGTGTGCCGACATTCGCACACCCTGCAGTCGCTCGGGGTCGCCTGCGCCGGTGAGATTCGCGCCCCAGTAAGCCATCGCGCTGATCTGGTCGAGCGTCTGGTTTCGATCTCGATAATCGATGAAGTCAGGGATCGAGAAGAATGCCTTGTCGCGATCGGTTCGAACGGACCATATCCACAGCAACTGGTCCGGCTGCTGGAATGGAAGCGAGCGAAGCAGCACCGCATTGACGACGCTGAAGATCGCGGTGTTGGCTCCGATCCCCAGAGCAAGCGTCAGCAACGCGACCGCAGTGAAGCCGCTATGCTTAAGCAGCATCTTCGAGCCGTATCGTATGTCTTGTAGAAGGCTGTCCATGAATCCTAAGTTTCCGAATCAAGAGCAAGGAAGGAGGATGGAGGATGGAGGATGGGGAATTGCAAATTGAAAATTGCAAATTGAAAATCGCAAATTGGTATTGCGTGCCGATCAGCATTCTCAATCCTGTAAGCCCAATTTCAAATTTTTCAATTTTCAATTTGCAATTTTCAATTCCGCATCTTCCATCCTCAGTCCTCAGTCCTCAATCTCCCATCCTCGCTCTTCATTCGTTCCGGAGCGCGACCATCGGGTCGACCTCAGTGGCTTTTCGCGTAGGCACGTAACACGCCAGCATCGCTACGATGCCAAGCAACAATGAGATTCCTACGAAAGTAAGCAGGTCCGTTGCGGTGACTCCGTACAAGATCCGAGCCAGCGCGCGAGTAATCGCGTAGGCCGCTGCCAGACCGATGACGAGCCCGGTGAGTGTGAGGGTCAATCCCTGGGTGATGACCAGCTTAAAGATGTCGCGAGGCTGGGCGCCTAACGCCATGCGAACGCCAATTTCGTGCGTGCGCTGAGACACGGCGTAACTCATCACGGCGTAAATGCCCACTCCTGCAAGCGCCAGCGCAAGAAGCGCAAAGATCAGCATCATCAGCGTCGCCAGCCGCTTTGGTGACATTCGTTCCGCGACTACTTGCTGCATCGCCTTTACGTTGGAGACCGGCAGCGTTTTATCGAGCGCGCTGACTTCGCTGCGAACGGCCGCGGTGAGCTGCGACGGATCTGAGCCCGTGCGAATCACAAGGTACATTGAACGCCATACTTCTTGGCCATAAGGAAGGTAGATGTGTGGGTCGCGCTTCTCCTCGAAATCGTCGTTCATAACGTTGGCAGTCACTCCGACGATTTCTGTTGGCGGGCCAACCGGTTCCTTGAACGTTTGTCCGATCGGCTCCTGGCCAGGCAGAAACTCTTTGACGAACGCTTCGTCGACGAGGGCGACGTGCGGCGAATCTCCGCGATCCTGGTCGGTCAAGTTGCGGCCCTTGATGAGCCGCGTGCCGATGGCTTCCAGGTAGTCTGGCGAGACCGGCGCGTAATTGACGTTGGGCTGCTTTCCCTGCGGGTAGAGGGTCTGCCCGATGCGCTCGAAGCCGTGGCTGTTGTTGGAGCCTCCCATCGGCAGATTGCCTATTGCGCCGACTCGGGTGACACCGGGCATGGCTTGGACCCGCTCGAGGATTTGATCGTAGAAGCTGACGCGCGTCTCGACCTTCGAGTACTTCTCGTTTGGCAGGGAGACCTGCATGGTGAGCACGTTCGCCGGATCGACGCCGAAGTCCGATCGCAACATTTCGACGAAGCTGCGCACCATGAGCCCGGCCGCGATCAGCAGCACAAGCGACAGGGCAACTTCCGCAACGACCAACACGCTGCGCGCGCGATTCTGCGAAGCCTTGCCGGACGAGCCTTTGCCGCCTTCTTTCAAAGCTTCGTTGAAGTTTGTTTTTGTGGCTTGAAGAGCGGGAACCAGCCCAAAAAGCAAGCCGGTCAATATCGACACGATGAGCGTGAAAATAAATGCAGTGCGATTGATTGCAAGATTGTGCCAGCCGGGAATGAACTTGGAGAAGTCCTCGGGGATGGCGCGCGCCAGGCTTTCGACTCCCCACACCGAAACGAAGAGCCCGAGCGCGCCGCCCGCGAGGCTGAGCAGAACGCTTTCGGTAAGCAACTGTCGAACAATCCGCTTGCGGCTCGCGCCCATCGCCATTCGGATCGCGATTTCTTTTTGTCGGGATGCGCCGCGCACCAGCAGCAGGTTGGCGACGTTCGCGCACGCTATCAGCAGCACGAAGCCAACTGCTGCGAGCATTATCGACGCATACATCCGGACGCCGCGAGTTGCGTCTTCGGTGAGCGAAACGACGTTGGCTCCGCGTCCGGCGTTTGTATCGGGGAACTGCTCGGCGGCGCGAGCGGCGATCGCGTTCAGGTCTTCGCGAGCCTGTTGGGCGGTTATGTCAGGCTTGAGCAACCCCATCACTTGCAGGTAATGACTGCCGCGATCAGTCAGGCTCTTCGGCTCGAAGTCGATAGGCGCCCACATCTCGCCGCCATTGAATGGAAAGTTAAACTCCGGCGGCATAACGCCAATCACCGTGAAGCTCTTGCCGTTGAGCCGAATGATTTGATTGACGATGTTCGGGTCCGCGCCAAAACGCCGCTGCCAAAGGTTGTGCTTGAGCACGACGACCTGTTGCTTGCCGGGCTCGCCTTCATCGGAAGCGAAGGTGCGGCCGTAGAGAGCCCTCGCTCCGAGCGCATCGAAAAAGCTCGACGACACCGCATAGCCAAAGAACCGTTCGGGTTCGTCGCGCTCGGTCAGATCAAAGAAGCGCTGGTTGATCACGACCACTTGTTCGAGTGTTTGATTTTGCTCGCGCCAGTCGTTGAAGTTGGCGGGCGCCACGGAACCGCGTGCGAACCCCAACTCCGGATTGCTCTCCCAAAGCATGACCAGCCGTTCTTGAGTCGGAAACGCAAACGGATGAAAAAGCGTCGCGTCGATCGCGCTGAACGTCGTGGTGTTAGCTCCGATGCCCAGCGTCATCGCCACCAGCGCCACCACCGTGACCCCGGGGCTCTTGACCAGCATCCGGAATCCATAGCGAAGGTCTTGAAAGAGTTGATTCATGGTTTAGTCAGTCATCACCAGCCGGTCAGGCTCGGGATAGTGAAATGGACTGGAGCACCGCGTTGACCCTGCCGAAGGTCGCGATGACCACCGCAAGCGAGGATGGCGAGGGGCGGTCTCCTTCGCAACACTCGAGCGGCGTATCGCTGGCCGCGGACAAAAACTTTCCATCGAAAGGGCCTCCCGCTCGAGCAAAATGAATCGAGAATCTACTATGCGCTTAGCCAAACGGCGTGCCGTGAGCCGTTATTTGTTTAAGTGTTGTCGGCAGTGGGGATTTCGGGACGCGGGCAACAACGACAGTCTCGTTCGTGTGCGCTTGCGGGATGTCGCTTCCCAATAGCGGCCAGCGCTTGGTTAGACGACTTCTGTGGCAAGGATTTGGGATCGCCCTTCGTCGGAAGGGAAATGTTTATAGATGCCCCGGTGGGGCCCAAGCCGCCCTCCGCCAGGAGGGCCATGTTTATAGACGTCCGCTGGGGCCAAGGCGTCAAGTGCGACGTGTGCGACCAGATGTGGTGATTGCGGTGGGATTTGCGTCGGCTGTTGTTTCGTCGTTACGAGTTATGGCGAGAATGCGAGTTCGCCCGTGCGCCTCGCAAAAGGCAGGCATGGCCCTTCTGGCGGAGGGCGCAACCTTTGTAATCAAGGGCTATAAACATGCCCTCCTGGCGGAGGGCGCAACCTTTGGTAATCACGGGCTATAAACATGGCCCTTCTCGCGGAGGGCGCAAACCTTGGTAATCACGGGCTATAAACATAGCCTTCCTGCCGGAGGCGCATTCTTGGTAACGTGAATCTGGCCTGCTTTTCGTAGGACTTGGCGGCGGCGTGCTTGCCGCGTTGGACCATCACTTCTTCACGGCCGTCCATTTTCCTCTTGGGCCACCTGTGAATTCCACTGTCCCCGACATTTTCGTTGCCGATTCGATCACCCCGGTGTAAGTCGCCCGGCGGGTCTGCTCTTCGTTTGAGAACTCGAACCCAAAGACTGCTTTGTTGTCTTTTACCGTGCCGGCCACCTTGTGCTTGCCAAGCGGGCCGTCGTACGAACCTGAGAGCTCCTCCTTGACTTGCGTGAACACAAAAGTCGGATCGCCGTGGCCTCCATCTTCCAGATCAACGGAGAAAGTCCAGGTGCCCGAAATATCGACCGGCGAAGTTGCTGCTCTACCAACGGCGCCGATCAGAATCACCCCCGTTAACACAACGATAACCAGCCATCGATTTTTCACTGCTCTTCCTCCCATTCGCATCTTCATCCTGATTTAGAGTATGACTAATATTCACGCCTCAGGTCGGTTTGGTTCCAGAAGATAAGACGGCTACTGCGCGTAGCTTGATCTGAGCTTGACCCCCCAGCGCCCGTCTTCTCTTGTCAGGATGTACAAGGACTCAAATGTGCCGATCTTGGAGCCGTCGGCGCGATAACGCGTGAATTTGGTATCGACGTGAACTTTGTCCGGGGACGCGTTGATGATGCGGCGGCGGTCCCACTTGCTGTGGTGCCAATCGCTTCCGGCTGAAGCCCAGACCCGCGTGGCGTCCTGCATGCCAGGCCTGTCAAGCACGGTCATCTTTCCGCTCGCAAGGCGGTAATGCGGGAACTGAAAGGTGCGCTCCCAGGCGGCCAGATCTTTCCGGTTCCAGGCGCTCATGTATTCGTCGAGCAACTTCATCACTTCAGCCTCGATCTTTGAATCGACGCTCTTAGCCGGATCTTGATCGGCATACCCAAATCCTGAGATCAGCAAGATCAGTAACGAAATACTCAGAATCGTCTTCATAAGTCGCGCCCTGCTCCTTAGGATGAAGTAATTCCGCCGTCTTCTTTGTGACCCCAGATTGCCACCAAGTCACGAAAGCGCAAAGGAGCACAAAGCCTGTGAGTTGATGCACATCTGATTCGCGCAGCTTTGTGTCCTGGTGACCCTGTTACCGGGGAAAGCCAGAATTCTGTGGAGCGTACGTCGGGTCTCCTGCTCGCCTCTCGGCCACAGATTCATCGATCCTCTCGCTTCCAAACTGCGACGCTCCTATCGAGCGATAGTACCTGGGATTGAGCCGCGCGTATGCGCCCTTGAGGAAACCCTGATAGGAATCGGTGGGCGTGCCAAGACAGTTATTATCCGCCACGTTTCTCGGGTTCAGGCCCAGGCCCAGCGCGCTCGCCCGATCCTGCATCCATCTAAGTGCGATGTCTGACAGTCGTCGATCAGGATATCCGCCTCCGACATCACAGTGCGCTCCAACGAACCAGCGTTGTTCGATTGTCTGTTCGGGTTGCTCAAGCGGATTCCAAAGACACACGTCGTAATCTTTACGATTCTCATCGATGGCTATCGCCTGATAAGCGTTATTGACGATGCCGCTCAGGTTTGTGTCGTGGAACTCGTAAAGCTTCAAGTTGAACTTGGTCAAGAACTCCAACGGGACTCCCAGCGCACCTACGGTATCCCAGACGCCGACGAACTTGATATTGATTTCTCGCGAGAACATAGATCGGAACAGCCGGGCAGTCGTGGAGTCGGGGCCGTCGTCTCTGGTGCGATAAATTCCATAAGCCATTCCAATTCTGAAATCGAGATGTCTTTTCTTTATCAACCCGCAATTCCGAACCATGCCGACAAGGCTCCTGGCAGTGTAAGCTCCCCGGCTGAAGCCAATGACATAGACCTCATCACCATCTTCATAGTTCTCAGCGAGAAACTTGTAGCCCTCGAGGATATTCAAATCCAGTCCCATGCCGGTGGCGCCCCCCGCAAAACGATCAAACCAGTGAGTGCCCACACCCTCGTCATACCATTTCACTTGTTCAATTCCATCGGCGCCGGCAGCGTTCACGGATTCGTAGAACCGGCAAACATTTGTCTCGACTTGCTGGTCCTCGGGTAAGTTTTCATCGGCAGGAGTGTTCCAGGTTCCGTCGAAGCAAATTACGATTCTTTTCATGGCTCCTCCTTGCGGTTCTCCTAACGACCAACCTCTTCGAAGGTCTTCAACATCGTTAACGACGCTCCGTCCTGCGCGACGACTTCAAACCCGAGCCTTTCGTATAAACGTCTTGCCGGGTTCTGCGACGATACGCTTAGCGACAGTCCCGAGTATCGTTTTCTGGCCCCCGCGATCATATGGCGGAGCAAGTCTGTACCGACTCCATGATTTCGATAGCCTGGCAGCACAGCCACGGACAGCTCTGGGGTATCGGCGCGAACATAACCGTAGCCCCGATTCTCCCGAGTGAATAGCCGAATCCAGACTGCCCCGACGAGCTGTTGAGTGATTTCTTCAACGGCTGCGAACCCATCGTCGTTTGGTTTTCCCCAGCCAAGAACATACCGAGCAATCTCCGGTTCGGCCACAATCTCTCGGGGAAACGGCTCGTGTCCCTCTGGAACATACACGGCGTGATAAAGCATTTCCCAAAGAAACAGTTCGTCAGCTTGTGTTAGTTGTCGAATGAAGAACTTCACATTCTTCTTATTCAAGGCTCTGCAACAACGCACTCAATTGAAAGGTCTCTCTGCCTCACTTTGGCATCCAGCGGCTCAGCGATTAGATCGGCGTCGACTTTACCGGTCGCATTACTTCCCGTCCCCGAACATACTGCTGATATCTCGAAAGCTAACGATGTCGTCGCCAAAAGTGAAGGTGCCATTGTCTCGCATTTGCCTGGCTGCACGCAGGAATGCGCCAAGTGCAACGCGGGACAGCACGCTGCCAACGCTTATGCGCTTCACACCGATCTCCGACAGTTCAGCGAGGGTCAGTCTAACGCCTGCAAGCCCCATCAAGACATTCACCGGGCGATCGAGCGAACTGACCACCGCGGCGATGGCATCCTTGCTCGCGAGCCCCGGCGCATAAAGGACGTCCGCCCCAGCCTCCTGATAAGCCTGAAGCCGGCCGATCGTGTCTTTGAGATCGTGTCGGCCAAACAGGATGTTTTCAGCGCGGGCGGTCAGCATGAACGGGAAGGGAAGCGAGCGAGCTACTTCGGCAGCAGCCCGCAC
>DATMCM010000742.1:0-9011 GCA_035558335.1 Blastocatellia bacterium | reverse complement strand
CCCTGCCCGTCCTCGCAAAAGCTAGTGATGGATCGAAATGGCGGCAGCCCGTCGGCGACAGAGTATCGATGGAATGTCTCGGTCGCGCGATCCCATCGGGTGAGCGCGTCCCTTCCCGGCGCAAATGAGTTCATCCATATGTCCCCGCGCGAATCTTCGAACAGAACCCTGATGTCATTGTCGGCTAACCCGTTGGCAGCCGTGTAGAACGCCTTCGGACGAACGCGGGAGAGGTCCTCAACGGCCCTTACTCTTGGGAAGCGGTATAGCCCTTGTTTTGTCGCTACCCACCATTCTCCTGCTCGGTCTTCGATGATGTCGTAGACATTGTTCTTCAAGTCGAGGCTGGGAAGGTTCAGATTGATCGCAGTGAATTTCCGGCCATCAAACCGGTTGATCGATCCATCGATTGTTAGTGCGCACAACTCCCTCTGTTGATTCTCAAAGACAGATCGAACCGCGTTCTGGCCGAGGCCGTCTTTCGTGCTGAAGGTAACGAACTCTCTGCTGCCGAGCTTCATCGCACCACCACCTTCCGTCGCTATCCAGAGGCTTCCTGCGGAGTCCTCCGCCAGACTCTTGATAAAGTCGCTGCTCAATCCTTCAGCGGTTGTGTATTTTTGGAAGCGCTTGAGGTTAAATTCCGTCAGCCCTTTGGAAGTCCCAACCCAAACGTGGCCGTCAAGAGTCTGCCGCAATTCCACGACAGTGTTTTGGCTCAGTCCGTCAGCGGTCGTGAACTGAACGGCATCCCCCGGAGATGTGGGCAATTGGATAGATTCGTTCCGTGCTTTTGCTCTTGGTCTCGCGAGCTGCTGCCAGGGAAAGCTTTCTGCTCCGATCCTGAGTGACGCAGATTGAGGAATGAAAACTATCAGACCCGCTGATTCATGACCGAGCCACAATCTCCCATCGCGATCGTGGATCAGCGCAAGCACCGTGTCTCTGTCGTGCGAGGGCCGCACCCGGTAGTGAACCGTCAGGCCGTCAGGCAACCGCCGAACGAGCCCGAACTTTGTACCTATCCAGAGGCTGGCCTCGGGGTCTTCGACTAACGCCCATACCTGCGCGAGCCGATCCGGGTGTGAAGGGATACCGAGCCCTGCCGGAATGAACGCAGTAGACGTATCGTTCAGGAGAAACAGCCCAGCGTCCGTCCCTGCCCATACTTCTCCCGCGCGGTCTTCATAGAGCAAATTGACTCTATTAGTCGCCGGTTCATCTCCGACTGGATAGGTTGTGAAGAGCCCTTTCGCTCCCTCGGTCGCGCTGGTTGAATATTGAGGATTGAAGCTGCATACACCCCCTCCGTTGGTTGCCACCCAGTAAACCCCATCGCGCGTCTCGAGCAGATCGTTGACTGATATTTCTGGCAGTCCGTGCTCGGTCCCATACGTAATGAAGCTATGGCCATCGAACCGACTCAAACCCGCTGCCGTGCAGAACCACAAGAAGCCTCGAGAGTCGCGAACAATTCGCCGGACAACGTTGTAAGCCAGGCCGTCGGCAGTCGTGTAAGTCCTGATGCGTAGCTGTTCCGCCTGCGTTCGCTTTTGTGCGACTGGAAAGAAACTCAGCATCGCCAGGACGCAAAAGGCGAGGCTTGCTTTTCTCCGAGCGGCCGTTGGCATATCAACTCCTAACGGACAAACCGCAGAGCAGAAGCAGATGCAAGGAGCTTATTCGATTTCGATTGTCTTGACCATATGGTGGGTATAATGAAGCTCTGGACCCAATCCTCGTCACGTCGTGCGGCGCGCCACGCTAGTCGAAGACTTCGGGGTCGGCGTTAGAGAAGAACTCCTGATGAAGCGAGCGGACGACTCGTTCAGCGTCGCTCTCGTCTGTCACAAACGACAGGTTTATCTCAGACGCGCCCTGGCTGATCATATTAACGTTCGTGTGTTCGATCGCGCGAAACAGGCGCGCCGCCACTCCCGGTGTGAATTTCAGATTGTCGCCTACCACGCACACGATGGCCTTGTTTCGTTCAACCGAAACGTCTGCGAACCCGCCGAGTTCCTGCTTGATCGCCTCGAGTTGGTCCGCGTTGTCCAGCGTGATCGATACTGACACCTCGGATGTGGTCACGACATCGACTGAAGTCTTGTGACGGTCGAACACTTCGAAGATCATCCGTAAGAACCCATAAGCCAGCAGCATCCGGGTCGAAGCCACGTTGACGATCGTCACCCCGCGTTTGAATGCAATCGATTTGATCAGGTTTCGCGAGCCTTTCGGTGTTGCCACTATCAGCGTGCCTTCGCAATCGGGGTTGCGGGTGTTGTAGATGTGGATCGGGATGGCTCGTTCAACTGCGGGCAGCACGGTGCTGGGGTGAAGCACTTTCGCGCCGAAGTAAGAAAGCTCTGACGCTTCAGCGAACGAGATCACCCGTATGCGCAACGCGTCCGGCACGACGCGCGGGTCAGCAGTCATCAAGCCGTCGACGTCCGTCCAGATCTCGATCGCCTCCGCGCCGAGCGCCGCCCCGATGAGGGCCGCCGAGTAGTCAGAGCCGCCGCGTCCGATGGTCGTGGTGACACCCTCCCGCGTCGATCCAATAAAGCCCTGAGCTACCGGCACGATGCCGGAATTTATGATCGGGAGAAGTGAATCGCGCGAACGGGCTTCAGTCTCGGCAGAGTTCGGTGCGGCGCTTGTGAACCGCTCGTCGGTGATGATGAACTCGCGCGAGTCTACAAGCTCCGCCGAGATTCTCCGCGCGTTGAGCGCCGCGGCGACCAGCGGGGAAGAGAGGCGCTCGCCAAATGATACGATCGCGTCCTGCGTTCGAGGCGTAAGCTCCCCGAGTGTTGCGACTGAGCGGGCCAGTCCTCCGACGTCTCTCAGATTCTCCTTAATGCTGAGAGCCATCTGATTGAAAGACTTCTCAGCCACCGTATTGAGCAGCTCGCGAGCTGCAGCCAGATGGCGCTCGCGGAGCTGGTCGATGATCGATGCGGCTTCATCGAATCGACGGGCGCTTGCCGCGAGCGCAATGCGAAGCAGCGCGTCCGTCACGCCGGCCATCGCCGACACTACGACAACCGGCGAGCGGTCCTGCTTAGCAGCTATTATTTCTACAGACTGCTTGATGGCGGCGGCGTCTTGAAGCGACGTGCCGCCGAATTTCATGATAATCATCTGTCTTGAGTCCCTGATTTCTTGCGCTATTTGTCAGCGCTTGCGACCTCGAGCGGTTTGAACCGGCGCCGCCGAGTTTACGGTTATACCACAACCACCAAACCCGGCGGCGCGCTATCGGTCAGCGCGCGCGGCGCTTCGGATGCGTGGCGGTGTTCCACGCAAAGTCGCACAGTTTCGCCAAGACGCGAAGAGCCTTCCGGTACTGCGAGGTAAGCGCAGCTTCGTTACACAGGCTCATCCCCCGGCGATGGCAAGCACGATTGACAACTCGCTTCCCGCCGCAACGCGAGTAGCTAGGTTATCGAGAAAGCGCACGTCTTCGCCTTCGACGTAGATGTTGATGAAGCGGCGCAGCTCGCCCGAGTCTTCGCACAACCGCGCCCGGAATCCGGGATAGCGAGTCTCGAGTCGATCGATTGCCTGGCTGACGGTTGCCGCATCGACTTCGACCGAGTCAGCGCCGTCCGTGAGTCTTCGCAACGGAGTTGGTATGGTTATCGTAAGTGACATGTGATGCCTCCCTGGCGTGAAAGCAGAGATCCCCAATCGACCCGATGTTTGAGCGCGGCTGAGCATCCCTGTTTCTTCGCGTCTATGCTGCCGCCGTTAGACTTGAGACGACCCGCTCAAACTGCGATATGCGCGGATCGATAACAACCGGCGGCGCAAGCTGCACCGCCTCCTGCGTCTTCAAGCCGTTGCCAGTAATAGCGATTACCGTCAGCTCATCGGGCGTGATTCGGCCTTGATCGATGAGCTTCTTGGTTACGGCGACGGTCACTCCGCCAGCGGTTTCGGTGAAGATTCCTTCCGTTTCCGCGAGCAGCCTGATCCCGTCGACGATTTCCGCATCGGTCACGTCTTCCGCCCAACCGTCGGTTTCCAGGATTGTGTTCGCCGCGAGATAACCGTCGGCCGGGTTGCCGATCGCAAGCGATCGAGCGATCGTGTTTGGCTTGACCGGTTTGATGTCAGTCGAGCCCCGCTTCACGGCATCGACTATCGGATTGCAGCCTGCCGCCTGCGCTCCGTAAACCCGTGTGTGTACTTTGTTGTCGAGCAGGCCGAGCCGTTCAAACTCACTTAGCCCTTTGTGAATTCGGGTTATCAGCGAGCCGCCGGCCATCGGCGCAATGATCGTATCGGGCGCGCGCCAACCGAGCTGCTCGGCTATCTCATAGCCGAACGTCTTCGAGCCTTCACCGTAGAACGGGCGAAGATTCACGTTGACCAGACCCCACGGGTGCCTATCGGCTATCTCGCAGCAAAGGCGATTCACATCGTCGTAGTTCCCGCGCACTGCGATGACTCGCGCGCCGTAGATGGAAGTCGCGATGACCTTGCTCGGTTCGAGCGAGTCGGGAATCAGGATGTAAGCGGGTAAGCCTGCAGCCGCTGCGTTTGCCGCGACCGAGTTCGCAAGGTTCCCGGTCGAGGCGCACCCGATCGCTTCAAGCCCGAACTCTTTAGCCTTGTTGATCGCGACCGCGGTGACGCGGTCCTTGAAGGAGAGCGTCGGCGCGTTGACGCTGTCGTTTTTGATATAGAGATTCTCGAGGCCAATCGCTCGACCGAGCCGGCCGGCGCGTATGAGCGGAGTCGCCCCGGTGGATCTTCCGACCACCGGTTCTTCGTCGAGCGGCAGCAACTCGCGATACCGCCACAGGTTTTTCTCTCGCGAGGCGATTACCTCGCGGGACAGCACGCGCGAGATGCCGTCGTAGTCATATACGACCTCAAGCGGCGCGAAGCAGTCTTCGCATCCGGCGATCGGGCGCTTCGGATAGGTTCGGCCGCACTCTCTGCATTTCAGTCCTTTGATAAAACTCATCGGTTTGCCTCCTGTGAATGGCGGTGCGATAGAAGGCCTGCTCACCGAAACGCTCTCTGGTCGGGATCCGTCAGAGGGTGATGAACTGCGCGCGGGGTAAAAGAAAAACTCCGCGCCAAACGAGCGCGGAGCCGGAGTCTCCAGGCTGTTTAGCAGTTTTTTACGTGGAGCAAGTCGCCGTGAAATCGCCACGCCAGTTTTGTGAAAGATCAAAAGCCCCGCGCTAATCAGCGCGAGGCTTTTGAAAATCCCTCGGACTGTTTAGCACATATTTAACGTGGAGCAAGTTGCCTTAAATCACCACGATTCGTCGAGACTGCAGAGTACAACTGCGCCGCAGGCGATGTCAAGAAGATCTTAATCCAAGCAGCACGGACCGCACTGCTCGGGCATCGCCAGCCTCCAGGCACTTACTCGCAGCCGATCTTCAGGTAGTTCCAATCGCCGCCGTTTCTTGCCGACCTTACCGAAACCGGTCTCACTGAAATCTCGACTCCGAAGCTTGCGAGATCGTGCGCTAACTGCCGGGCGGATTCCAGCAAGAGGGTCCTGAATTCGGCGTCCGATGCGCATTGCGGTCTTTTGACTAGTAGTGTCGACATCAATTCTCCATGTTTGTTTTCCATAAGCTGTCCTCCTCAGTAAACGTAAAGATTGACGATGGATTTCAGTCGCCTGCTTCGCTGAGCGTCGGCATTGTGCCCATTCCGCTCCCAGTTGGCGCAGCAAGATCGGGAACTAGTTCTTTCATTGCCGCAAACCCGGCCGCGGGCTCAAACACATAAGCCTCTTCGCCATGTTGAGTGAGATCCAAGCCGATCGCCTCTTCCAGGTTGCTGACTCTGAGCCCGATTGTAACGTCCACCAGCTTCAGCACTGCCAGAGTGCCCCCTGCGGCAATCAGCCACGATGCGCCAATAGCTATCAGTTGATTGACGATCTGATGAAGGTTACCGTCGATTGCGCCGACCGGAACCGGCTGCCCGTTACCGTCTTTGAAGATCGGGTTGACCGTCAGCGTTGCGAAAACGCCGGTCAACAGCGCCCCCAACGTTCCGGCCGCGCCGTGCACGCCGAACACGTCCAACGCGTCGTCATACCCGAATCGTTGCTTGACTGCGGTTGTCATAAAGTAGCACGCCGCGCCGCCCATCAATCCGATCACTAACGCTGAAGCTGGAGTGACAAATCCCGATGCGGGAGTGACGGCGACCAGGCCCGCTATCGAACCTGAAATTGCTCCAAGCACCGAAGGCTTTTTGGTTCGCGCCCACTCTGCTGCCATCCAGCCCAGAGCGCCGCTTGCGGCTGCAAAGTGAGTTGCTACGAACGCGCTTGTGGCGAGCCCGCCAGCCGAGACGGCGCTGCCCGCGTTGAAACCAAACCAGCCGACCCACAACAAGCAAGCTCCGACAAAGCTAAGAACGAGATTGTGGGGCGCTGATTGAAAGGACGGATAACCGACGCGCTTGCCAATGTAGAGCGCACACACCAAGGCCGACACGCCCGAGCTGATGTGGACTACGGTTCCGCCTGCAAAGTCCAACACCGGAAACCGACCGCCGAGCGCCGCGTTGAACAACCCTCCCTTTCCCCAGACCATGTGAGCCAGCGGGTTGTAAACCACTATCGTCCACAGAACCGTGAACGCCAGCATGGCGCTGAATCTCATTCGCTCGGCGAATGCGCCGGTGATTAGCGCCGGGGTGATGATCGCAAACATCAACTGGAACATCATGAAGGTCTGGTGCGGTATTGTCGGCGCGTAGTCGGCATTCGGCTCCATTCCTACGCCTCGCAAGAACGCATGACCGAGCCCGCCTACGACCGCATCGCCGCTGCCAAATGAGATGCTGTAGCCGAAGATAAACCAGAGCACCGTAACAACCGCCATCAAAACGAAGCTCTGCATCATCGTCGCCAGCACGTTCTTCCGGTTCACCAGCCCGCCGTAGAACAGCGCAAGCCCCGGTCCGGTCATCAACAAGACCAGCGCGCAGCAGACCAGCATCCAGCCATTGTCGGCCGCGCTTTGCGCGGCGGTTGCCGCGTCCTCGAGTCTCTTGAGCCGGTCCTCGACTCCGGAGTCTTGCGCATACGCCGCGATCGGAAACGCTATTGCCGACAACAAGACAGCTAGAAGCCACGCCTTCTTTCTGACTCTCATCAATCCTCCGGTTGGGGGCGGTGAATGCTCAAGGTCCGTCCATTCAAGGGCAAGCGACGTTCCATTCGACAAAACCGGGATCACATTCTCGTTTTGTCGGTGTTTGTGGGATTTCGAGAGGCTCCGGGGAGCGGGCACAATCGACCAGCATACAAGATTGTCGGCTGAGAACTCCTGAGTGACAAAATTGTAGGGAATGGTGAGAACTACCTGAAGCGGCGGTTGTCTATTTCGTACTTCTTTACTTTGTAGCCGAGTATTCGCTCGGTCGTATCGAGAAGCTTGGCGGCGCGGGCGCGATTGCCTCGAGCGGTCTTGAGCGCGTCTTGAATCAGGTCCTTCTCGTAAGCCTCGACTGCGGTGTTGAGCGACAATCGGGTGACGGTGTCGCTCGCGGCTGCAGTCTGCAATGTGGGCGGCAAATGGTGCCCGTGAATCACATTGCCTTCGCAGACCAGCAGGGTGCGTTCGATGCAGTTCTCGAGCTCGCGGACGTTCCCCGGCCAGTGATATGACGAGAGCATGTCGATGGCGGGAGTAGAGATACGCTTGATGCGCTTGTGATGCTCGCGCGAGTACTTTTCGACGAAATGCTCGGCCAGTTCGAGAATGTCGGGCCGCCGCTCGCGCAACGGGGGCAGGTAGATCGCAAAAACATTGAGCCTATAGTACAAGTCCTCGCGGAAGGTCCCCTCGCGGATCGCCAACTCGAGGTCTTTGTTCGTGGCGGCGATGAGCCGAACGTTCGACTTGATGGTCTCGGTGCCGCCGAGCCTTTCATATTCGCGCTCCTGAAGCACTCGCAGTAACTTGATCTGGGTGGCCTGGCTGAGCTCGCCTATCTCGTCAAGAAACAGCGTACCGCCCTCGGCCATCTCGAACCGGCCTTTCTTACGGGTGGCCGCTCCGGTGAACGCACCCTTCTCGTATCCGAACAGTTCCGACTCGATCAGGCTCTCCGGGAGCGCCGCGCAACTGATCTTGATGAAAGGCTTCCTGGCTCGCGCCGAGCTGTAATGTATCGCGTGCGCTATCATTTCTTTTCCCGTTCCCGACTCGCCGCGAATCAGTACCGTCGTGTTGGTCGCTGCGACTTGAGCGATCTGCTCGTAGACTTGCCGCATTGGTCCGCTGTTGCCGATGAGGTTTGAGAAATCGTAGCGTTGCTTTAGCTCCTGTCGCAGATGAATGTTTTCGTCCAGCAGACGTTGCTTGTCCATCTCGACCATATGATGGACCTTGAGCGCCTGCGCGATCATCGAACCAACCACCCGTAAAAATTTCACCTCGCGATCGTAGTCGCGGTCCTTCTTGTAGCGCAGCACCGCGCCGAGCGCGCCGAGGGTCTTGCGGTTCACGGTTATCGGAACGCAAATAAAGGTGATTTCATTTTTGTTGATTGCCCTGGTTTGCGTTGCTCGTCCGAGAAACAGTGGTTCATTGCTGGCTTGCGGTACGACGACCGGCTTGCCGCTTTCGATGACACGGCCGGTGATTCCCTCGCCCAGCCGATACCGCGCACGTTGGCCGTCGGCGGTCAATCCGAATGCCGCTTCGATCAGGATCTCCTTCGAGTCTTCGCGCAGAAGCATCACCGCGCTGCTCACAAGGGCATGATGCTTCTCCAGTACCTCGAGAACGCGATGCAGGCCGGCTTTCAGGTCGAGGGTTCCTGACAACGCCTGGCTGATCTCCAGCAGGGTCGTGAGCTTTCTTATTTCACCGGTTTGGTCGGGCGTCGAGGACATCGGCCTTATTCCAGTTCGTCGAAACTAACGGGTCCTACAATTTTGTCGTCAGTTCAAGAGACCCAAACATTATTGTAGGTTTGTACGAACCGTCAAGCGGTCCTCAACGGACATG
>DATMCM010000741.1:0-2953 GCA_035558335.1 Blastocatellia bacterium | reverse complement strand
GCCAGTTCAAATCGACCGAGGCGGCGCTGCATCGCCCCGGTGAACGCGCCCTTTTCGTGGCCGAAGAGTTCGGAAGAAATCAGCGATGGGGCAAGAGCTGCGCAGTTCACGCTCACGAAAGCGCGTTGCGACCGACGAGATCGCTTATGGATGGCGCGAGCGACCAGTTCCTTACCAGTTCCAGTCTCTCCACTGATGAGAACGCTCGAATCGGTGGGAGCAACTTTCATTACCCGAGAAAGTACTCCCTGCAACGCCGACGAGGTGCCGACGATCTCTTCGAACATGAACGCTTGGTCGATCTGCTCCCTGAGCACTACGTTTTCGTCGTGCAGTTGATCTTTCAGACGCTTAATCTCTTCAAACGCCCTCTCAAGGTCGGCTCGCGCGCGGTGGTGTTCGGTGACGTCTATTGAGGCCCCGACAAATTCGACGACGTCGCCGCGTTCGTCCAGGATAGGATGGCCGATACTGCGGATGTTTTTGATGGTTCCGTCTGGAAGAACAATCCTAAAATCTGCCTCAAACCGAGTTTTTCTAAGCAAGGCCGTCGCGTAAGCTTGTTCGACCTCAGGCCGATCTTGGGGATGCTTCCTCCTGAAATAGAAATCAACCGACGTTGCGTCGTCTTCGGGCTCAATGCCATACATTGCAAGCCCTTCCGCGGAGACTCTGACCTTCCCTGATAAGACCTCGTGTCTCCAACTGCAGGTGCTCAAGGAGCTGGCATTTGTTGACAAGTTCATGGCTTTACCAACTTCAGGAAACCATGGCCCGGACATTGAGTTCATCGATGCCTGATTCAAGTAATAATAAGACCCTACGCTTCTGTGCTGGCGACGAGATCCGCGATTACGTCGAGAGCGTCGGTATGACCTTTGATCGCTCTACTTCCACTATCCTGGAATGCTATCCAGCCCTCATTGAAACCGTCGAGCATCCGCATGCGTGGTTCGGGGTTCCTCATACCCTGCGAACGGAACAGCTCTTCCCAAGTCTCGCGCGGCACAGGCACCGCACGTACGAGTCTTGCGAGGACGGTCGCGAAGGCGTCCGCCAGGTCGTTCGGCGTTATGCGGCACGGACCTTCTAACTCGACGATCCGTGTGCCAACCCACTCCTCCTGAATGAGGTCCGCCGCCGCCTGTCCGACATCCTTCGCGGCAACCATCGGAATCGCGTTGTTTGTTGGCTGCAGGAAGCTGTGGATGAGACCCGTATCTCGTGCTGACGCGAGGTCCCACGCAGCATTGTCGATGAACCACGCGGGTCGCAGCATCGTCAGAGGAATCCGAAGGTTGAGCAGGGCCGCCTCCATCATCGCGCGCTGCGACAGCAGGTTGTCGTGAACGGCGTCAGCGCCGATGGCCGACAGGCAAAGAACCTTCGTAGGCCTCGAAGCTGTCAGCGCCTCTATGACGCTGTCGATTACCGCCTGGGCCTCTGGATAGCCGGGTTCAGGGTCAAACTCCGACGGCGGCAGGACAAACACTGCCGTCGAGCCAGTGAACGCGTCTGTCAGCGCCGATGCGTCCTCCATCTCGGCAAGCGCGAGATCACAACCCAGCGCGGCCCACGCTTCACCCTTTCTCGCGTCGCGCACAATAGCTCGGACAGGTTGGCCGGTGGCGAGCAAAGTGCGTGCGAGGTGGCCGCCGACCTTGCCGGTGATACCTGTGATTGCGTACATATTTGCTCTCCAATCCATTTTGCTTGTGCATAGGATACGGGTTCCGGAGAGTGAGGCTGTATCTAAACGTGTGCTGGTGGACTGAATCTTGGGATTTGTGATCAGGAGAGTATTTAGGTATTTACATCGCAGGCCGTTTCTAATGAATGAATCTCTGGCGGTATTCGGTAGGGCTGATGCCGCACAACTGACGGAACACTCGCGCAAAGTGCTGTTGGGTTTTGAATCCGCAGGCCACCGCAACATCCAGCACACGCCATTCTCCGGTGCGCAAGATTTCCTTGGCATGCTCCACTCTATGGCGGAGGACAAACTGATGTGGGCTCTGACCGGTCGACTTGCGAAACATCTGCGAGAAGTGGGCTATGCTCAGTCCCACCGATTCCGCCATTGCTTCAAGAGTCAAGTCGTCGTCGATCTTCGCATCCACTAACTCGGTTACTCTTCGCAATCGGGCGGGAGTTAGTCCACCTCGGTATATCCGCGGCGACGGGCGTCTGACCGCATAACCATCGACCAAAGCCACAGCAAGCGCCTGCTCAACGGAATCCAGAAACAACCGGCCGCTCGGGAAGCCCGCAACCCGTTCGGCATTCACGGCTGACACCAGCGCAACCACTCGCGCGTCCATCAGATCATGCTGACGGCGCAACTCAACCTCGCCGCTCATTGCATCGCAGGCTGACATTAGTGCGGTGTCTGGAATGGTGATACTCAGAACCTGCAGGTCGGCGGATCCTATCCACTTTTCAAAATGGCGGGTGAACAATCGGACTTCGCCCTTTTCAATCGTCTCGCGCTTGATCGCAGAACGGTGTGATCCCAGTTCGATAAAGCCGGGACGAAGGGCCAGACGAATGTCATGCTCACGGTAGACTTCCAGATACGGCTCTCCGACGGCTCCAAGTGAATCAAGCGCAACCTTCATTCTCCCTTCGCCTCTCGCCGGATTATTTGTTCTCGTCGCGATCTCATTGGAGTTTTGAACTTGACCCATCGATATGTTGGCATGTTGAGTACTGAGACTCAAGGACCTGGCTTGTTGAAGTGGATTCATTGCTTTTAATTGAAGCATTTCAGACGGTTTCAGTTGTGTCTAAACCTGCGATGGTTTATCGGGTCTTCCAATTTTGAGGATCTAATCCAAAGATTCGTAGCATTTCGTCGGAACAAATACCGATCTTGAGGAACGGAAGCGTGCTGAAGATGCCCTTCGGAAAAGCGAGGAGCGGTGGAGATCCGTCTTTGAGAATTCTGCTATCG
>DATMCM010000740.1:0-24626 GCA_035558335.1 Blastocatellia bacterium | reverse complement strand
GGGATTATTGTGACGACGCGCCGGGCCAGTCAGATAGCCTTCTCTCCGCCCTACCTCGACGAGACGCTCGCCTTCGTAGTGCCGGATCATCGCCGCGCGGACTTTTCGAGCGCGGATTGGATACGCGAGACTCCGGGTCTTCGGGTGGCGGTGCCAGACCTTAATTATCTCCTGGGCCTGGTCCATCGGGAGTTCCCAGACGTGACCACCATCGAGTCTTCCTTGGACCAGGCGAGCCTCGACGACTTCTTCAAAGGGCAGGGCGAGCCGGTTGACGCGCTGGTCCTGACCGCCGAGCGGGGATCGTTCCTTACGCTACTCCATCCTGCCTTCTCGGTGGCGGTCCCTCACCCAGTCATTCTCAAGCTGCCGCTGGCTTATCCTGTCGCGAGGCACGACATCGAGTTCGCACGATTCATCGGAACCTGGATCGACCTAAAAAAGAAGGACGGCACCATCCAGGAGTTATACGACCATTGGATTCTCGGTCAAGCTGCGCGAGCGCCCAGGAAACGCTGGTCGGTCCTGCGCAACGTCCTCCACTGGGTTGATTGAGCAAAGAAATTGATTTGACACCTCGAAGATAGAACGCGAGCATAAAGGGCGGCTTTGGAATCCTCAGACCTCGTGAGGCGGTTTTTTCAGTTTGGCTGGAACTGTCAATTTTGACAGGCTCAGGAATTCTTCGCCGCTGATACAATCTGTCTGATTGTACTCGCAGTTTGAGCCAAAGCCTGTAGCTGCAAAGAGCCCCGTATGTGTCTTCAGCACTCAATCGCTGAATGTCAAAAACTTGGAGTGCCGCCTACTACCGTAAGGCCGGAGGTTTCACTAAGATGCTTTCCAGACTATCGACGCTCCCATTAAGGAATTTGAGACTCGTCTCAAGCGGAATGGCAAGAAGATCGAGCTGCCTCCTTATTTGCGCGGTGCTATTTCTCGGACAGTTCGAACTGCTCAGTCTCAATACGCGCGCAGATATTTCTCAGGCTACGCAGCAAGCCTCGCATAAACCGATTCCGCTGCCGACGCCGCGCAGTCATTATGAGACGTACAAGCCCGGAACCACCGGGCTGCCGTTATTGATGGATCTGCTAAAAGAATTCGACCCATCGATCCAGCAGATTCTTATGCGTTTCGCCCAGGCCTCGGGTCTTCAGGATGGTTCATCAACCAACGAACTCTCTTCGGCCGACCTCAAGAAGCTCCAGAGTTTGATCGAGGCAGCCGGACTGCCCAAGGAACCACCGATCTCGAAAGAGCAGGCAGTGTCCCTGATCAAGCAAGTGAACTGGGCACCGGTTCGTCCGTTGGTGTTGGAGTTCTTTGTGCATCAGTCCAAGGTCCTGGACATTATCCCGCCGCAGTGGGGCGCCATCTGGATCCCGATTGTCCACGATTCGCTGCTCTATTTTCTGGACCACCTTGACGATGATCGTCTGTTGAACAAGCTTGTCAGCCTCGCTTATCTTCCGCCGGGTACATCGCGCGGCGACTATCTCAAAGAATTCGTTTCCAAGGTTCCCAGCCTTCAGAAGATGGGGCAGATCCTGGCCAGGAATCCCGACCTTGCTCCCGACTACGCAAAAGCGCTCCAGGACCTGGAAAACGGTATTCACACGATGACGCGGGAAGAACTGGTGGAGTTTATTACTACCGATGTCGGCAAACCCGCGATCGACAAATATCAGGTGGAGTTTGCGGATAAGATCCTGGCCGAAGCCAGCGTTGGGGCAGTGATTCGAGCGACCTGTATCACGCCCGGAGCCACTACGCGGACGCAGGCGATCTGCAAAGTCGTCAAACCCTACGTCCTCGTCTATCTTCCGGAGGACCTTACCATCCTTGATGGACTCGCCGGGTATTTCACCACTAATCACGATTTCTATCAGCTCGGCTCGATGCCGCTGGTCGAAATCTTCCAGGACATTCGCAAGTCCTTGACCAACGAGATCAAAATCGTCGACGAGCAGCAAAACTTTATTCGCGCTCGAGAGTACTACAAGGGCAGCAAGAAAGTCGTCGTGCCGGAGATATATCCGATCTCAACCAAGCACGTCACATTCATGCAATTCATCGCCGGCGAAAAGATCATCAATGCCTTTCCTGGAGATACTAAACAGCGAGCCATCATGGCGCGACGATTGAGCGACGTCATGACCGGCGACGTAATCTTTGCTCCCAAGGACGTCGCCATCTTCCATGGCGATCCGCACGCCGGCAACGTCTATCATGTGACTGGCGATCCTAAGAACCCGTATCTGATAGCACTCTTGGATTGGGGGCTTATGGGGACATTTCCGCGCGCCGACCGGATCGCGCTGATGCAATTGATCCTCGGAGTTCAGCTTGCGGATGCCAAGCGCTTGCACAGATATGCCGGAGCCCTGCTGGAACATGGCATGCCGACTGATCCTGAAAAGGTTAAGAAGATCGACGTACTGATAACAGAGACCGTCAAACCAAAGGCAGGACGGACTAGCTTTGAGGCTCTGCAGGAATTGCTTTTCGGATTGATCGAGCAGGGGTACGCGACCAAGTTCACCCTGAATCTTTTTATCAAGTCTCAGATCACGATTGCCGGGGAGCTTGTTGAGTTGGATCCAACGCTCAAGCAGGATGAGTTACTCGAGCAACAGGTGACTAGCCTGGTCAAGAAAGAACTTCCGAAGCGAATATTGTTGCTTCCAGCCTGGAACTACCGCGGCTATCGAAGCTTGCTTTCGAATGGGGATGTGATGAGTACGATGCGTCACAAGCCTAAGCCGGCAAAAGAATCGAAGGCTACTCCCGCGAAAACCGCATCGCTGCTCCAACCCCAGTTGCAACATTGAAGGTTAGTGGATAGTGGTCAGTGGTTAGTGCGCCAGTCGTTCGAAACTAACAGTCCATACATTAACCAATAACTGACCACTAACCACTAACCACTGACCACTAACCACTGACCACTAACCACTAACCACTAACCACTAACCACTATCTTTTTCTTCACTCGCCGAGATGGGAGAGCGCTGCACGCACAGGTGCACCGGAGACCTTTATCAGTCCAGTGAGCGGGCGGTCGAGCTCCAGGATCAGGAAGATCGCGCCTGAGACTGAGAGCGCGCACGCGACCAAAGCAACACTCACTGTCAGGCTGCGGGGCGAGAACACCGCCCACGCTGTAGAGATCAGGCCGAGCCAGAACACCAGTACCACGAGAAGTGGCGTCGACACTGAGCCCTGCAAACTCAAGATCAGTAGCCAACGTGAACCGGTCAGCTCATCCGAGATCTGCAGTGCGTGGGCCCGCAGCTCGCGCTGCGCGTCGTTCTGTGGTGAAAGTTCCCGAATCTTAGCCTGAATACCTTCTATTCGCGCAACCGCAGTGGGCGTGTCCAATTGTGCTTGTTGGGACTCATCGCCGGAAAGCATCAGCTCGGACGCGCCAGAGTAGCCGTTCTTTACGAGGTCCCGAATTTCCTTCGCATCCGGCCCATACTGAGCCAGGATCCGGTCAAGCTGAACGACTTTGACCGCCGTTCGCATGAGCTCGTTGCTAACTTGGTTGAACGAATCCTTAGCCGAGGAAACCAGCAAACCAAGCACGAGGGCAGAGAGCGTTGCGATCAAGCCGGTCGCCAGCTTAACGATATCCTTCGAATCGCTGTCCAGATGGCGTTGCGGCATGACTCCGCGCAGGAAAAAGCCGAACATTATGCTGCTGAACAGGCAGGCGAAGACGATCAAGGCAGTTGTTATAGAGCTCATAGCCCCCTCAGGCGATACCATCAGCAGCGTCGGGTCGAACGTGGTCTATCAAAGTCGCGAACAAATAAGGGGAAATCTCATAGCCGGAAGATCATAACAACAAACGCCACTATACCGAGAAGTGAGACCAGGCTCGCGACCAGACTAGCGTTGGACCACGGCACATCCGCGTGCAGCGCTCTAAGTCGCTGCATATCTCGACGGTTCTGCCAGGTGGCCAGCACCAACGAGATCAATCCGATGCTCACCATCATCAGCCCAAACTCATGCGATCCGATCAGACGCCCGGGCTCCTCACGGCGAAGCTCGATCTGAAAAAACTTGTAGATGGTGAAGCCAAACGTGATGAGTGTGACGTCCCCGTCCGGACCCATGCCATCATCGTTCGGTCGTAGGCTACGCGGGTGCGCCAGCTTGGTTGAGGTATCGAGACCGTAAGGATTCGTTTCGGTTTCACTCGACACTTGGGTTAGATACCCCCTCTTGAAACCGCGAAAGCCACTCGGCGAATCCAGGCGTTCGCATCCCCTTCGGTGGACCTTGCGAAGCGTTCAAAGCTATCGCCGGCCGCGGAACCCACCAAAGCCTCCCCTCCTGCCCCAACCCAGGGATACGGGCTCGCCGCCTGAGGAGTTTGCTGGGTGCCCATTGTCTGTGCCGGAGTTGCGTGCTGCGAGATGCCGCTGAGGAGAAACGCAAGAACGCAGACAAACAGGGAATAGAACGGCTTCATAGTCTCCCTATGAGTCTCCCTCCCGTTTGACTATTGCTTCATCATCGGGTTAGTGCCCACCAGGATTTTCGCGCCGACAACCCGAACTGGATAAGAGGTAACCCCGAAACCTGGAGCGCCGGACAGATAACCCGTAGTCACATCGTATCGCCAGCCGTGCGAGCGACATTGGACAACTTTATCCTCGAGCTTCCCTGCTGCGAGAGATGATCCCTGGTGAGCACACGTATCATTGATCGCATAGATATTCCCATCCACATTGAAGAGGGCGACATCCCTGCCATCGATCTTGACCATCATGCTGGTTCCGGGCGGAAGCTGGTCCAGCATCGCTGCTTCAACAAAGTCTGCCACTGTCACTCTCCTCGAAAGTGCGCGATCGTACAGAATAGGGTCGATTCCGACCCCCGAACCGCAGATTTGGGCACTCGCCGTCGTGTCATAAACCAGGAAGCTCTTCTGACCTTCCGCGGCTTGTGGCTCCGCTCTGGTAGACCTTCCAGGCCAGGGGGGAGATCAATCGCTCTTTGCGGGAAGCGCGGCGGCCGCGTTCGGCGCCGGGCCTCCGACAGCCTCACTCATGCAGTCTCTCAAGTTGGTAGTTTGCACAGCGAGCCCGATCAGTGTCACGACCAGCCTGGTCCTCGTCATACCCTCCATGCTTTAGCTACTACAGTTCGCTGCCTCTTTAGATCATGACTACCTTCGTGCGTCTCAACCAAGCGCCACACGATGGAAAGACCCATCGGCGTGCCCAAGAGTGTATCCGTGAGGCGAGCCTGTTGGAACTGTCAAATTTGACAGGCTCCGGCACCCTGATTTAGCAGGATTCGGACGCGAAAACCTGACCTCACCGTGCGTGGTGCACGGTTTGTCCGACGATAGCAGCGAGACAATGAGACTTAGAGTGGCCGCGCAGCGGTTACCTATCGATAGTGGAGGACAATCGGCGTGCCTGGCCGCGTAGCGGTCACCTATCGATAGTGGAGGACAACCGGCGTGCCAGGCCGCGTAGCGGTTACCTATCGATAGAAACGTTGATAATGAGGCCTAGCCTGGCCGCGTAGCCGTTACCTATCGCGATAGAAGACCGCAACGCGGTCTGGCGCACTTCATGACTCCCGGGGGCTGACCATGCAGGTCTCGTTGAGCCCGTTTCAACGGGCTTCTCATTCGAGCCTTAGCCAACGCATAAGCCGCTCCATGTAACCGCGCTGACCTGGTTTCGCGACCCTTCACCAGCCCTAAAAGGGTTGGCCTACTTGCCCTGCGGGAAAGCCCGATGAATCCGGCTCGTTGCCGGCGCGAAAACATGACCGCTCCCCGCGCAAGGCGCTCAGTTGTAGTCCTCCACCAGATGTTGTAGCTTCTTATTCTTCAGCGCCTGTTAGTGTAATAGTTCGAAGGATACGATTAGAATAGCTGAATTGCTCACCCGCCATGGAATGGCTCGGAGCGAGTTGCAATCGCGCGGTTCGATAGGCCGGCCAATAGGGAGGCTCCTTAATATATGAGCCAACGAATGATGATGGGAGCACTAGTCGTGTTGATCGCAGCGTCGGGAATGGCGCCCACCAAGCCGTCCCCGGAGATGTCCGCCCTGGCGGGACGATATATGCTTCTGCAACAACAGCCGACGGGCGATCGGCGACTCACGCTTGTTCTCGGCCCGGACGGATCGGCTACTTTGACCATAGAGACGCCCGGCGATAAGTCTGCGTCGACTACCGAGACAGGAACCTGGACAGTTGAAAACGGCGAGGTGAAGGTTATGGCCGCTGCTACCAGCCGACGCGCGAAAAGACAGGTGACGCTCAGCGTTAAGGACGACTCGCTGGTCTTGAACAAAGACGATTCGAGCTTGGAAGGCGGTGAACCCTTAATATTTCGACGACGGTAGTTTGTTGGAGCAGATTTTGGGGAGCGACTATGGAACAGCAACCACAAGCTGAAACTCCAGGATTCAAGACTCAATTCTTGAAGCTGTCCGCTTATTTCGTCGTGATCATCCTCGGGACCATGCTCAGCCGGTTCCTGCTGGCGCAATTGCATGGCTTGCCCGAGTTGGCCGGATTCGCCAAGATCAATGAGGTCATCACCGAGTCGCTCGATATCACCCGCCGACGAGACGACACGATTGTCACGCTCTGGGCGCTGACGCTGACGATCATCCTGGTAGCGCCGATCTGCTGGGTTTACAAAGTAACAAAGGCTCGAGATATGTTCGACGGCGCCGTTGTGCATGTCCTTATTGTGATGTCTCTAATCGTCTGCGGAATGATGATGTTGATCCAGGATAACTTCTCTCGGGCGTTGGCTCTGGTTGGAGTCGTCTCCGCGGTCCGCTTTCGAACCAATCTGAAAGATCCGAGGGATGCCGTCTACCTGCTTGTCGCGATCGCCCTCGGGATGGGATCGGGTCTTGGCGTCTATCACGTCGCAGCGTTGCTCTCGCTTGTCATGTCCCTGGTTTACCTGCTGCTTTGGAGGTTCAAGATTGGCGAGACTCACAGCAGCGAAGGGGGATTCGTAGAAGGAAAAGTCAAAAAGAAAAAGAAGAACAAAGACAAGCAAGGTCCTCACAAGTCGGATGTTCTTGATGAAGCTGGCGCACCAACCGACATTGAGTCACCATTGATCGTTCATCTCAACCAGCTTGCGAAGTCAATAAAAGATCCATCCAAAGGGATCAAGCGGCCGAACGCCGCGTTGCTGGTTCGGTTTTTGGACCGGGAGACAGTCGAGCCGGTTGTCAGAGCAGCGCTGGAATCCGAGACGCCGCCCTGGCACGTCGCCAACATCGTGTCCGGAAGCGGCGATACGACGTTTGAATGTCTCGGCCGCATCAACGGGGGAAGTGCACCGCCCTCTGCCCTCATCGAACAAATCCAGAAGCAATGTGGCCCGTCGGTCGTCGCGGTCGAGTTCAAGGTTTTGAAAAAGAGCGCCGACTAGTGAGGATAACGAACCAGAGAATTGACCCTCCGAAGAGCACCAGCACTCCTGTAACATCTCAACGAGTTGCGCGTTCGCTCTGTGTGGTTGGCCTGGCACTCTTGTTCGCGACGACTGGGGGATTTCTTGTCGGGTGTCGGACCGAAGTCAAACAGGTGAAACCCTCAAAGGCTGGTAACGGGGGAACATCGGACACCGTGGTCAAGTCCACACCCTTCTCGGAGAAGAATGACTGTGAGGAGCACAACGCCTCTGGCGTCGTGCCGCTCGGCGATTCGCGTTTCCTGTTTTGCGACAACAACGTCAACGACGCACTGATCGAGCTCAATATCTCGGCGGACGGCCAGCAGCAAGGGCCTCTTGTTCGATGGCCGCTGGTCGGGCTTGCCCCGAAATCGATTGACGACATCGAGGACTTAACGATCGTCGAACAGAGCGGTCGCCGCCTCGTGTTTGCGGTGCCATCCCTCTCCGTTAAACCCGGCTCGAAGAAGAAAGGCAAGGAGGCGGCGGACCGACCTGGGGGCCTGCTCCGCATCACCATCCAGCCTGATGGGAGTCTGGCGACTGAGCTGATGTCCGATTTTCGCGCCTGGCTTCTATTGAACGCGCCCGAAATCAGGTCGGCGGCGGAAAACGACCCGGACTTAGGCGGACTGAACATTGAAGGCCTTGCGTGGGACGCCCGCCGTGGCGCGCTACTTCTTGGCATAAGAACGCCGGCGCCTGGAGGCAAGCCGCTCATCCTACCGGTTCGGATCAAAGACCTGCTTGGCCCATGGACGACCGGCAATCTCGAAATGCTCGCGCCTATCCACCTCGCGGTCGAGAACGCGATCGGCGAACAGGGTATTCGAAGCCTTACCAGGAACGGATTTGGCGAAGGGTTTTTCGTGGTTGTCGGCAATTCGACGAGCGAATCAAGAGCCCCGTTCTCGGTCTACAAATGGGATGGTGGAGACGATGGAAAAGCGTCTCGCCTGCCGATCTCGTTTCACAAGAAGATGAAGCCTGAAGGCATCACGACCGGAACGATTGGAGGACGCAAGGCGCTGCTGTTTGTAGATGATGCCGGTGGGTTCAGCGTACTCTGGGACGACGGAACCGCTTTCGCGTCGCCGGGAGTACCCTGATCGCTTCACAAGGCAAACCCTAAGAGCCGCAACTCAGGAGCAACAAAACGCCTGATAATTGAGGCGGTCGCTCCTTGTTTTATTATTAATCTCCATTTTCTCTTGCCACGACAGCTTCATCGGTTCTTAATGAATTCTCTCTTTCGCTCACCTCGGCAGCGCGGTATGAGCGAAAGAGAGACCCCGGGGTGAATAGCTTAAACAGAATATATGGTCTAGAAAGCTGGTTGGTAACTGTCACTTTTGACAGGGAACGAAAGAAAAGTTGACGCGGCGGTGAGCACGGCGACGAGCAGCTTTGATATGTAGTAATTTCATGGTTGTGTCCGTTTGGTGGTTTAGGGTCTTTACGGGGCCGCACCCACCAATGGGATGGGTGCGGCCCGACTTTCCAAATCGGCGTTTCAATCGCCGCGGTCTACTTGCTGGCGCCCGAAGAGAGCTGCTCCATCACCGCGTCGAGATTCATACTCCCGCTCCTCTGACTCGGCGGATATTCCTTGAACGACTGAATGAACCTGCCCGCGATTGCCTGCGCGGGTACCAGTGTCCAAAGTTTGTCAGCCTGCCACCGGCGATACAGATCGGATTCGAACGGAGCTCGTTCAAACGGATCCGCCCGCAGGTCGACGACCAGCGGCACGTTCGCACTCGTTCGCTTTCCGGTAAAGAGGTTACCTTCGATCCAGGAGAAATGGATTTTCCATCTGTCGTAGCGGAGAGCGTTCAGGTTCCCGTTGTCGTCAAAATAGAATATCTCGTGACGAGGACCAGCCTTTTCTTCTCCCTTGAAGTAGGGCATGAAGTTGTAGCCGTCGAGGTGATTCTTGAAGGTCTTGTTTCCGGCCTTGTATCCTGTCAGCAGTTTCTCCTTAATATTCGGCTCGCCCGCTGCCGCCAGGAAGGTGGGCATCCAATCTTCCAGGAGAAGATGTCGTTGTAAATAGTTCCGGGTTTGACCACGCCGGGCCAGCGTACCAGGCCGGGAACGCGAAAGCCGCCTTCCCACGTAGTGCCTTTTTCACCCTTGAACGGTACCGTACCGCCATCCGGCCACGAGAATGCTTCCGCGCCGTTGTCGCTGGTGAACACCACGATTGTGTCTTTAGCAACGCCCAGATCATCGAGCTTCTTGAGCAGTTCTCCGACTATCCAGTCAAGTTGCATCATGCCGTCGGCAAACATGCCAGAGCCACTCTTGCCGTCACTTCGGTCCCAGGTGTGTCCAGACGTGCATTCGTGTCGTGTTGTGCCACAGGAAGAATGGTTTGCCGGCTTTGACCGATCGATCCATGAACTCCAGCGAGCGCTCAAGAAGATCATCATCGACGGTCTCCATACGCTTCCTGGTGAGCGGTCCGGTATCCTCGCCCACTTCGTGGGCTCTGACAACTGACCACTACCCACTGACAACTGCCCACTGACCCCGTGCGGCCCGTCAAAGGTGCCACTGAAAAACCAATCCAAACCCGTTCACATGAGGTGTGGACGACCGGCTTGTATTCTGTCTCATGAAATAGAACTCAATAATGGCGTGCCGGCGAACAGGCACCTCGGTGCCGAAAGAGTACTCGTTCCGATTCCAGATCCGGTAACGAGTATCGTAATAGAGTTCCCCGGTGGCATATGGGGTAAACCTGAACCATCGAATGGAGAAGTCGCGCTCGAGCCGAAGCCGATTGCGATAGCGGAGAGAGTAGCGCCCATTGATCCACCGGGCTTCCCCTCGAATGCGATCGCTTAGCAAGAAGGCCCAGGGAGTGGATAGCGCGCGTTCAGTTCCAGAATCCCGCGGTGTTCGCTGGAAGGATTCTCTTCGTCGCCCAGCGCCTCCACATGAACGTACCCGAGTCGAAGCGTCAAGTATTTGCCTCTCTCAGTATTAGGATTTGCGGCTAGCTTTCTTCTCAGTATGGCCTTGAGTCCGACATCGATATCAAACTCGAAGGTCCCCTCCGTGAATTTGTCAGACTCTCTTGCTTTAGTGCGCGTAACAAGCGCCCTTAGTCTGAGGGTGTCGCTCAGATTCGCATAGAATTGAGCCTCAGGCCAAAACTCCTTCGGTGTATCCTGCGCAGCGACGGCAACCGCCAGAATCGCGAGCACCGGTATGCTGCAAAAGATTCTAACCAGAACGCGGAGATTCATCCCGCCGCCTCACTCCTCGTCTACGGAAGCGGCCAACGACCACGTCGCGTCAGGGTTGTACTCCGTCATGGCCTTGACGATCTGCGCCGTCGCAGGTCCGAGGTTCTTCTGATAAACGCGCCCCCCTGGTTCACGATGAATGTCATGACGCCGGACTTACCCCACGTCGCCGGATAAGCAACGAGCCCGAATCCGGCAATCATATTGCCGTCGATGATGTAGCCGTGCTTGCCGCCGGCCGCGCTGGAGCCCTGACCCGTGAGGATCTTGAAATAATATCCGTGGTAGGTATGCTGGCGGTCCTTCTAGTGTTCTGGACGTTGGAGATCGATTCGTTTTTTGCGCAGCGAACGGTACGATTGGCGCAAAGCGGATTGCTGAATGCGATTGCTTTGCGCAAAGGCCAATTCATTTCCTCCATTTCATCCTCTTCTCGCTTATTCCACCGTAGCAAGAGGGAGGGCGGTTAGTTCCAGGCGACGCTCGAGTTAGAAACGGAGTGCCCCGCCGAGCACGGCGCCTTTGAAGGCTCCGTCAAAAAGGAAGTCGCCCCTGGTGTACTTGATATACAAATATCGATAGCCGGCGAACAGCGAAATGCTCTTGCTCACGTCGATTCCCAAACCGCCAAATAACTGGTAGGTGTAGTCTGCCCCCCCGCCGCCAAAGTCACCTCGCCCGATCACGGAAAAAAGCCGCGAGAAGTGGGCTTGCCCTCGAAGGCCTCCGATCACGTCCACCCAGTTCTTGCTGCCTTCCCTCTCCCTTCCCGGCAGTAGCCCCGGCTCGAGAATTAGGTCGGAGCTTGTGTGCCAGAACCGAATGCCGACGATCGCGTCGAGCGAGGCGCCTTCTTTCTCGGCCAGGCGATAGCCCACCACCGGACTTAGCATGAATGTCTTCGATTTCACAGTCAGGGAGGAGAAGAGGGGCCCGCTGGTGGCCTTAGTTTCCTCGAGACTGATGTACAGAAGGTCGGTGATGATCATCAATCTGTTCTTTCTAGCTTCGAAGATAGCCATGAAACCGAAGTTCAGTTTGTTGAGTATGTCTGAGACGGAAGGATCGATGTCGGTGGTGAGGTCTCCAACTCCGACCGTCCCGTTGATGCCGGCGAGCCACAAGTAAGGGGCGATCATGAATTCCCATTTATCCGAGGAGCCCTGTGGGCGGGACGCCGCAGCCGGCTCGGTGCTTGGCGCAGTTGGGTTGCCGGCAGGAGTCGCCCGTGGCAAGAGAAAGGAGACCGGCGCTGTGTTCGATGCACTGCTTGCGCTAAGCGCTATCTCTTTCGCGTTGTCTGCCGACGCAAAGATCGACGTGCTCGCAGCCGGCGAGGCTGTCTCTATGTTACCCTCCGTCTGTTGCTTGTCGACTGTGTTACCCTCCGTCTGTTGCTTGTCGACTGTTCGATCGCGCGAGCCATCGGCGGTTTCTTGCGCTCTTACGGAAACGCCGGTCAGGCACAACAACAAAACAACCGCGCCTACTGAATAGAGCGAGTGTCGGAATCTTGAGATCATAGATTGCTCCTTTGCATTCTGTTTGAGGCCTCAATCAAGCAGGCCGAGGTCACCCGAACGTTCGAGGTGAAGCCGGGGAGCCCGGCTCACTGCACTCACACAAGTCTAGTCCTGAATCTCAAGCCAACATTGGCGGCTCAGGCTCGGATGGTTTTGTAATCCATGCCTGTACCGGGAGAACATGTCGGCGTACACAGTCAACCACGAAGATTCAGGCTAAGGGTACTGGATCGCTAAGTAACTTAGTAACTGTCAGTTTTGACAGGCAGTGCGGGAAAAAGGACCGGCTATGTATTCACCAGCAGGACCGCTTTAGCGAAGGAAATTAACCACGAGGGCCGTACCAGGTCAGGGCGAGTATCAATGTGTCCAATGGCCTTCGCGATACCTGTCCGCAAAAACGCGAACAACGCGAATCGCCTGCTTCTGAACTTTAGCGCTCCACCACGCTGGGAGCGCAGGTGTCTCGCCTGCATTCTTTCACTTATTGCCAAACGTCCAGCTCAGCCCCGAGCTGGAGCCGTAGTCGCTGCCCGACAGCCCGTTCGGCGGCCGGTTATCCCAACTGCCATAAAATGAGATATTCCACGACAGGTTGTTGAACAGCTTTACGTAATAGCTCTCGTTCGTCCTGAAATAAACGCGTCCGGGCTCGGAGATCGCCGGGAAGAGCGAGGCGGTAACATCCAGATTCGTTTTCTTGAACTTGAAGAATTTCACCTCTGCGCTGATGAGAGCCGCTGCAATGTTCTGTCTCTCGAAAGCTGGGTTGGAGTCCTTGTAGTTGGTGCGCTGCCAGGCGAAGCCGCCGAGCAATGAGATTCTGGCCCTGTTTGTGTTCTTAAAATAACGGCCAATGCCTCCACCCAGCGTGGTCTGAAGCCCGATTCCCTGCTCACTGCTCTGCAGGAAATCGGCGAGCCCAGCGTAGAAATAATTGTTCCAGTGCAAGAGACGGCGAATGCCGAAACCTAACTGGTTTCGCGTGGACGTAGAATCGCCGCTGCTGGAAGACAGATTGGCGTTGAAGCTGGCGTGAGCCGCCCATCGCTCGCGTGGGTATTCGACGGAGGAGCTGACGTTGTACTGGGTTGACTCATTTCCTTTGGAGTAAAGCAACCCGGTAGTTATGTCGCCATTGAATCGCTGCCAGAAACTTTCAGAGGTCGGGTCCATTGCAACGATCTGTGACCTGTCGAGCACGACCTTCTTTTCCGGGGTTTGTGCAACCTCAATCTTTACCGGTTGACCGCTTTGGGCTTCAGCCGTCGTGATCTTTCCGGTATACGCCGCCCCGCTCTGAGTCTTTACGATCAGCAAACGGTTGGTTTCCAGTCGAACGACTTGCGACCATTGCACCGAGATAGTGCCATCAACGTAATCGAGTTTGACGTAGAGCACTCCGGAGTTGAGCCCAACAAGCTCACAAGTCAAGCGGTCCGCATTCTTCATGACGAGGACATCCGTTTTCTCTCCTGCGCGAATGGGAGCAGCGGAAAGAAGCAAGAAGGCAAGAACGAAGGCCCGGATGCTCACGATCTTCATGTTTCTACCTCCGATTTTGCTGACTGTGTTTCTGGTTCAGGAAGGTTACCACGCTGAAGGTGTGGGAGTTCACAGAAAGCCCGATCTGCAGTCGGGCTGGAAGAAACATCTCCGCTCTCTGCGGGGATCGATGCCCTTCCCTTAGGCCCCCACCGACCTCGCGTCGGTGGGGCAATGATTGACCAGCTACAGAACCGCCGCCCTTCCCTTCGGCCCCCACCGACCTCGTGTCGGTGGGGCAATGATGACCAGCTACAGAACCACCGCCCTTCCCTTCGCCCCCACCGACCTCGTGTCGGTGGGGCAATGATTGATCAGCTACAGAGCCACCCTTCCCTTACGGCCCCCACCGACCTCGCGTCGGTGGGGCAATGATTGAGCAGCTACAGAGCCACCCTTCCCCTACGGCCCCGCCGACGTTGTGTCGGTGGGGCAATGATTGAGCAGCTACAGAGCCACCCTTCCCTTACGGCCCCCATCGACCTGGCGTCGGTGGAGCCAAATGATTAATGGCCGAAGCGCGCCTTTTTATAGCTGTCAATCACCTCCCCACCGACCCAAGGTCGGTGGGGCTCGGTCGTCAGTCGCGCCTTTTTATAGCTGTCAATCACCTCCCCACCGACGCAAGGTCGGTGGGGCTCGGTCGTCAGTCGCGCGTTTTTGTAGCTGTCAATCACCTCCCCACCGACACAAGGTCGGTGGGGAGCCCAAGTTGCGTCGGTGGCGAGGTGATTGACAGCTACAGACCTTGTGTTGATGGAGTAATCATTGACCAGCTACGCACGCCGGATCGCTCCGATGTCATAGTCGCCAAACGTCCCGACGTAGTACCCCGAGCAAAATAGCGGCTTCATCCCGCGGCCGTATGCCAGGTTGTTCAGATAACCCAAGGCAACCTCTTCGGGCGTTTCCCCAAAGTTGCAACCAATCGTCGCATGCACGTGATCCGGAAGAAGCGCCAAACGCGACACGCGATGCCTCTTCTTACGAGCCGCACGGAGAAAAGTGTCCCGGGTAATTGCTAGACGATCCTCGCGGATCTCACGCCAGCGACCCTGGTGCACAAGCACCAGGTGCAGACTGTAAACATACCTCCCGTGGGAACTAAACTCTGCAGCCGAGAGATCGACATCCGGGAAGACAAGCTGGAACTCCTTTAACCGTGATTGAACGCGTGTGTCGGCCATGCGGTGATGGCTAATCTGTGACGCAACGTACGACTCGACTACGTGACGCCGTGCGTCTCCTACAGACGCGAGAGAAAAGTTCCTTCGGAATGCCTTTGGAGCAGATGCACGAACAAGATGTTGGAGACGAGCTTTTACTGATTTGACAATCTGTGGTGGCGCGACTGTTGGTTTCGTACTTAGCAGGAAGAACCAGATGTTAGGCGGATGGAGCCGGTGTTCCAGCAGTCGCACTCCATCCCGCTGGACTTGCTCCCGCAGGGGTTCGATCCAATTCAGTTCCGAGGGAATCTCTTCTGTAGCAAACAACAGGGCGAGCGACCAGCGGAGCTGATATGCCGCTTTGCAGGTTTCAGGGGTATAGATCGGTCGTATCATCTCAGACTTTTGGTACCCGTTCATTCTAGCCCTGGCAGTCGTACTTTCACCGACGCAGGGTCGGTGGAGGTGTCGCCCTTGCGTGCGCTTCGCTTTAGCTTTTCAGTCATTGCCCCACCGACGCGGGGTCGGTGGCGGCGTTGTCCTTGCGCCGCTCGCTTTAGCCTTTCAGTCGTTGCCCCACCGACGCGGTCGGTGGAGGCGTTGCCCTTGCGTGCGCTTCGCTTTAGCCTTTCAGTCGTCCCTCCACCGACACGGGGTCGGTGGCGGCGTTGCCCCTTGCGCGCCCTCGCTTAGCCTCTCAGTCATAGCTCCACCGACGCGGGGTCGGCGGAGGCACTGTCCTTGCTCCTCCTCGCTCTAGCCTTTTCAGTCATAGTTCCACCCACACGGGGTCGGTGGAGGCGAAGCCCAGCTGCGCGAGAACTGGCAAGTCTCTGCAGGAAGGAATCGCCTGAAAAGGTTTCAGAACTCGCTTCGACGTCCGTCTTATTCAGTTCACGGTGTTGAGAAGGCTTAGTGTGGTGCCTGTACGCAACGAAAGCCCAGGTGATTTGTCCCTGTGGTCACCTCGCCTTTTCCTCGCGTGCCGACCATATACCGCGAGCAGTACTGGTCAGTGCACAGGAACGACCCTCCGCGATGCACCCGCTTCTTTTCGTTCGGTTCCTCCGGGTCAAACGAGTCGCCCGGACCTTGCGGGTTGCGGGCAACGCCGCCGATCCTGGCGAGCTGTTCGTAGTAGTCAGCTCGATACCAGTCGCTGCACCATTCCCACACGTTGCCGGCGATGTCGTAGAGGCCATAGTCGTTGGCCATGAATTGAGCGACCGGAGCGATGCCCGCGTAACCATCTTCAGCGGTGTCGGTCACCGGGAACGTCCCTTGAAAGGTGTTGGCCATGGTTTTTCCGCTCGGATGAAAGTTATCGCCCCACGCATAAAGCTTCCCGGTGCGGCCTCCGCGCGCGGCAAACTCCCATTCGGCTTCAGTCGGCAACCGCTTGCCCGCCCACTTTGCGTAGGCCAGCGCGTCGTCGTAATCGACGTGAACCACCGGATAGTTCTCGCGGCCATTCAGGTTGCTGGCCGGGCCTGTAGGATGGCGCCAGTTCGCGCCTTTGACAAAGGCCCACCACTGGAAATGGTCGTTCAACGGTACCTGATGATCCGGCGGGGTGAACACGATCGAACCGGCGACGAGGTTCTCCGGAGGCGCGCCGGGAAAGTCTTCGGCCCGCGGCGTGAGCTCAGCGAAGGTTACGTACCCTGTGGCCTCTACGAATTTTTCAAATTGTTCGTTGGTGACTTCGGTCGCGTCCATCCAGAAACCGTCTACGTAGACGCGATGGACCGGAAGCGAATCGGCGGTGATCCCCGGAAGCCCGCACAGCGTTTCACTCGATTGCTCGGCGCCCATCGAAAACTCGCCGCCCGGAATCCAAACCATGCCTTCTGGCACGGGTCCCGGCGGCGGAGTGTTGTTAGGCACGGTAGGCGCAAACACCAGTGTTGAACGCGCCGGCGATCCTTCACTGATTAGAGGCGACATCTCGCGAGCGCGACTGACGACGACTCGCCATGTAAGGATTCCGGCGACTGCAGCCGCTAGTACACAACTCGCCAGAAGCATGAGCTTTCCACTTTGAATCATGTGAATCGAGAATTCGTGATGTCCTTATCTACAGTCTGCGGTTCAAAAGACCTTTAGAAAGCGCACGGTTTTCTTGGCACCCTCAGCAGTGTAATGGGCGACAACGGTGCTCCCCTTTGCGATAGCCTTTGCCGTAGCTGTCGAACCCTTCGCGGTTTCGACCGCGGCGTCCTTGCCCACGTTATAGACTACGACTGACCCATCGGCGGTTTTGATAGCGACAGTCTTCGCTGCTTTGTCTACGGCGGTAACGGTTCCCTTGGTGGTTTTGACGACGTCATTCTTTGGAAAGTATTTCACCCTGGAGGCAGTCTTAACAGCTCCGGTCTCGGTGTAATACACGATGACGTGGCTTCCTTTTAGAGTATCAATCTCTGCACTCGTTTCTGGAGCCTCGGCGCTCACAACTGTGGTCTTTGCGGTGTAGTTGACAGCGACTTCAATGCCATCGCCTATGTCCACTATCATGGTCATCGTTGCCGTATCGACCAACTTAACAACACCAGAGACGGTGTGAGTCACTTCAGCCTGCGCCCCGTATGTCCAACTTTGCCGATCCGAAGAGAGCAACACGCCCAAGGCAAGGATTAAGAGAGCGAGCCCAAATCTGACCGAGTTAATCCTCGAGGAGTCGATCCGCGGGAGTCCCAATTCAAAGTTCATCGTAGTTTAGTTTCCTTTCTTGATCGTTTGACTGAATCGCAAGCCGCCTATTCGGCCCTCTGAAAGATCGCCTCAAGGTTCTGGCCGAGGGCGATCTGGAAATAATTACCCGCCAACTCGTCGCTCGCCGGACGATAGCTCAGATCATAGGTTGAGTCCGGATAATTCACATCGCGCAGTTCTATGCTCAATCTCAAAGCGCCACTATTCTTCGATGCCCGAGCCGTTGCGATGCGAACCGGCCTGGGATTCGAGTATAAGGCAGCTGATCAACTCGCGGCTCTCTGAACCGAAGGCTCGGCGGGCGAAGTCGATGTCAGCCGCCGGTACTCCCGCAACAACAACACCGCCACTCCGATGGCTATCAACACAACCGCGATATTAGTGCCAGCAAACCCCGCAACGCCGAACTTCAGATGTTCAGTGCCCAGGAACACGACCCCGGCGGCAAGCATGTCGCCGCTTCGGACAAAGAAGGTGTCGATTGCCTGCTTCGCCTTGTATTTTTCCTCACGGGTCGTGGGCAACCACACCATCTGCTTGCCGGTGTTCATGACCGAGTAGTCGGTGCTGTTTTCCGCGATCTTCACATAGAGCAGCATCGCCAGCCCGGCTCCGACCGCTGCAAGCCCGTAAGCCCCCAACGCAACGATCGGAAGCGCCAGGAGGACGCCCCGCATGCCGAACCTCTTCACGATGCGCGACACCAGGAAAGCCTGGATCAGTATGGTTGCAATGTTCGTCCAAAAGAAATACTTGCCGTAGAACGTCCCGATAAACGCTTCCTTGTTGAAGCTAGGGTCGGCCGCGAGCCGGCCGTCGCCGGTCGTTACCACCGCCTGTCCCAGTATGTACTCCCCAACCGTGTTGACGATATTCAGCAGGACCAGGAAGAGAGCGATGAGCCGCAAGTAGTGACTCTTCAACACAAGCGCGAAACCGTTGCCGGCCTTCATTGGCGCTTGCGCCGGCGCGCCGCCGGCGGCCACTCGTCGGCTCACCACTTTATACAGCGCGAGATGCAACAGCAGTATGCCGGCTGCGATCTGCATCATGACGAACGGGCTCAACTCGAGGGCGAACAGCCGCCCAGCCAGGGCGGCTCCCAGCGGAGCACCTGCCGCCGAGCCCACCGCGATCAACGGGAATAGCCGATGCCCATCCGCTTGGGCATATATCTCGTTAGCATAAGACCAGAACTGAGCGATCGTAGTAAGACTGAAGATGCCCACCCAAACAAAGAAGATGAAGCCCAGGTGCGGAACGCCCAGTCGACTGCCGAGGAAGAAGAACTGGATGCAGCCCACGAAGAAGAGGATTACCGCCATCAGGAATCGCTGCCGCGGAAGCCGCGACGCCACCCAGCCATAGATCGGGACGTAGGCGATGAGGGTCAGAGCCTGGGCGGCAGCAGCATAGGACTTGAGTTCGGCGCCGCCGGCCATGAGGATAAGGGGCTCGCGCACGGTCTTCAGGACGTAGTAGCCGACGAGGAGCAGAAAGATGTTAAGGGACATTAGGAGGACGGTCGTGCCCTCCCCCGCCCGCACGTCACCGAAGATCCCCAGAAAACGATCGAGTGCGCTCGGAGGTCGTGCATCGCTCATTTGAGCCGTCTCCACTGGGAAGATAACAACGTAAGGCTCCGCGTCATAGGGTCATTCTCCTTCCTCTAAACTGATTTCAACATCTTGATCTTGCACCGGCAGGATCGGCTTTTAAAATCTAAGAACTCAGGTTTCATTCAACTGCCAGCAGCTCTGAGGTCTAAACTGGCTTCAGAAGCGTACAGCAACTTGAGGAAAGGCGGGGCGATCAGCGTGGTGGCAACCGCCATGAAGAGCACCACGCCATAGAGTTGTGCGTTGATCACGGCGAGGCTCAGCCCGATCTGGGCTACGACGACGCCGACTTCTCCTCGAGGCACCATGCCCATGCCGACCTGCGCCGCGCGTCTCGCCCCCAGATTCCAGGCTCCCGCTCCGCAAGCTAACAGCTTTGTCGCCACGGCGACCAACGTAACAACTATGGAAAGCAGGATTACAGATGGGTCGCGGAAAACGTCGAGCTTTACTTGCATACCGATGTTGACCAGGAAGAAGGGTACAAGAAACTCGGTCACTCCGTTGGTCTGCTTGTGCATTGTATGATCGTCTTTGGCGGCTTCGGCCAATGCCATCCCAGCGAGAAAGGCGCCGATTATTGCGGCAACTCCAATGTAGGTGGCAGCCGCTGCCAGCCCCAGACACAGAATTAACCCGAACGCGAAGAATCCATGCTCGATGCGGAGCCTTGCGGTCCGGGGAGCAAGGCGGGTGACCACCGGCGCTCCGACCAGAGCGACGAAGGCAGTAAACCCTATGGCCAGCGCTGCCGTAATGACGACCTCAATGTAGTTGACGGTGCCGGTGGCCATATTCGACACGATAGCGAGCACCAACAGGCCGAGAATATCGTCGATCACTGCAGCGCCGAGGATGATGCGCGCAGTTTGCGTCTCAAGGAGTCCCATTGCCGAGAGCACGCGCGCAGTTATGCCTACCGAAGTAGCAACCATCGCCGTGCCTACGAACAGGGCCTCGACCCCGGTTCCGCCCCACGCTCTCATCAACAGCCACCCGCCAAGAAGCGGCGCAAGCACTCCCAGAACCGCCACGACCAGGGCACTCTTGCCAACGCGAAAAATGTCTGAAGGCTTTGTCTCGAGCCCGACGGCGAACAGAAGAAAGATTACGCCGATTTCCGCCAGCGTATTTGTGATCTCCGATGGAGCGATAAGGCCGAGGGCGCTCGGCCCAATGATGACGCCTGCAAGGATCTCACCCGCGACCGCCGGCTGGCCCAAGCGCTCGAACAACTCGGCCATGATCTTAGCTGAGACGAGCATCAAGAACAGCGTGGTGAGTATCGTTGCGCCTTCAGCAGTAGTGACAAAGAGAAGTAAGCGCATTTCCATTCGCTCAAGCAATCATGCAGAGCATAGCTCCAGCCAAGCTTTGCCCCTGCTCGCGGCCAATCCGCCTCTCACTTTCGAGAACTCGTGACTGCTTGCCGCCGACAAGCACATTCAAGTGCTGCCGGTGTTCCTCGTCAGTTCCTGCAGTTGTCATTGCCCCAACTAAAAGTTGCCCGCGCACTCGGGATGGGAGCAATCACAATCTATCTCTACCAGAGCGCCCTTCCCTTCACACGAGGCGCTGCAGTATTTGCCTTCTTTAGGGATGCAGGAACAGACCGGGTTCTGACACTTTTGTTGCTCTTGCTCGTTAGCCATAACTTCTCCTTGTCTTTGTAGAAATGGAGTGCGTCCAGACTCAAATCGATCCCGGAACACGACGATCCTGATGTGCGCGCATACTCTATCACGGAAGGCGTCAGCCGGAGAGCCCGCGTTACTGTCGCCACTCGGCGACCTCTTGCAGCATCGTCGGACGACGGCAGTTAGCGCACGCGCATCGCACAAACAGCGACTGCGCGACTGGAGTATATCGCCCTGAAAAGATGTCTGATAACTGGCAATTTTGACAGGCGTGATGCGCGCCCGTTTCGCAAACATTTCGCGACCGTGAAGTGTTTGAGAGCGACCCGAGGCTCGGATACTAACATTCAAATCTGGATGAAACCTGTATTTTTTGCCAGTAGTTTTTGCATCAGGAAAGTTTAACATTGATTTCGCGTCGGCCTGGTCCTTGGGAATGCAGAGGAGCGATTGTTGAACATGTGGAGCGTCCTGGTTCAGCGAGCTCCTAGAGTGTGACCGGGCCGACGTGCTATTAGCAACGGCCCGGGGCTGATCTAATTATACAGTTTCAGCACGCGGCTCCGGGTAATACCACCGTCTGAACGGCGTTCGACGGACCCAAATCGTGAAAACAGGCGCCGCTGAACAGGCAAGTGAGCAAAATAACGCTGGATCGAGAGCGTGGCAGTGTAAAGACCGTAAGTCCAAAAGGCCGAGCGGCTTCCAGGCGCGAATGACCTTAGTCCCGGGAGGGCAAAAAACTACTCTGACTCGATTATTGTCTCAGTCCGTCCGCGCGCCTGAATACCGTAGTAGTTTACGCCACAATAGCGCTGATCGATCGTTTCGCTTTCCGTTACGATCGGCATGTAGAACACTCCGCCGCCCGCCGGTCTGGACGCGGTCCGACAGAGGCGACGAGTGCCAATCCGCTCGAAACAAGATTGAGACGAAGCCTCGGCCGGCGAACACGCCCGTGGGAGGGCTCAATGAAATCTCGCGTCAAATCAGCCGTCGATCGGCATTCGGCTAAGCCTTCTTGTTCACTGAACCCGAAGTTTCCCTCCTCTCTGGTTCACGTGGGTCTCGCTGCGCGTTCGCATCCGGGACTGGTGCGGCGCCGCAACCAGGACCATTACCTCGCGGTGCGTATTGGGCGCTCGCTCGAAACTCTGATGACAAATCTCGCGGATGGTTCGCTTGCACGCAGTTTTGATGAAACCGCGTACGGACTGCTGGTAGCAGATGGCATGGGCGGTATGGCTGCAGGAGAGGTTGCCAGCAGCATTGCGTTACTCACGTTGGTGGAGCTGGCAGTAAACACTCCCGACTGGTCATGAGGATGGACCACCCCGAGGATGCCGGAATCGTAATGCAACGTTTGGTCGAGCGGTTCCGCCAGGTTGACGTGGTTTTGAGAGATAGAGGTCGCGCCGATCCGAAACTGTTCGGGATCGGAACTACCCTGACCGTCGCAGTCACGGACATCAACTCTTTATCGGTCACATCGGGGACTCGCGCGCTTACTTGCTGACCGGTGGCCAGCTCCACCAACTCACGCGCGATCACACCATGGCTCAGACGCTGATCGATGCCGGCGTGCTGCATCCCGAAGACGAAACAGCGCGTGCGATGCGTCACGTGCTAACCGGCGCGCTCGCTCGACCGGGGAACCGGCGGAACCACAGGTTCAACGGCTTATCGTAAATGACGGCGATCAGATTTTGTTGTGTTCAGACGGCCTCACCGAATTGGTTGAAGATAGTATCATCGCTTCCACACTCCGTGACTCAGCGACAGCCAACCAGGGTTGCCGGTCATTGATTGACCTGGCTCTGGCAAATGGCGGTATCGACAACGTGACCGTGGTTCTCGCCCACTATCACTTTCCGAAAAGTTTTGACGGGAGGTGGTAAAGGGAATTCTCGAGATCCGAAATGGAGTATATGTCCCGGGCTTATAGCCTCTTATCGAGCGTTTCTGCTCCCGCCAGGTCGAGAAGCAATTGCTTCGACACTGCCTTTGGGCCCGTAGTAGTCCACAACCACCTTCTATCGAGCCCGTCTTGAATTCCCAACGCCCGCTCTGTTATTTCCGTCACCACCAGTCTTTGCGGGACGCAGCGGCTCCTGATACCAGCGTTCTCCCAGTCTGTACTCCTCTTCGGTGCGGCCAAGCATATCCAGAGAGCGCTTAGGCTGGATGTGAGCGCTGGCAACAATGATCGAATTCATAAGCGCCATCGGAGCCACGTATGAGCCCGTGAAAGAAGGACTGCTGGTGGATGCGGCGAGATAAGAATCACAGTGCATCGCTATCGGAGTGGTGTTGCCGTCGGTAATGCCGAAAGTGCGCACTCGTCGTTCGCGCGCCCTTAGCACGGACTCCACCGTCTCTCTAAGGCACCGGCCGAAGCTGACCGCGATCAATAGATCTTTGCTGGTCAAGACGTCGATCTTGTGTTGCAGGTTTCCAGCGCTCCCGACGGGCGCATCGGCGTCGAATCCGAGCGTCGTCAAACCGTAAGCAAGAAACCATGCGAGCGAAGCAGCCAGATCCACTCCGACAACCAGGATGCGTCGTGATCGATGGATCAGTTTAGCCAGTTTCACAACGCGATCGGCGTCGAGGCTCGATCTGAGCATGCTCAAGTTCTCAGTATCGCTTTCGACGCAGTGGCGAACATGATCGGGCACGCTTCGCTTCTCTCGGGTGGCGGCCTTAAGCACCGTGTATGGCGTGATTTGAGTTACGAAGTGCTTGCGCAGGTCGGTGGCGAAGTCCGCGAAGCGTTCGTAGCCCAGCGCCTGTGCGGTGCGCACGATAGTTGCAGCATCAACGTGGTAGCGTTTGGCCATCTCACGAGACGAGAGAAAGAACACCTCTTCGTGGTTGTCCAAAATCGCCCTGATCAGTTGACGACGACTGCGGCTCAGCTGCGATTGAGCGAAGCGAACCTCAAGGGACGTGGGTAAGGCTTTGCCGTGCTTTCCATCTTGATGGGCTGACATGGTTCCTCCTCGACTGCCCTGGCTTGTTTGCCTAAGGGTAACGCGTGGCAGGCGAAAATAGCACATCGTCTTTTCGTAGTGCAACGCGTGTTGCAATCGCGTTGACAAGTGCAACGACCGATGTTATATACGCTCACGCTCAGGAGACTATTGCCGAGTTTCAGGTGTTGACGACCGGCTACAAGGCCGAGTTCGGACAAGCCTCCGGAGCGATCATCAACGTTATCACCAAGACAGGCGGGAATGCCTTTCACGGCGTCGGGTCGCTGTTTTATCGCAGTAATGTGTTCGATGCGTCAAACTCTTTGGATCCCAATATCGACGATGCGCTCCCCCTTAGTAGATTTGACTACAGCGTGGCGCTCGGTGGGCGGTGATAAAAGATAAAGTCTTCTTCGGCGGAGCGCATTAAGGAGAAGCGCCGGCTCGATTTCGTTTTCCCGGACACAGGAAGTGCGGTTGTCAATCAACTGCTGCGTGACCAGGAGTCCAAGTTTGACAATCCGAATCGTACCGCCGAAACGCGATTCTTTCTTAAGCTTAACGAACCCATCGGACGGCATCAATTGACCCAGGAGATGAATTACACCTACGGCGTCGTGAACGAGTTTCTGCCGCTCTCGCAATCAGAGAGTTTGCCGTCGGTGCGAAATGACTCCGGCGCGCGTCGACTGCTGCTTGCGTTCGGCGACACGATCTTGTTGGG
>DATMCM010000739.1:0-13879 GCA_035558335.1 Blastocatellia bacterium | reverse complement strand
CAAGAGGGTCAAGAAGTCTTCATACGATCTGCGCGACGCGGCTTCGTCGCCCATCATTTTCTGCGCTCTGGCTAACTGCAAATGTGACATTGCCCCGTGTACATCTCTTCCTACCAAGCCCGGATGATCGAGCAGCTTCTGGAACTCTGCTGCTGCCTGCTGGCCCTCGCCTATCTGAAGATATGCGAGGCCGCGGATGTAAGCCGGGTAAAGGGACTGGAAGGAATCGGGAAATGCTAAATCGTACTTCAGCGCGGACCGCAGGATTTCGACGGCGCCAGCCGCATCGTTTTCATTCAACTTAATAGCTGCCCGAATCGTCGGCAAGTAGTAATACTGGATCGCCGTGTCCAGTGGATATTCCTGATCGAGCGCATCGGCCAGTTTCTGCGCTTCCTCCACGTCCCCGGCTCGCGCAAGAGCGAGGGCCAGATATATTTGATCATGGCGGTTCTGAAGACTCTTGAGAGCTTGTGCTGCCAAGCTCCTGGCTCGCTCTGAGTTGCCGACTTCGGCCTCTTGCACACTCCAATGGATGCCGTCCCACTGGATAGTTCCTGTCTTGGTGGCCATGTCGATGGCTTGTTGCCACAACAAGCGAGAGTTGCGGAAGTGGCCATAGTAACATTCCACTTGTGCCCTTCCCGAAAGGAAGCGATCAGCATTAGGCTTGCCTACGGCCCAACTCCATTGCTCCTCCATTGCGGCCTTATCATGTTGCAGGAAGGCCAGCAGGACGCGGTCCACGCGCAAGTCGGTGCTATCGAAGTTGCGCGCGTCCGCGGCATCGAATGCGGCCTTTGCTTCGTTCAGCCGATCTGCATTAATGCTACGAAGTACCAGGTCATGGTAGCTGTACGGACTTGGAAGCAGCCGAGCCGCCTCGCGAGCTTCGTCAGCGGCCCGGTCCGGTTGTCCCAATTTGCCGAGGTAAGAAGCGAGGTTGGTGTGGGCAACGGCATCCCGGGGAAAAGTCTGCACCGCTTGCAACGCAACGAGACAAGCCTTCTCAGTTTCTCCGGTTACACTCTCGTAATACCGACACTCCGCACGTAAGCGGGTCGGTTCGGTCATCCGGTTGCGCAGTTCATAGGCTTTCTTGAGGGCGCCCATCTCTAACTGGTGTTCGCCACGACTGTTATACGCAGCCGCAATAGCCTGATAGGCCAGCCCGAAGTCCGGATCCAATTCAATCGCGTGCTGGTAATAAGGAATCGCTCCACGGACGTCCCCCGCAATGTGATGTTTGTAGCCCTCCCTTCCTGCTTGCAGCGCATCGAGCGACGAACTCGTCGCTTCCTCTAAAGGCTTGTTGAACCGTTCGAGGGACGCTGATGGTTCGCCCAGCTTGCGCCTTAGTTGCGCCGCCAGGTCGCCCAGAACGTGCACGATCTCGTTTCGACTCGCAGCGTCTTCCCTGAGTCGCGCGACAGGCGTTCCCGACTGGCCGTCGATTGCATCCAACTCGATGCGAAAGCGGTTACCCGCGTCCGCGATGGAACTGACTATAACCATTTTGCTGTTCGTGCGAAGGCTAATCTGACCGGCGATCTCCGGCGTCACTCTTGTGTCCGGTGGAAGGTTAAGCAGTCTTAGAGTCCCTAATACTTTGTCAATTGCCAAAACATCTAGATAAGGTGTCTGCTCCAGGCTGTAACGCAAAGCTGCGTTCAAGGCGTCATCGAGCCCCGCATCGCCGGTCTGATTGCTTATGTCGGCGAGGACAATAGTGTCGGTGTCGGAAAGGGTCACCCGGTTGCGGTAGCTCTGGTAATACCAGATCCCAGCCGCTGCAAGAAGAAATAGCGCTGCTGCCGAGAGCAGTTTTCGTGTGCGAAGTCTGGCTGGCTGCGTCTCCCTTCTCACTCGCGCGATATCCTGACGCATCTCCGCCGCGGACTGATAACGTCGTGAGCGGTCTTTCTCCAGTGCTTTGGTGATGACGGCGTCCAGTCGCCGTGGAATCCCAGAGTTCAGAGTTCGTGGCGGGTCCGGTGTCTGGTTGAGAATCGCGTCGTGGACCACCGCCATGGTCTCGCCCGTAAAGGCGCGCCGCCCAGCCGCCATCTCGTACAGAACCAGTCCAAATGAAAAGAGGTCGGAGCGGGCATCCAACTTTTCTTTGCGAACCTGTTCGGGGGACATATAGCCCGCGGTGCCCGCTGTGGTCCCGGTGCGCGTGAGAGTCGCGTAAAGGCGGTCAGAGTCTGAGGCGCGCTTCTCGCTTGCACTCGACCCACTCGCCGAAGATTGGTCGTCTCTTGAAGCTTCCGGCGACTCTGGTTTCGACTCTTCTTCACTTGCTGCCAACTTCGCCAATCCAAAATCCAGGATCTTCACTGGACCCTGTTTAGTCAGGAAAATGTTTGCGGGCTTAATGTCGCGATGGATGATGTCCCTGGCATGGGCCGCGCTTAATCCGTCGCAAATCTGAATTCCGATTTCCAACAGCTCGGCCAATGGCAACGCCTGTGACTCGCCTGTATGCAAGCGACGAAGGAGAGCGTCTCCTTCTAGCAACTCCATGACGATGAAAGGCTGGCCTTCGAACTCTTCGATCGCGTAGATAGTGCAGATGTTTGGGTGATTAAGCGCCGATGCAGTCTGCGCCTCGCGTTCAAACCGCTGAAGTGCAACCGAGTCGCTGGCCATCTCTTCGGGCAGAAACTTAAGTGCTACCGGTCGCCCCAGCTTCAGGTCCTCGGCCTTGTAGACCATCCCCATCCCGCCAGCCCCGATGACCTCGAGCACTCGATAATGTGAAACCTTCTTGCCGATGAGAACGCCGAGCGCAGCCAATCGCGGCGGACTCGCATCTTCGAGAGGAACCTCTCTCGTTGGTTCCAACCACTCGATCGCGACAAGAAAGCGATATCCTCGCCGAGCCAATGTCTCGATGTATCGAGGGTTGCCAGCAGAATCGCCTAATGCCCGCCGAAGTGCCCCAATTGCAACATTAATGCTGTGGTCGAAGTCGACTATCGTATCGTTTGGCCAGAGTTTTCTCTTGATTTGCTCACGCGTTACGATCTTGCCGGTACGCAAAATCAGCATTTTGAGGACTTGGAACGTCTGTTCCCTAAGGAGTATTTTGTCGACAGTCTCTGCAGGCTGGAGCGAACATAGTTCGCCTGTCTTGAGGTCAAGCTCAAAGGATCCGAACCGGGCGCGATTTGTAAGCGCCTGTTGCATAACTTAATTAGCTAAAAACAGAAGTCTACCACCGGGTTGTCCCCGCAAAAAGACGTACTTGATTAAAGACGTACTTGATTAAGGATGGCCACGCGAAGCTGCCGATTTTACGTTAATCATTTAAAGTCAACACTTCCTGACAAAGACCCCAATTTTGACCGCCAATTGATCTCCATTTGACCGACATTGCATTTATTCCTCGAAGCACTCGCGGTATGAAAGACCCAGCGCAAAGCCACCCTTTTGAACTCTGAGTTATCGGTTGGTAAGGAGTGGCTGAAAAGGAGACACAGGCTATGAACGCTGATTTCGAGCGATCACTTAACTCTCAAATAGGGGAAACCTTTTTTGACCCCAGCCACACCGGCTCGCGCCAGAATCTGGTGGTCACCACCGAGGTAAACGGCATGGATGATCAGGTGCGGAAAGAAAACATTATGCTGCGTGAGGAGATCGACAAGACGTCCATGTTCGAGGAGATTATTACAATCTCACCGCCGATGAAGTCGTTGTTGTCCTATGTCTGCAAAGTCGCTCCGACGGATTCCACCGTGCTCATCACTGGTGAGACTGGGACCGGAAAGGAACTCGTAGCACGAGCGGTACACAAGCGATCACGACGATCCTCTCGCCCCTTTGTCAGCGTCAACTGCGCTGCGATCCCCGTGTCACTGGTCGCGTCGGAACTTTTCGGCCATGAGAAGGGTGCTTTTACTGGGGCGACACAGCGCCGATACGGCCGCTTCGAATTGGCGGACGGCGGGACGCTTTTCCTGGACGAGATCGGTGAACTGCCCCCTGAGATACAAGTATCGCTCTTACGCGTCCTGCAAGAGCGCGAGTTCGAACGTGTCGGCGGCGACCAGCCAATTGGTGTGAACGTACGGGTGATTGCCGCGACAAACCGTAATCTGCAAAGTGCCATAGAAGACAACACATTCCGATCCGATCTCTTTTACCGTCTGAACGTATTTCCACTGGAAGTGCCTCCATTGCGCGAACGTCCGGAGGATATCCCGCTTCTTGTCGAGTATTTTACTCACCGATTCGCCAGGCGTGCAGGCAAGAGGATTACCAGTATCAGCAAGAACGCAATGAGCATTCTTCAGTCATATGACTGGCCGGGGAATGTGCGGGAGCTGCAGAACGTAGTGGAGCGGGCGGTAATCGTCTCTAACTCGGTCACTCTGCAGATCAAGGAAAGGTGGCTCTCCAGGCGCCACTCGAGACCTCGTGTCACCGTTCCACAGGGCCCTCTCGTGTCGCAGCCTCATTGGTTGGCGCCACAGGTGAGAGACGCCATTGAAACTGCGTTACTGGAATGCAAAGGTCGAGTATCCGGACCTTTCGGCGCCGCGTCACGCCTGGGTATCCCTTCCTCGACTCTGGAATCAAAAATCAAGGTGCTCAGTATCGATAAGCGCCAGTTCAAACCGCAATAGTCGCTAAAAGCAACGTTCTCGCGGTCTTTCGTAAGAAATTCGCGAACGAAGATTCTACCCAGAATAGTTTCAGTAACTTACGACTGGCCCTCACGTTGCCTTGTCATTGGTCGAGCGAGGCAAGAAGTTGTCATACAGAATTCAACGCTCAGTCAAAAAAGACGCGATTATGTTCGCGATCAGCGGAGAAATGGACATTGAAAATACTGAACGGCTGCGAGGGTTACTCGAGATGGAGAATCACAGTCACATTCTGCTTGATCTCAGCGATGTGACTCTCGTCGGTCGGGACGCCGTGGAGTTCCTCGCGGGGGTCGAAGCAGCGGGGGTTGGGATCGTTAACTGCCCCGACTACGTTCGTCGTTGGATCGTGGCGGTGAACCTGGACAGGCGACCGGCCTGATGAAACGAAAGGGAGAATGACGATGTCTTATCAAACTTCTAATTCAATGACGCAATTCACCAACCAGGCCGGAGGGTTGAAGAAGGTCAGCACCAGAAGATTGGTCGCGCTTGATCCCGACCGCAAGAGCGATAACGCCGTGCGATTTGAGGCAGAGCTGTGCGCCCGAATCGTCGGACAAGAACGCGCCGTTCGCAAAGTCGCTTCGTTGTACCAGGTGTTCCAGGCGGGAATGACCAATCCGTCCAAGCCCATCGGTACGATGCTCTTTCTCGGACCCACCGGGTCGGGCAAGACGCACGTGATCGAGGCTGCGGCAGAAGCGCTCTTCGGCAATCGTAATGCCGTCATCAAAATTGATTGCGCCGAGTTCCAGCACTCGCACGAAATCGCCAAGCTGATCGGCTCGCCGCCCGGCTACCTCGGCCATCGCGAAACGCAGCCGTTGCTAACGCAAGAAAATCTCAACAAGTATCAGACCGAGCAGAATCCGTTCACGCTGGTTCTATTCGATGAGATCGAAAAAGCGAGCGACGCGCTCTGGCAATTGCTGCTGGGAATCCTGGATAAAGCAACGCTTACGCTTGGCGACAACCACCGGGTGGATTTCTCGCAATGCATGATCTTTATGACCTCGAACCTCGGTGCGCGGGAGATGAACCAATTAGTCAGTGGCTCAATCGGTTTTGCCCCGACGGGCGGCGACCAGTTACCGCCGGAAGCTCTGGACCAGAAGATCTACCAAACCGCCATCGATGCAGCGAGGAAGAAGTTCTCACCGGAATTTATGAACCGAGTAGACAACGTAGTCGTCTTCCGAAGCCTCAGGCACGAGGAGTTGCGCAGCATTGTTGACCTGGAGCTCGCTGCGGTACAGCGACGGATCGACGAAGGGACGGCCGAGCGCTTCATTGTCACCGCGACTGCCGAGGCCAAGGAGTTCCTGCTGGCCGAAGGAACCGACTACCGCTATGGCGCGCGCCACTTGAAACGCGCGATCGAGCGTTTTGTGGTCCACCCGCTGGCTAATCTTTCCGCATCTAGGCAGCTGCGTCTGGGAGACGTAGCGGTCCTGGACGTGGACGAGAGCGGCAAGAAGCTGGCTTGCTTCCGCGATGATGACGAAACGAGCCTGGCGACCGCGGCGCTGAAAGCGGTTTTTTCTCACAACTCGCCAGGACAAAGCATCGCAGCTTAATCTCCCCGTGACCTTCTGAATACGGCAAAGGAGATGGAACATCATGAGCGCAGTTTTACTCGACCGACCGGGCTCAGGTCCGCTTAGGGTCGTTCCCCCTTTAAGCGACGACCCAAATGCACGCCACGAGACCAACGTGATCAGCAAGACGGGTATCCTCAAAGAGGTCCGATCGCTGCACGTCTTCGATGGCATTATCGGCAATAACTCTGCCCTGCGGACCATACTCAAACAAGCAGAACTTGTCGCCCCAACCGACTCAACGGTGATGATTCACGGAGAGACCGGCACCGGCAAAGAGCTGATCGCCGACGTGATCCATAATCTCAGTTCAAGGCGCAACAACAACTTTATCAAGATCAATTGCGCCGCCATCCCTCCGAGCCTGTTCGAAAGCGAGCTGTTCGGCCACGAACGTGGCGCCTTCACCGGCGCGGTCAATCAGCGAATCGGCCGACTCGAGCTTGCCCACAAAGGGACGATCTTTTTAGACGAGGTTGGCGACCTCCCGCTTGAACAGCAGCCCAAGCTCTTGCGTGTCTTGCAGGATCAAGGATTCGAGCGCCTCGGCAGCAGCAAGACAATTAGACCTGATGTCCGGGTAATTGCTGCCACTCACTGCGATCTCGGTCAGATGCTTCAAAAGGGTGCATTCCGAAGCGATCTTTATTACCGGCTGAACATCATTCCTCTTACCGCCCCGCCACTGCGTGAGCGCGGTGACGACATCATCCTGCTTGCACGGTACTTCGCCAGGAAATATGCCGATCGCCTGAACAAGCGGATCGACGATTTCACTGAAGAAACAATAGAAGCTCTGGTTAGCTATCACTGGCCTGGGAATGTGCGGGAGCTAGAGAACGTGGTCGAGCGAGCTGTGGTGCTGTCCGTAGACGGAGTACTGCGACCCGATTTATCGGAATTGAAGCGCTCCAGCGGAACGTGCTCCGCTTCATCGAAGACTCTTGAGGAAGTCGAAAGAGAGCACATCGTGAGCGTGCTGAAGGAGACCAGCTGGGTGATAGGTGGTCCAGGGGGAGCGGCGAGGAGGCTGGGAATCAATCGCAGCACGCTTACTTTTAGAATGCGAAAGCTAGCCATCGTTCGACCTGGCCTGGGCGATAATTCGTCGCGGGTTCATTACTGACATCTCTTCCATTCGATTGCTTCTCTATTCCAGGAATCGCCTTCCAGTTGGCGATTCAGAAACTTGAATGATCAGGCGCAGACACGGGAATTGTTTGGCAGTGCGTGCCACATCAAGACAAGGACGGAAGGCCACGACGTAGGTCACTGCTCATTCTGTTACGAGCGGCTTGCGGATGGTTGCTGGACGAGAAACTCCGTGCTTGTAGAGGAATGAAGATCATGCGAAGAGCAAGAACGATCACTATTGTAGCGTCCATATTGCTGCTGACCCCGCTTACTACCTGGGGCCAACAGGATCCTTCTGCTTCCGGCGAAACACTGACCCTCGATCAAGCCATCGCACTGGCCCTCACCGGCAACCACCTGGTGAAAATCGTCGAGCTTGAAGTCGGGAAAGGTGCAGACAATATAGCGGCAACTCGTACCCTTCGGTTGCCTTCGATGAACCTGTACTCGCTCACATCAAAACAATTGGTGCAGCATGAGCTCAATCTAAACTCGGTCACAACGGACCTCCTTCCCGGTCTTGACCCGTTTGCTCCGATCAGCGTTCCTCGACGACTAACAACTGTCTTTACATCGCTAATCCTTCAGCCTCTATCACAGCAATACCGCATAGGCCTGCACATCGAGCAGAGCAAATTAGCCCGCGATGTAGCAGGTGAGAAACTGCGTTTGGTTAAACAATCCGAAGTGGATAAAGTCAAGCGGACATACTACGGAATTTTGCAGACTCAGAGCGGGCTCGACAGCGTTGTGGAGGCGATCAGGCTTTACCGCGAGTTAGATCGCGTGACCGGCGATTACGTCGTACAACAGGTCGCCTTGAAATCCGACCGCCTCGATGTCCAAACGCGGCTGGCTAAGGCCGAGTATGAAGCGCTCAACCTGACAAACCAACTCGCCACCGAGAAAGAACAGCTCAACAACCTGCTCGGACGGGACGTGCGGACTGATTTTCGTGTGAGCGCTGTCCCCGCTGTGACGGACTTCGGCCTTGATCTCATTTTGGCCCGCAAGCGAGCGCTCGATCAGCGGCCCGAGCTCAGAGAGGCGCGACTGAGGGTAAGAGAGGCGGAGATAGACCGTCGCATCAAGAAGTCCGAATACATTCCGGATGTCGACCTCGGGTTCAGATACGTGACACTTCGGAACTTCAACAGCGGAGTTCCACAGAACTTTGCGAGCGTCGGCGTCCTGGTGAGGTGGGAGGTCTTTGATTGGGGAAGAAAGAAAGATCAACTCGCAGAAAAAGACAAGGTCATTGAGCAAGCAAAGAAAGGGCTGGAGGAAGCCGAGAACCTCATCCTGATCGATGTGGGCGACAAGTTTCGCAAACTTCAACAGACACGCCTGGCGCTCGTCGTAGCACAGCTCTCACAGGAAACAACGCGCGAGACGCTGCGTGTCACTACAAACAAGTACAAGCTGACGGCAGCGATGTTGTCCGACGTCTTGCAGTCACAGGCCTCGCTTGCCGAAGCCAATCATCAGTACCAGCAGGCGCTTCTCGGTTACTGGACCGCAAAAGCCGAATTTGAAAAATCGATGGGCGAAGAGAAGTGATCCTCAAGAAAGGAGTGAACAGAATGTCCAAGCAAAGCACGACAGAAGAGACCAAGTCGTCGGGAACGAGCTCCGATCACCGCCCGGACGAAGCCAAACAGGCTGCCGCGACAACCTCTGATCAACCCCCAAAGAAGATTGAGCAGGCTCCCGTACCGACCTCTGATCCGCATCCGGAACAGGTCCAGAAGCCACGTCGTAGCTTACGCAGGTTCGTGCCTGTTTTGGTGCTCTTGCTTGCGGCGGCGCTTCTTTTTGTCATAACGACAAACTGGAATTCGTGGGCCGGCCGTGCCGGCAGCCAAAAGACTGATGATGCATACCTGAGGGCCGACATTACCCCCCTCAGCACGCGGGTCTCCGGCACTGTGAAAGAAGTTGCGGTTGAAGACTACCAGAAAGTGAAGGCGGGCGACTTGCTGGTTCAGCTCAAGGACGACGATTTCCGCGCGCAAGTAGAACAGTCGGAGGCTGCGGTACAGGCGGCCCACGCCGCACTGGAGAACAACAGCAAGCAGAAAGCGCTGCAGGAGTCCCGGATTGCACAGGCTCAAGCCGGGGTCGAGGCCGCGAAGGCTGACATCGCGCAGGCGGAAGCCAACATCGAGGGGTCGAGAGCCGAGATAGCAAACACGCAAGCCGGCGTGGAGGCAACCAGGGCCGACGTCGTGCGTACGCAGTTGGAACGAAAGCGGCAGGAGGCGCTCGTTGATTCGGCGTCTGCCACGCGACAGAAGCTCGAACAGGTCACTGCTGATGAATCGCGTTTTGGCGCGCAACTCGACAGCCGCAAAGCCGAGCTGTCAAAAACGCAGGCGTTGCTTTCCCTTCGCCTGGCGCAGGCGCAACAGGCTCGAGCCGGACTGGCCAGTCGCGAATCGGAATTGGAGGCCCAGCGTAGGCAGCGAGGAGTGCTCGATGCGCAGGAGGCGCAACTCAGGGCGGACTTGAGAGCGAAGGAAGAGGCGGTCACGGTAGCACGCACGAACCTCGAATACACGCGCATTCTCGCGCCCAGCGACGGCATAGTCGGGGAACGCAAGGTCCGATTGGGGCAACTCGTCAACCCTGGCACCCAGGTGATCTCGCTGGTGGAGAATGATGTCTGGGTCCAGGCTAACTATAAAGAGACTCAGCTTACAAACATCAACAAAGGCGATTCGGCGGTGATCACAGTTGATACTTTTCCCGGGCTCAAGCTGAAGGGGCACGTGGAAGAAATCGCCCCGGCGAGCGGTTCGCAATTCGCCCTGCTCCCACCGGACAACGCTACGGGCAACTTCACCAAGATCGTGCAGCGCATCCCGGTCAAGATCGTCATTGACCGCGACCAGCGTGGTGCTGACCGGTTGAGATCTGGAATGTCGGTAATCGCCGAAATCGACGCTTCGGGTAGGAAAAGCGAAACCTCAACCGCGAGGAATGAGCAGTGAGTGCTACTCCAACAAGCGGAGTCGCTGGAACCCTGTCGACGATTCCGGCATTACTGCCGTTTCGCCTGAAGCTCGCGGTCAAACCGAACCCTTACCTGGGCACGGTGGGCGTATTTCTCGGGGCGGGGATTGCGACCTTGTGCGGGCGATTGCTGAGCGTGGGATTGCCGGACCTGCGCGGCGCGCTCGGCCTCGGCGTAGACGAGGCGTCATGGATTCCCACCGCTTACAACATGGCGCAGATGTTTATGGGGCCGTTCTCGGTGTATCTCGGCGGATTGCTGGGCGTCAGGCGCGTTCTGTTGACGACAATGCCGATCTTCATTGTTGCTTCGATCCTGCTGCCGTGGTCGCCAAACCTCACCGTAATGCTCGCACTGCAAATGATTGCCGGGATTTCGTCTGGCACCTTTTATCCGCTGACGATGACCTACGCGTTGCGCAACCTGCCGTTACGCTACACGATCTATGGCATCGGCGTCTATTCGATGGACATCCTGCCCGCTACGACCCTGGCCGTGCCGCTGGAAGCCTGGTTCACCGAGCATCTGTCGTGGCGCTGGATCTTTTGGATCTCCGCAGTCCTGACGACGCTGATGACGCTATGCATCTACCGGGCAATTCCGCACCCGCCGCCGCGCCCGGGCCCGAAGCCGGCGATCAGTTGGGCGGGCTTTTTGTTTGGGAGTCTCGGCTTGTGCTTGATCTATGGTGCGCTCGATCAGGGAGAGCGATTGAACTGGTTGGAATCGGGAGTGGTCGTTGCAATGCTCGCGGCCGGTGCGTTTCTGATCGTCGCCGCAATCATTCGCCGGTGGGTGTCGCCCAACCCGCTGGTGCATATTCCGTTTCTCAGGAGTAGAAACACAATCATCCTGGCGGCCAGCTTATTCTCGTTCCGTTTCGCGCTGCTCTCAATTGCCCTGCTGGTTCCGGCCTTTCTTGGCGCGATACAGGGCTATCGGCCGCTTGAAACGGGGCGCGTGTTGCTGTGGCTCACTGGGCCGCAGCTATTCGTCGGCATCATCACGGCGTGGCTGATGCGGCGTATTGATAACAGATTGATTCTGGCCGTCGCATTTGCAACCGTCGCCGTCGCTTGCGTGATGAACACACGGCTTACGAGCGCGTGGGCGGGGGAAGATTTCTGGACTTCACAACTGGTTATCGGCGTTGGGCTGTCCGCGACATTCGTTGCCATGGTCGGATCGATCGTCCAGCAGGCGGCCAATACGGGGGCGATCGAGAAACCGCTAGATGCCCTGGTTTATTCGGCTTTCATTCACTGCATCCGACTATTCGGGGGCCAAGTGGGGACCGCCTTCATGGGGCATCTCATCGCCGTACGCGAGAAATTTCACTCGAATTTGATTGGGCTGCATGTTGAAGCCGGCGACTGGCTGACCGATGAGCGTCTGCGCTGGCTCACCGGCGGTGTCAGCGCCAATTCCGCAGGAATGGATGAAGCGCAGAGCCGTTCGGCCGCGCTGCTTGGCGGACAGGTCAGGCAGCAGGCCTACACGCTCGCCTACATGGACGGCTTCATGATCATCGCCCTGGCTTGCGTGGGCATGATTGTGCTGGTCGCCTGCTTGAGGCCGATGAAGATTTTCTTCGATTCGCAATCGCCGAAGCCGCCAGGTTGACAGCTCCTCCTCGGCGGGCGAGGGACCGACAGATGACAGAATTAACAGAGCATAACCAGCAAAGGGACAAAACCATGACTAAACGAAGGGTGATCATTATCGGAGGAGGGTTTGGCGGAGTAACTGTCGCCCAACACCTCGAGCGGAAACTTTCTTCTGAGATCGAGATCGTTCTCATCAGCAGCGAAAATCACTTCGTCTTTACCCCGATGCTTGCCGAAGCGGTCGGGCGTGCAATCTCGCCGCTGCACGTCGTGGTGGTTGGCCGTCAAATGGTTCGAAGGACGACGTGGTTGACGGCGGAAGTTACGAACATCGACTTGCAACGCAATCTGGTGAGCTATGTCGGCACCGGCGGCCAAAGCGCGTCGCTTACGTACGATCATCTGGTGCTTGCGTGCGGTTCGGTGGTGAATATGAACCTGGTACCGGGCCTCGCCGCTTACGCTTATCCGCTCAAGACGCTCGGAGATGCGTTCTATCTTGGCAACGATTTGATCAAGCGAGCTGAAGAGGCGGCGGTTGAAACCGATGCGCTGCGGCGTAGGCGCCTACTGACTACCGTGGTGATAGGTGGCGGCTTCAGCGGCGTTGAGGTGATGGGAGAGATCGCTGAAATGGTGAAAGAAACGAGCCGCTATTACCCAACCCTCAAAGGCGAGCGGCCGCACATTGTCTTATTACAACGTGGTGATTATCTGATTCCTGAATTGAACGCGCCGTCGCTCTCGAAGTTTGCCGCCGACAAGTTGCGCAAGGCCGGCGTTGATGTGCGGCTTAATTCCAGCGCACGGGAAATCACCGCGGCGGGAGTGGAATTGACATCCGGCGAATTGATTGAAGCGGCGACGGTCGTCTCAACGGTTGGGACGTCGCCCAGCCCGCTCATTCAGAAGCTGGGCCTGCCGATCGATCATGGTCGGCTTGTTACCAATCCCGACATGTCTGTCAGGAGTACGGAGAATGTCTGGGCAGTCGGGGATTGTGCGATCATTCCGAACGCTTACGATCAAAAACCCAGCCCGCCAACCGCACAATTTGCGATGAGGCAAGCCAAACAGCTTGCCGCCAATCTGGTGCGCACGATCAAAGGTCAGCCGACCAAACCGTTCTCGTTCAAGGTGCTCGGCATGCTCGCTTCGCTGGGCAATCGCAACGCGGTCGCACAGATTCTTGGCGTACGTATCTCGGGATTCATCGCCTGGGTGTTATGGCGAGGCATCTACTTGAGCAAACTTCCGAGCCTTGCTCGCAAGCTTGAAGTCGTGGGCGACTGGACCTGGAAGGCCCTGTTTCCTCCCAACATTGTTCAACTGCCAATGTCGCGTACAGGAAGTGTCGAACTGGCTCGGTATGGATCGGGGGACTTTATTTTTCGGAAAGGAGATCCGGCAAGTGGCATGTTTGTCATTCAATCTGGAACTGCTGGCGTTTATCTGGACGAATCTTCCATCCCGATTGCCATGCTCAAGCCCGGCGATCACTTCGGCGCGGAGTCATTGTCGACCAATGGCTACGGACCACATCGGGTTTCGATCAAAGCTGAGACCCCGCTCGATTTGATCTCAATTCGCCGTGAAGACGTCGAGCGACTGGTGGAGTCTGATGCCACGCTGCGAAAGAGCCTCCAAAGCGCCGGCGCGGCCCTCACAGGATATGAAACTTTGATGTCGAAGGTGAAAGACAATCCCGCAATCGCATCTATTAATGTCGCCGAGATAATGACTAGTCCCGCCGAGACTCTCCTGACGAATACCTCTCTTGCTGACGCAATCAGGCGCTTCGACGGCGGCAGGCCAAGTTATCCAATCGTTGATGAGAGCGGCCGACTGAAAGGCTGCTGCGGGAGG
>DATMCM010000738.1:0-7032 GCA_035558335.1 Blastocatellia bacterium | reverse complement strand
GTCATTAAACTCCTTCTTTATCGACGACGCGTCCCGTTTCGTCTACCGGCCCGACCACAACTGTCGTCAATCGCTCCGGGTGAATATGCGTGCGGGTTACCTCTGTAACCTCTTCCACGGTCACGGCGCCAATCAACTCGGGGTACTTCTCAAGGTAGTCGAACCCCAGTCCGTAAGTCTCCGCCTCCAACATGAACTCGGCGACTTGACCGTTTCTCTGAAAACGCAGAACAAAGCTTCCGGTGAGATAGGACTTAGCGATATCGATCTCTTCAGCAGTCACGCCCTCTTCGACGATTCGCGCGATCTCGCCTCGCAACCCGGCGCATGCCCGTTCGAGGTTTGGCGGCGCAGTCCCGATGTAAGCAACGAAGCGCCCCGGGTCAATACCCGCGCTGGAGGTGATGTTCGCGAAAGTCGAGTAGGCAAGCCCTTGTTCGTCGCGCAGTATTCGTGGGATACGGGACGTGAAGCCGGGGCTTGAACCGAGTATCGTGTCCATCACCAAGAGTGCATGATAGTGGGGATTCTTTCGCTCGATGCCCAGGTGACCGATGAAAATGTTCACTTGTTCCTTCGAAGCAGAAACGTACTTCTCGATCACTCGAGCGCCTAGCGTCGGGCGCGGCACAAATGGCGGCGCGAAGTTTCGGGCAGCTTCCCATTTTCCAAGCCCCGACTCCACGCGTTGAATCGCTTCTCGCGTCTCAATGTCGCCGGCAATCGCCAGAACGGTGTTGTTGGGCACATAGTAACGCCGATAAAACTCGTCGATTTCGGATTTCGACAGCGCGGCCACAGTTTCTTCGTAGCCCACCGCCGGGCGATGCTGAGGTGTTCCCTCGAATATGATCTCGTTGAAAATGTCCGAAGCCTGCGTGCGCGGAACGTCGAGGCGGCTCTTGATCTGCGCGGCGCGGCGCGTTATCTGTTGGCGAACCTTATCCTCGGGAAAGCAAGCGTTCATCAGCAAGTCGGACGCGATGTCCAATCCGATGTCGAAATCCTTGGAGAGCGAAACCACCGCTATCCTGCTCGACTGATAGTCCCCAAAGGTCATCAAGTGGCCGCCGGTCGAGTCTATCGCCTCGGCTATTTGGCGGGATGTGCGGCTGGTTGTTCCTTCTTCGATGAGTTCGGCCGTCAGCGAGGAAAGCCCCGCTTTGTCGTTGGACTCGAAGCGCGAGCCAGCGCGAACGATCGCGCTAATCGAGGTCGAAGGCGTCGAGTGGTTCTCCGATACAAGCACCACCAACCCGTTTGGCAGCACGACGCGGTCCACCTCCAGCCTTACCGCTGCAGCTTTTCGGCTAACTGCCACCGTCGGGCTCCTTCCGCTCGCTCGTCGATTCGCCAACGATCCCCTCATCGACCAGGTAGCCGACGGTGCGATTGTCGTCGGTGAAATACTTGCGAACTGACCGCGCTAAGTCATCGATGTTAACCGCGTTGATTCGGTCGAGCATTGTGTCGAGGTAATGAAACCCACGCGAGTCATCGGACACGCGCTCGCCGATCGCAATCGTCTCATATTGGCCGAGCAGCATCGCTTGTTGCAGAGGCTCTTCATTGCTCAAGACCAGATCTGCTTCGATCAGTCGCTTGGCCTTGGCAAGCTCGGGGAGGGACACGTCAGCCTGCTTGAGACGCTCGATCTCATCGTAGAACGCGTGCTCGACCTCCTGAAGCTTGAAGCCGGGCTTTAGCTCCGCCTGAAAGTAGAACAGTGGGGCATCGATGTGATCGTGGTAGGTGGCACTGGCGAAGGTGACCGATTTGTCGTGATCAACCAACCGCTGGTACAACCGTGAGGATTTGCCGGTCGAAAGGATCGCCTCTGCGACTCGCAAAGTGTAGGAGTCCGGGGCGCCGACGGCGGGTGTGTGATATCCGATCAGCAATCGCTCAACGGGCGTCTCCCGCTTCACAACCACGCGTTTTTCACCTCGCTGAACCGGCTCGACCACCTTGAGCGGCCTGGCCACGGGTCCGGGCGGTATCGATCCAAAGAGTTCCTCGACTAATGCCTGCGCTTCGTCGCTGTCGAAGTCTCCGACCATCACAAGCGTGGCGTTCCGCGGGTGATACCATTGATCATAGTAAGCCTTCATATCGGCTGCAGTAGCCGCTTCCAGGTCTTCGAGCCATCCCACCGTTGGCGAGTGGTAAGGGTGCTGTCGGAACGCCGTAGCCCAGACCTCATTCTCGAGAGCTTCCCAGGGACCGTCCAATCCGACGCGCAGCTCCTCTTCGACGACCTGCTTTTCCGAAGCGAACTCTTCTTCAGCGAAAGCCGTATCGCGCATGCGGCTCGCTTCGATCTCAAGCGCGGTCTGCCATCGATCAGACGCAAAGTTGAAGTAATATGCGGTGAAATCCAACCAGGTAAAGGCGTTGTTCATCCCGCCGTTTAGTTGCGTGGTCAGATCGATCGCGCCCTTCGGGTAGCGGTCTGTGCCTTTGAAGAGCATGTGCTCGAGAAAATGGGATTTGCCGGTTTGCCCGAGTTCCTCGTTGCGCGAGCCGACACGATACCAGATCATCGTCGCGACCACCGGTTTGTCGTGAACCTCTTTGATTATCACGGTAAGGAGGTTAGGTAGAACAATTCTTCGGACGCCTCGAGTGATAAAAGGTTGGACGCTGGTCACGGTCTCGACGCTGGAGCTGGACGTTGTAGTAGTCATGATCGATTAGCGCGGTCAATCGGCCCTCACTGCTCGTCTACTGCCCCGTGGAAGCGTTCAAGCTCGCAGCCGTGGAAAAATTGTAGAGGGCGGGAAGAAGCGATGTCAAACCACGCTCCGAGACACAGCGCCGAGGAGAATGGAGTTCCGGCCCTAACTGGTTTGGGTTGAGGATCATGCGCAGTCCTGAACCGGGTTCCAGGCAAAGCAAGACTGTTTGCCTTTGGCTTTAGCTCTTATTGCTAGCAGGGGGAGTTTCTTTCTTGCGTTCGAGCGACCCCCATCACAGCGCCAGCGGGCTAAGCGCAAACTCCACGCTATCGCCTGCCGGGTTCGGTTTGAGTTTCGATAAAAGCTCGATCGCTTCTGCGGCCGCTAAGCCCTGCGCGGCTCCAACTTGGGCTTGATTTCTATCAAGCTGCTGTAGATACTTGTGCGTGCTTCCGGTAGGGAACCCACATCGTCTTAGCGTCAGTTGGGTTGAACTTTCGTTTTAGCATTGAACGCAGAGCGTGTTTGGACTTCGAACCTGCCGGTTAGCCTGCTTGGCGTCAGGCAGACACGCCCGACTGGATTCAGACCCGAAGCGGAGCCGCTGGGCTAGCGCGGCAAGACAGGAGACCGATGACTAAGGCAGAACTTGTTGAAGAAGTGGCTCGCGCGTCGGAGCTGAACAAGCGCGATGCCGAGGTGATAGTCGAAACCGTTTTTGACTCGATAATTGGCGCGTTGCACAAGGGCGAGAAGGTCGAACTGCGCGGTTTCGGGAGCTTTCGCACTCGTGAACGAGGACCCCGTCGCGGTCGCAATCCCAAGACAGGCGAGCCGGTCGATGTTCCGGCGAAACGTGTGCCGTACTTCAAACCCGGCAAGGAACTCAAAGAGTTCTTCACTGAACGCCCCGAAGCAACAAGCCCGGTTGAAACAGCAGCATCAGAACAGCCGCCAAGTGCCGAGCCCCACGAGCCCACGAGCCCGACTTACACCGGCTCCGGTGAAGGTTCATCGGGGGGCTCGATTTCGTAGTAAACAGTCGTTAGTTCTAGCCAGTTGGTCGATAACCAAGCCCCTTTTCCTCAGCAGCTTGCGGATCGCGTGAGTAGAATCTGAATCCGACTCTAGCAATTCGTGCCATCCACGACTCGCTAGCTCGACTCGTCAATCAAGATGTTCAGCAATGTCAAAAGATAAGCTAGGATCGACGAACGGAAAAGACAGGCGCGCCCGGGAGGAGCGCCGAAAGGCGGATCGCCGCGCGCCTGAACGCCAGCCAAAGGACGCGGTGCTTACGACTCGCAAGACCGAGCGGAGAAAGCAAACCCGCCGGTCGAAGGACAGCAAGACCGGCACCTAGAACTTGAACCCCTTTCCTCTCCGTCACCAAAAAAAACGCAAGCACTGCTTCGTGATTAACCCATTCGGGACTAAGACTTCGGACACCAACTCATTGAATTTGAAGGGCGAGGGTTCTCCAGCATTAAGGTGAGAATCCCAGAACTCCATGGATCCGACATACTAGTGTGGCAATCGCGAGTCCTTAAGTTCCGGCCTCCCAGGTGTTCATATACTCGATCATCTCCGGGGTGAGCCGGTCGATCTTGATCCCCATCGCGGCGAGCTTGAGCGACGCGATTTCGTTGTCGACTTCCTCGGGAAGCAGATGCAGGCCGGGCGCGAGCTTGCCATGGTTCTTAACCAGGTACTCGCAGGAAAGGGCCTGGTTGGCGAAACTCATATCCATGACCGAAGCCGGGTGGCCTTCGGCGGCCGCAAGGTTGATCAGTCGGCCTTCTCCGAGCACGATGACGCGATTGCCGTTGCTCTTCAACTTGTACTCTTCGACGAATGGCCGAAGCGTTTGGACGTCCTCACTCATCTCGCCGAGTGCAACCAGATTCAACTCAACATCGAAGTGCCCGGAATTGGCTACGATTGCTCCATCATGCATCTTGGCGAAGTGATTGCCATCGATGACGTGGCGATTGCCGGTCACGGTTATGAAGATATCGCCGAGCGGCGCCGCATCTTCAATGCTCATAACCCGCATCCCATCCATTACTGCCTCGATCGCGCGAATCGGGTTGATCTCGCATACGATGACATTGGCGCCCATGCCCCGCGCGCGCATCGCCACGCCTTTGCCGCACCATCCGTAGCCGATCACGACTATCGTCCGACCGGCAAGCAAAATGTTAGTCGCGCGAATCACCCCATCAAGCGTTGACTGCCCGGTGCCATAACGATTGTCGAAGAAGTGCTTCGTCTGGGCGTCGTTAACCGCAATCGTAGGCCAGGTCATCCGTCCGCTCTTTTCAAGCGCGCGCAGCCGGACGAGGCCCGTGGTTGTCTCTTCAGTCGTCCCGATTATCTTTTCGATCAGCTCGGGACGCTCTTTCACCATCGTCGCCACGACATCCGAGCCGTCGTCGATGATCAGGTCCGGCTCGTGGTCAAGCGCTAGTCGCACGTGTCGGTTGTAAGTCTCAGGCGTCTCTCCCTTGATCGCAAACACTGGAATGCCGTACTCAACAACCAGCGCTGCCGCAACGTCATCCTGAGTAGATAGCGGATTCGAGGCTATCAACACTGCATCGACACCGGCCGCTTTGAGCGCTCGAGCGAGGTTAGCGGTCTCGGTGGTGATGTGACAACAGGCGAGCATCTTCTTGCCTGCGAGCGGCCGCTCGCGCTCGAATCGCTCACGGATCATGCGGAGCACAGGCATCTCGCGTTCAGCCCATTCGATTCGCTTGCGTCCGGCCTGGGCCAGGCTCAGGTCTTTAACATCGCAGTCGGGTACTTGGGAACTAGTCGTCATTCAGATTTCTCCATAGTTTGTTCGGGCGGCCCTTCAGGCCGCCCCCTCTTGAAAGGACTGGGTAGCGTTTCGTCGAGACCGGGCACGCCGGAGCCACTCTTGCATTGTTGTTACAAAACAGCGGCCCGGCGAAGCGCATCCGCCTTGTCGGTGCGTTCCCATGTGAACTCGGGTTCCGTTCGTCCAAAGTGTCCATAGGCTGCTGTCTTCTTGAAGATCGGTCGTCGCAGGTTCAGGCTTTCGATGATCCCAGTAGGCGTAAGTTTGAAATGTTCGCGCACCATGTCCGAGAGCTTGTCTTCGTCGATCTTGTTGGTGCCTCGCGTGTCGATAAGCACGCTCACCGGCTCTGCGACTCCTATCGCATAGGCTAGCTGAACTTCGCAACGATCCGCGAGGCCGGCCGCTACGATGTTCTTGGCAACGTAGCGCGCCATGTAGCTTGCGGAACGGTCGACCTTCGTCGGGTCCTTACCTGAGAATGCTCCGCCGCCGTGTGCACCGGCGCCTCCATAGGTATCAACAATGATCTTGCGGCCGGTAACTCCCGTGTCGCCTTGCGGGCCGCCCACCACAAAGCGACCAGTCGGGTTGATGTGGAACTTGGTAGTTGCATCCATCATCTCACCGGGAACTACCGCTTTTATCACGTGCTCTACGACATCTTGCTGTAGCTGTTCGAGGGCAACCGACTCAGAGTGCTGAGAAGACACCACCACGGTGTTGACGCGAACCGGCATGCGGTTCTCGTACTCAACAGTAACTTGAGACTTACCGTCCGGCCGGAGATAGTCGAGCAACCCCTCGTTCCGAACGTCCGAGAGGCGCCGAGTGAGCTTATGCGCAAGCATAATCGCCAGCGGCATCAGTTCAGGCGTCTCGTTGCACGCGTAGCCGAACATCATTCCCTGATCGCCGGCGCCGCCGGTGTCCACGCCCATCGCTATGTCAGGCGATTGGGTATCAATCGCGGTTATTACGCCGCAGGTTTCCGAGTCGAAGCCGAACTTTGCTCGCGTATAGCCAATCTGGCGAATTGTTTCCCGTGCGATCTTGGGAATATCCACCCATGCTTCGGTAGTTATCTCGCCCGCCACTACCACGAGTCCCGTAGTCAGCAGCGTCTCGCAAGCCACTCTGCCATACGGATCCTTGGCCAATATCGCGTCGAGCACAGCGTCCGAGATCTGATCGGCGATCTTGTCCGGGTGCCCTTCAGTCACGGACTCCGATGTAAACAAACGTTTGTTATTAGTACCCACTCAAGCCTCCTGTCGGTAATTGCCCTGCGGCGGGTCATACAAGATAGCAGGCTCAAAGCCTTGCCATTTAAGCGCGAAAATCTAACAGACCGCTTAACGCACAGTCAAGGCAATGACCAGCGGGGGGTGCGCGTCACGTTTTCGCGCTATGGCACAGAAGCGTTAGGTTGTAAGCTTTAGAAAGGAGGTTTCAGGAGCGGGGCAGGACCGAGCAGGACCCTGGGACGTTAAGATTGTCCTTAGGGGGTGGCAATGCGAAACGACT
>DATMCM010000737.1:0-14839 GCA_035558335.1 Blastocatellia bacterium | reverse complement strand
AAAGTACGACCTGCTAAAGAGAGAGCGACGTTTGAAGATTAGATTGTGCGCGGAGGCGCCCGCCAAGCGGGCGAAAGCGTGTAGCCCAGGGCAAGTCCACGCAGCCCTGGGAAACCAGAATCTCACTGGCCCTCAAGCCCGCGAAGCGGCGAAAGCGTGTAGCCCAGGGCAAGTCCGCGCAGCCCTGGGAAACGCGAATCTCGATGGCCCTCGAGCCCGCGAAGCGGGCGACAGAATCCTCGTGGATTGGAACTCGCTGCCGCCCGCTGCGCGGGCTCAAACGTTTCTGCCTTAACGATCCCACGGCTGCGCGGGCTGGTATGTACTAATTCCCGGGCTGGTGCGTACTAATTCACTCTGCACTTCGCAACTATAAGCGTCACATCGTCGTGCTGCTCACGAGGGCTAAACTTGCGAACGTCGTCGACTACCGCTCCGAGCAAAGCTTGTGAATTCAACGCACGGTGTCGAAACAGCGCTTCGATCAGGCGCTGTTCTCCATACTCCTCTTCCACATCATTAAACGCTTCGGTTATGCCGTCCGTGTACAACGCCAGCGTGTCCCCCTCGAAGAGACTGCGTTCACTTATCGGGCAATCCCATTCCTCAAAGAGTCCCAACACGGTCGACGTAGAATCCAGCCGCTCAACGGTGTTATCGCGCCGCAACAGAAGAGCGCACAAGTGCCCACAGTTCGCATAGCGCAACCGACGCGCTCCATCGTCGTACTCGGCAAAGAACAGCGTCGCGTATGCGCTTTCGGTGGTGTTCTCGAAAAAGAGCTGATTCACCGAACATAACAGCCGTTGCAACTCGTCAACCGCGATTGCACACTGGCTGCGCACATTGGCCTGCAGGTTTGCCATCAAGAGAGCGGCAGCCATTCCCTTGCCCGCGATGTCGCCGATTACCAGCCCGACCCGGTCTCGACCCAGGCTGAGAAAATCGTAATAATCTCCGCCGACCTTGCGGGCCTGAATGCAAATACCGGCGTAGTCGAGCGTGGTTAGAGGCGGCAGCGTTTGCGGGAATAGTCTGGCCTGCACCTGTTTGGCGATTTCCAGCTCCTGCGCGGCGCGACGCTCCGATTCCAGCTTGTCAGCCATCGCACGGCGCTGCGCGTCCAGGGCCTGGCTCACCTCGTCGAAGCTCACAAGCGAAAAAGAGTTTCTGTCGACGTCTTCGAAGCGGGTGAACACTCCGCCCCACACCGGCGTCTGCTCTCCCAGCAACATCGATGGCGCTGAGGAGTTCGGGGCCTGCTCCTTACGGTCATATTTGATTCGCTTGAGGCGAGGCACATGACCAAAGCGAACTCCGCGCTTTGACCACTCATGGAACTTGGCGATGACATCGTCGGTCACAAAAGCAACCTGCGTCGCTCGGCCAATCAGCTTGTATTCTCTGGAGCCTCGTTTTGGCGCGACAAGCGCGAGGATCGCGGTGCCGTCTGGCGGAGCGACGGCCACCCAACGCTCTCCGGATTGAAGGCGCGTGTCATAAACAAGACTGAATCCAAGCTGGTCGAGGTAGAATCTGAGACTCCTGTCCTGATCCCGAACAAAAATCTTCACCGCATGAAACCGCAGGTAGGGCTCGTCTCGATCGTCACCAGTATTTGACTGATCCGGGCGGGGCGTTGAGGCGAAGCGGTCCACGCGCGTGATTATAGAATTGTTGCATCATTTGGCACAGCCCTATTCGCCGCCAGGCGCCTTGTCCGAGGCGCGACGAACGACAGGATGTCAGGCTCATTCTCGGGCTGAGCCGTCGTGAACAATGACCGGTGTGCCTATTGGAGTCATTTCACTGAACTGTTTTGCCGCGTGCATAGGGATACGTATGCAGCCGTGACTGGCTGGATGAGCCGGCACCGACTTGCTTCCGTGTATCGCAATGCCTCCGACGATGTAGCTTGGGTAATACATCAGTCCGAGTTCGCTCTCGCGCCAGCCATCAATCTTTCGCTGGATCTTGAACCGCCCTCGAGGCGTCACCGCAGTCAAAATCCCCACTGTTGTTTCGAACTCTTTGTTGTTGCCCGTAGACACCGGCAAGATCTTCGAGACTTTTCCGGCGTCGTCAACGATGAATAGAACCTGTCGCGCCAGGTCGATCTCAACGTGAAAGGGACCGGCTTCGAAGGGTCGCGGACTCGCCGCGGAACGCAACGCTTCAAGCTCGTTGAAATTCAGCCGGCCGGTCCGAGTCCGCCCTTCGACTTTCTGAAAAGCAAGCAGCGCATCTCTGGATCCCTGATCGAGCACGCCGTCCATCCTGCCTGTCCAGTACCCAAGTTCCCCGAGCCGCTGCTCCGCCTCTCGAATGTTAGCCGCCTTGAGCTTCGGCTTGCGAGGCGTGCGACGCTTTGGAGTCGCTAGCGGCTCTCCCGCCAGCGAGCGCGGAACTCCTCGTGCCGGAGGCCCAAGAGCAGCACCAAATGCCAACAGCAAAGCCCCGGCGAGCAGCCTGACGGACGCTCGCTGAACGAAACCTTCACCAGGTATGTTTCGCACTTTTACATTCACAAATCAACGACAAAGTGTGAACTGTGTCATTCCTTACGAACAGGCGGGATTGTTGCGCCGGTCACATACTCCCAGTGCCAGGGTTCGTAGAAGTAAGGACGGAAACCGAACCTCCCGGCATTCTTGACCAGCCACGCATAAACAGCCGTTCGCGTCTGAAAGAGGCGATTGCCGTCCGCCGTGCTCACCGGCTCCCCGCCAACGTAGAGATCAAGAGCGCGTCCGGTAAAGTGAGGACTATTTACTGCCAATCCCGCGCTTCCCGCCTGGGGCTCGGCTTGCCTGAGACGATCCTGGTGTTCGCGAGATCGGTACGCGGAGACGATTTTCAGATATTTCTCAGCAGGAGCAAGCTCGCCGGAGGTGGTGACGCTCAATCCGAGCGACCGGTCCTTTGCTGCTTCGGCCAACATGCGTTTATACGCGGCGTAGGTGTTCTTTTCGACCTGTCGCAACTCGGGAGGCCGCTCCGGGTCATAGAACTCGGATGCCGGCGCTACGATGAGGTTCTCGCTCGGTGGGGTGATGCTGTCCTTGATACGATGAGATTGGAACTCGCGGATCATCGCCGACCAGGTATCGATGTCAAGAACGCCGGTCACCCGGAGTCCGCGATTGCCTTGCCAGCGTGCAACTGCCTCAGCGAACTCGGCGCTCTCTGCTCCCTTCCCGGCTCTTACTGTTTCGACGATGAGCGGAATGTATATCGCCCAGCCCTGTTGAGCTTTGCCCCCAAAGCTCCACTTGAGCTCGTTGCTGGCTATTTTGTTGCTGGCTATCGCCGCGGAAAACGCCGTTGGATTCGCGACGCCCTTTGCGGCCGATGAAGGTCGACCATCTGGCGTGGGCACGCGACTTTGAGCTGCGAGAAAATCGGCTGCCGATCCGGCCAGCACGAGAATGACGACAAACCCGCTGCAAAGCACCGCGCTACGGATTCTGAATGCGCTTTGCGGAGTACTCAAGTGAAAAACTCCTTCTCTCGCCGCCGATGGGACTCGAGATCCGCCTAGTTTGCGATCGCTTTTTGTGTCCCGCGCATTACTCTATCTTGCCAGACCAACGCTCGATCTAACCAGCGCAGGGTGATTACCTCCTTCCGTCTGCTGGGAATAGAGGTCGATGTTACTTCTAGCAGGGATCAAAGGTGATAGAACGTCGTTACACTATCCAAAGTGTCACAGGGTTCCACGAGCGGTAGTCTTTGCCTTTGGCGTGAGCGATCGATTCACCATGCTGACTGGTCCGCGACAGGATCGCTGAGGCCGGAGGGTGAGAAAGACAAGGTTCAAAGGTCAGACGGCGACTTCACCCTCTGCGCCGCCCAAGCATATCGAGACCCACCGCTCCCACCAGGATCGCTCCTTTGATTATGTCTTGAGTAAAGTCAGGAAGGTTCTTCAAGGACATTCCATTGTCCAAACTCGCCATGAACAGCGCGCCCACGCAAGCTCCAAAGACCGTGCCCCTGCCCCCCATCAAGCTCGCGCCGCCGATCACGCACGCCGCGATAGCGTCCAGCTCCAACAAGACTCCCGCATCCGGCGACGCGCTCCCAACGCGAGCCGTGTAAATGATTGCCGCTACACCAGCGAGCGACCCCATTATGCAGAAGACCGCAAGCAAGTGACGGCGAATGCTGATGCCCGACAACCGAGCGGCGTCCGGATTCCCACCTATCGCGTACAGGTATCGCCCGAACGTGGTGTTCTGAGTTATGAAGGCCCCGAGTAGCGCGACCGCGAGAAGAATGATTACCGGTGCAGGCACTCCGGTGTAAGAGTTGAGAGCGTAGGTGAAAGCGAGAACCGCAATCGAAGGCGCGAGGATCTTCACGGCAACGACCGCCGCGCTGTGAGCAGACATCCCGTATTGCCGGCGAGCGCCGCTTCGCCGGATCGTCAGCCAGGTTATCGCTGCCACAATCCCCACCGCGATCGCGTAACCTGCGAGCGGATGCAGATAGCACTGACCGATTGCTTTGAAGCCGGCGAGCTCAATTGGGATCGTGTTGCCCTTGCTTATGCCTTTGATAGCTCCTCGCCAGACAAGCAGACCTCCAAGGGTGACGATAAACGCGGGGATGTTCGCGTACGCAACAAGAACTCCATGCGCTGCGCCTATCACCAGGCCCACGACCACAGCAGCAGCAAGCGAGGGGATCAAACCCCATCCCAGCCACGCCTGCGACGCGGCCGCCGCCGCAACGCCGCCGGCCAGGCCTACTACGGATCCGACGGACAGATCTATCTGGCCGGTGACGATAACCATCAGCATTCCAACCGAGAGGACTCCGGTCACCGCGGTCTGGCGAATCAGGTTCGAGAAGTTTCGCGCCTCGAGGAATATTCCGCCCGTCGAGTATTGAAAGAAGACCCACACTGCGATCAGAGCGAGCACCATTGTGTACGCTCGAAGCGCCTCGCGAGGAAGCTTGAGACCGCCGATCTTTGTTTGTTCCGCCATAGAAGTCTTCCAGCCCTACGACCAGGTTAAGCTTGAACTCCATGCTCTTAATTTGAGGCTCGGCCCGTGGCGCAAGCCATCACTGCTTCGGGAGTCGCGGTCGCGCGTGTGAACTCGCCGCTTGCACGACCCTCGTGGAGGACCAACACTCGATCAGCAAGCCCGAGAACCTCAGGCAACTCGGACGAGACCAGCACTATCGCGAGTCCCGCTCGCGCAAGCTGGTTGATCTGCGCGTAAATCTCCTGCTTCGCCCCGATGTCGATTCCGCGCGTTGGCTCGTCCAAAAACAGGATCGCCGGTTTCGACAGAAGCCACTTTGCAAGAACGACCTTCTGCTGGTTGCCGCCGGAAAGCGTACCAGCGATTGCGAAGACGCTGGGCGCTTTGATGTTCAACTCACGAGCAGCTTGTTGGGCCGCGACGGCTTCCGCGTCGACACGAGTGACGAAGCGACCTGACACCCGGCGCAAGCTGGCGAGGGTGATGTTGTTGAGGATCGTCTGGTCGAGCACCAGTCCGAACCGCTTCCGGTCTTCGGTGACAAAAGCGAGCCCGTGCTTGATCGCATCGGAAGGATTGTTCAGGAACGCTCGTTCTCCATGGATGCGAACCTCGCCGGAGACCCGACCGGCGTGCGCGCCGAAGATCGCCATCAGCAGATCGCTTCGACCCGCTCCCATCAAGCCGGCGATCCCGAGCACTTCGCCGCCGCGCACATAAAAGCTCACATTATCGACCAGCTTCTTGCCCGAAACGACGGGATCAAACACGGTAATATTTCGAGCTTCGAACAGTGTCTCTCCAAGGCTATGCCCGGTTGCCGGGAAGAGTTGATCGACTTCGCGGCCTACCATCAACGCGATCACACGTGCTTCGGTTATCTCGCCGCGGGCATGGGTTCCGACGGTTTTGCCGTCGCGCAGAACCGTGATTCGATCGCTCAGCCTGAAAATCTCGTCGAGTTTGTGCGAGATGTAGACCATCCCGACGCCGCGCGCGCGCAAGCCCTCGAGAATTGTGAACAGCGTTTCCGCTTCAGAACCGGTTAGCGCGGCAGTCGGCTCATCGAGCACGAGGACACGGGCGTTGTGAGAAAGTGCTTTCGCGATTTCAACCAGCTGTTGTTGACCGATGCCGAGCCGACGGACTGTCGTGTGTGGGTCAATCGAGAGGTGAAGGTCATCCAGCAACTTGCGCGCGCGGCCGTAGAGCTCGTCCCAGAGTATGACGCCGAACTTGCGCGGCTCGCGCCCGAGAAAGATGTTTTCCCCAACGGTCATCTCCTGAACAAGCGACAACTCTTGAAAGACTACGGCAACGCCCGACGCCTCTGAGTCACGGACCCCGGCGAAGCGCTGTTCTTCTCCATTTATGCGAACCTCACCGGTGTATTCGCCGCTTGGATACACGCCGCCGAGGATCTTCATCAGGGTCGACTTCCCTGCTCCGTTCTCGCCGCACAGCGCGTGGACTTCTCCGGCGAGGAGATCGAATGACACGCCGTCCAGGGCGCGAACACCGGGAAAAGTCTTTACGATGTCACGCATCTCCATGAGCGGAGACGCTTTGGTATCTTCCATTTTTTAGCTCTGCGGAACAGGCGGCCATTGCTGTCGCGGAATATTCCGGTATACATCTTCCATCTTCAAGTAACCGTCCTTGATCACCGTCTCCACCACATTGTTTCGATCAACCGTGATCGAATCCAGCAGTACCGATGGGACATCCTTCTTGCCATTGTTAACTGTTGCCGGAGTTGCAACCTTCTCGCCCCGCGCAAGAGCGACCGCAGCTTCGGCCGCCCGCAACGCAAGCCGCGCGACTGGCTTATATACGGTCATCGACTGAGTGCCGCCTACGATGCGTTGAAGCGCGGCTAGCTCGGCATCCTGTCCTGAAACAAACACCTTGCCCGCGAGGTTCTGCTCGCCAAGCGCCTGTACTGCTCCGCCTGCCAGGCCGTCGTTTGAAGCAACCACTGCGACGATGTTGTTGTTCGTTTGAGTGAGCGCGTTCTCGGTGTGCTTGAGCGCCTCGCTTGCCAGCCACTCGCGCGCCCACTGATCAGCCGCGACTTTGACATCACCGCGATCGATCGCAGGCTGCAAGACGTTCATCTGACCCTCGCGAAACATCCTCGCGTTGTTGTCGGTCGGCGAGCCTCCGATCAAAACATAGTTGCCCCGTGGCGCTCGATCGAGAAGGTAATGAGCCTGAGACTCTCCGACTTTCACGTTGTCGAACGAGATGTACAGGTCGACGTCGCTGTTTCGAATCAGCCGATCATAGCTAAGAACTGGCACGCCCTGGCGCTTCGCTGAATCGACGATCGATGCCGCTACTTCTGCGTTGTGAGGCGCGACCACAAGCACGTCGACGCCCTGAGTAAGCAAGTTTTCCGCCTGAGCGGTCTGCAAGGCGTCGTCGCCGTTGGCCGCTTGAACCAGGACTTCCGCGCCAAGCTCGCTCGCGCGGGCGACGAACAGATCGCGATCCCTCTGCCAGCGCTCCTCTTTGAGCGTGTCCATCGAGAACCCGATTCGCACTGGCCCCGACTTGCGCGCGCCGCTTGCGGCAGCGTGATCGGGTTGCGAGCAGATGCAACCGCCCGAGAGGAACGAAACCACGAGCACCAACACCGCGAGAAATCGACCGTAATACATCCCTCAGCTCCCTTCTGTTGCGAGATCCTCTTCATCGAGGAGAATGACGTGAAGCTCCTGCGGACCGTGGACGCCGACCACCAGGGTCAACTCGATGTCCGCCGTTCGGCTCGGACCGGTGATAAATGTCAGAGCGCTGTCCAGTCCTCCCGCGGATTGGTTGTCGCGAGCCAGCAACGGAAACAGATCATCCAATCCCGATATGATCTGCGCGGGTCTCAACAGTGCTATGTGGACAGGCGGAAGCAGCGAGGTCGAGCGGGCTCGTCCGTTTCCTGTGCGCAGCACGAGGGTTCCGGTGTCTGCAAGAGCATAGTCAACGGAGGTGACGCCTATGTCCGCTGCCTCCGCGTGTTGCAAGAATGCGAGCCGCATGCCCTCACCCTCAGCAAACTCTTCACCGCCGATCTCCTCACAACACGAAACGAACTGGATGCGCTCTTCCGCGAGTCTGTGCGCGAGACCGAGCTCGTTAATCAAAGCAACGTTCCAGGCAATGGCTTTGCGGGCGCTTTGAGTGAAGGCGATCTTGACGATGCAATTGCAAGCAGCTTGTGAGCTTGAGACGTGGTGAACGTTCCCGCCGACAGTCAATAGTTCCCTCTCGAATTGTGCAGCAAGCTGGACTCGTCTTTCAGAACACCTTGCCTCGATCGCGCTGACGGCGCAGGTTCCATTGCCGGTCATCCCTTCATCAGCTTCGGTAGACGCTCGAGTTCCGTGATCCGGGCCAGTGGCCGACAACGCCACGTTGATCTTCGATAGTATGTCCTGACGCGCTGTAGTCGGTCTACCAGTATTCAAATGTCTCACGACCTCCGCCTTCCGAGATCACGTGGTAATAAATGTTCAGATCCCGAACGACTGCTCAAAACAATAACAGGTCGGGAAGGTGGGCTTGCCCCCGCTCCCTGGCTTGTGTCGACAATTGAACATCGTAGGCTGATTCCCTCGAGCATCTGACCAGCGGGGGCAAGCCCGCCTTCCCGACCTGTCACTGCGCCGAAATTCGACAGCTTTCGTTTTGCTTTGATGTTCCGACAAAGTCTCTTTACCCGGACTAGTGAAAAGAAGCCCTCTTCTCCATTTCCTTCCACATCTGGCGAAACGATTTCCTCGCGAGTGGCGGGAAGTCTCGACTTTCGGTCCACGCGCTGAACGGAGGCGGCAACCGGTTGAGCTTTCCGTTTTCCAACAGCGGCCCTTGAAACCTGGCGGCCGTCCGGAAGAGCAAGTTGTACGACACTCGATGACTCATCGCTTGCAGCCAGATCTTCATGGCCGCTCGCTCGAATAATGGAGGACCCGATCCGTCTTCGCGCTTGTCTTCGACCCACTCGCTCCTCAGCTTCAAAAGGATGTGAGGTATGTTGATGCGCACCGGGCACACCTCGCGGCACGCGCCACAAAGCGACGACGCGAACGGTAAGTCCTTAGCATTCTGGATCCCTGCCATGGGCGGCGTGATGATCGACCCGATCGGACCCGAATAAACCGAACCATAAGCGTGCCCGCCGATCTTCTGATATACCGGGCAGATGTTCAGACACGCGCCACAACGCAAACAGTAAAGCGATTCGCGTTTCTCGGGATCAGCGAGAATGTTCGTGCGGCCATTATCCAGGATCACCAGGTGAAACTCCTGTGCTCCGTCGGACTCGCCCGCTCGTCGCGCGCCGGTGATAAACGAAACGTAGCTCGACATCTTCTGACCGGCGGCGCTGCGCGCGAGAATCTTGAGAAACACGGCCAGCTCGTCGAGCTTCGGGATGACTTTCTCTATTCCCATCAACGCTACATGAACGCGCGGCAGCGTAGTGCTCAATCGGATATTGCCTTCGTTCTCGACAAGCACAATGGTACCGGTTTCAGCCACCCCGAAGTTCGCGCCGGTCACTCCCATCTCCGCCGAGCAGAACTTCTCGCGCAGTTGACCGCGGGCAAGTCTGGTTAGTTCCTCGGCTTCCTCGAGCCGCTCGCCGCCGAGGCGCTCGGCAAAGAGCTCCGAGATGTCGCCTTTCGACTTGTGAATAGCCGGCGCCAGGATGTGCGACGGCTTTTCGTGCGCGAGCTGGACTATGTACTCGCCAAGATCGGTTTCGACGGGTTCGATGCCGGCGGCCTCGAAGGCGTCGTTCAACTCGATCTCCTCGGTAGCCATCGACTTGCTCTTCACGACACGTTTGACGTTGTGAGTTCGAGCAATTTCGAGGATGATCGCGCGCGCTTCGGCGCCGTCGCGCGCCCAGTGAACCGTACCGCCAAGACGAGTGACAGACTCTTCAAGCTTAAGGAGGTAACGGTCGAGGTTGTCTATCGTGCGTTGTTTGATCCGGCGCGCGCGATCCCGAAGGTCCTCGCCGTCCGCGAGTTCCGCGAATGCCGCGGCTCGCTTGATATTGAAAGTGTTCAGAACGCGCAGCCGCGATTGGAGCTTTTGGTCGCCCGCAGCAGACGCTGAGTTTTGGTAAAACGATTCGGTGTGCATCTGGATGGTGGTTGATCGCCCCTGGCGCATCTAATCGCCAGTAGTGACCTCTTACGATCGCGAATTTTCGCACAAACTCCGTGTCAGAAAAAGACGGTTTTGTGAAGAAAACAAAACCCCTCCTCAAGAGCCGCTCAGCCTTGCTTGGAGTCCAACAGCTCAGCTATGTGGATCGTTTGAGTTTCGATCCCGCGACGGCTCAACCCGCCGGCTATTTGCATAAGACAGCCCGCGTCGCACGCGACTACCATGTCGGCGCCGCATTTCTGAATGCAGTCGATCTTTTCTTGAAGTATGCCGGCGGAGATTTGAGGATATTTGACTGAAAACAATCCGCCGAAACCGCAGCAAGCGTCTGCTCGCTCCAGCTCAACCAGTTCGATGCCTCGTACCGAATTCAGCAACCGCCTTGTTTCATCCTTCACTCCCAGTTCGCGAAGCAAGTGACAGGACTGATGCAGCGCGACCTTGCCTCGCGATGAAGCTCCCACGTCTTCGACGCCCAGTACTTTAATCAAGAACTCGCCGAGCTCGTATGTCTTCGCCGCAATCGACTCCGCGCGTTTGAGCATCACCGGATCGTCTTTGACCAGGTCCGGATAGTACACACGGACCATGCTCGCGCATGAACCGGACGGCGCGACGATGTACTCGCTTTTCTCAAAAATGGAGATGAATCGCTCTGCAAGGCTCCGGGCATCAGAGTGAAAGCCGCTGTTGTAAGCCGGCTGGCCGCAACAAGTCTGGTCCGCGGGAAAATCGATCTCTACGCCTAGTTTACGTAGCACGCTGACCATGCTCACACCGACCGCGGGAAAAAACTGATCGACAAGGCAAGTAATGAATAATGAGGCTTTCATGTTTGTCTGGGCGGATTTGCGCCGAAAGCGGCAGGCTCGACTAGCTGGCCGCCTGTCATTTATCTCATGAACGGGCCGGTTGTTGACAAGCGTGAAGCGCAAACCTATGCTTTTGCTTGCCAATCAAGGCCTTGGCGTGGATGGTAAGCGAGGAGCTAAACAACATAGCTTGACCAGTCTGAAAAACAATCCCGCCTCCAGGGTGCAGACGCCATTAACGAAGCGGGTGAACTCGATTACGGGCGGCGTGGTGCTGTTCTCGCTCGCGATGTATGCGTTGTTTGCCCCGCACTCCATAGCGATAACCCAGACGGCGTCGCTCCTTGGGCTGGTCGCCTGGTGCGTTAAGCTCGCGGTCAGCGGGGACTTTCGCCTTGCGAGAACTGCAGTCGATGTTGCGATCCTGAGCTTCTTTGCCTGCTGTGTGGTTTCGTCGTTTCTCTCATACGATCCGCTTGTCAGCGTCAAAGGCCTGAAAAGCCCGGCCTTTTTCTTCGCCTTCTACCTCGTCAGCAACAATGTAAGAAGCCCGCGTTTCGCGAGGTTTCTCGCTTTCGCGCTTGTCGGGTCGTGCCTGGTCAACGTTGCCTACAGCGCCAGCCAGTTTGCCGCCGGCCGCGGGCTCAGGATCGACAGCATAAGCGAGAAGAGCCCGCTGGCGAATCGCGAAATCGCGGTGGGCGACGTCATCCTCGAAGCGGACGATCAGAAGGTCAACACGCTTGCCGATCTTTCAGCGATAGTGGAAGCGGGACGCGGGGTGCTTCGACTCAAGTATCAGCGAACCGAAGCGGTAGCTGAAATGACCGTTCGAAGGCACTTGCTGTGGGACGCCCTGGCGTCAGGAGCCGGTCTCGGTTTGACGGCGTCGACCGGCCGCAATCTAAGAGTTACTGGCTTTTACAGTCATTACGAAACCTACGCCGAAGTGCTGCAGCTAATCGCAGCTCTCGCGGTCGGAATGCTGCTCGCTAACCCGAAAAAGAGTTCCGGGCTGGCTCTCCTGTTGGCGTCATCGATCCTGCTCATAAGCGCGGCTCTGGTCATGACCGGGACACGGGCAGCAATTGCGGGATTGGCGATCGCGGTCCTCGCGATGGCCGTCGCCAGTTCGCGTCGCCGCGCAGTGTTCGCCGCAACCGCCGGAATCTTGATACTGGCGCCTGTAGCCTTTCTGGTGGTCGAGCGCTCGCGCGGAATATCGATCCTCGATCCTCAAGAGCAGAGCACCGCCTGGCGGCTCGAGGTCTGGCGCGAAGCATTCGGAATGATCAAAGACCATCCCGCGGTCGGTATTGGCAAGGGCAGCGAGGCCAAGTTGAAGACGACCCTCGGACTTTACGATGAGGGTCGCCTGCCGCCTGGACATTTTCACTCCACCCCAATCCAAATCGCCACCTGGTGGGGATTGCCCGCGCTCATCTGTTATTTCGCGTTTATGTGTATCCTTGCGGTGACAATTATCAGATCAAGCCTGAGACTGAAAGCCTCGGGTCAGTGGGGCTTGTGGGGAATTCAACTAGGCTGCCTGGGCGCGCTCGTAGCCTTTAATGTAAGTTCTCTGGTTCATTTCAACTTCGGGGATGGCGAAGTGGTCATGGCGTTTTGGCTGCTGATGGGACTTGCGTTCGCCGTTCAGGCGATGGTCTTTCAACCCGGCGACGAGTGGCAATCAGCGCGTACCCCAGCGCAGCCAGCAGAAGACAGTTCACATAGAAGTCCACTCCCAGAACAAGCAGCAGTCTCTGAAGCTGGCGTCCGGGCAGCAAAGGCAAAACAGAGTTGATTGCTGAAATCACGAGAATCGCACGATAAGCAAAGCGAGCTGCGGGCGTTCCGCTGCCGAGCGAGAAGCTCGAGAGAACGACGACGGGCCACAGAAGCGCGATGAAGTAGATCTTCGAGGTTAGCGGCTCTACCAACAATCCAACGCATATCATCAAGCCGAACTCGAGCGCCGCTCGAGGAACTGGCCAACCATCGCTGGGTTCGCGCTCGGTTACCGTGGTCATCCCGGTTCTCACGCCTGCTTTATTCGGCCCGCGGGTCGATGTCTTCCAGATTACTCCAAGCGCAGAAGCAAACACTAACGCCGATATGATGATCCACGCCGCGTCGGTCTGCTGCGTGCTCAAAGACGCCAGGTTGACCGCCGGATACTCCACGTCGCCATCGACGCGTTGGGAGTAGTCCACGCTCGTTAAGTATCTGCGGAGCTGTCCCTTCAGAGATAGATTGATCGGACCATTTGTCTCGTGAAACTCCTGGTCCGCGACTACGTGTGAGTACCAGGTCTTCAGTAGCTGGGCATTTTGCCGAAAACCAAAGTAAGCAGCCGGTGTCAGATTGATAGCAATCAGCAATGCCGCCACCCGCAGCAAGAACCTTCTCTTCCCTTTCAGAGCGAAGTACGGCAGGAACAGGATCGGCGTGAGCTTGATCGTTATCGCCAACGACATAGCGAGAGCCGCTGGCAGATTCTTCTTAGCGAAAGCGAAGTAGAACGCAGCGTAGCTAAGAAAGACGGCCATCAGGTGTGCATTGCCGTAATGAACGATCATCACGTAGTACTGACCCACGCAAAGCGTAGTTATCAGCCAGACCTTCCAGTCCAGTCGGTGTGCGCTCGCTTCGCGCCGAACAATCGCTACGCATCCGAGGATTTGAATTATTTCGAGCAGATACCAGACGTACGCGGCCACGGCGTAGGGCATCAGCCACAACGGAGTCAGCGCAAACAGAAAGAACGGCGGATACCTATAGTCCATCACTCGCCCGGAGGCGAAATCGGGCGAGTACAAATCGCTACGTCCGCCAATCAGCGAGCGTCCGGCCGCGTAATACACCGGGAAGTCGATCAGGTTGCGAATAAAAACAAACCCGAGGATCGAGATGGCGATCAGCGCAAGGAGGAACAGAAGCGGCCTTCGACGACCGGAGGTGGAGTCTTGAACTGGGTTCGCTTGAGGGTCATCGCTCATCGCTTGTCACGGTCATGGTTGGCATTCCGGGGCGGGATTCGAACCTGCGCGAACACTACTAAACGCGACGCGCATTGTATCAGCGGCCTCGCACCGAGGCAAAGTCTGCCCAACTTGGGTGCCCAAGTTCGAATGTTTTGCCCGCATAACCTCGGCGTCTCAGCGTCTCCGCGGTTTATAAGCGCCCAAACAATGCTACCCGCGGAGGCGCGGAGCCGTCCCCCGCGACAACTCTGAGAATTGAAAGTAGGACACCATCCTAACCTGGCATTGACAGACTATTCGTTGGCGGAGTAGATATGCTCCCGGCACAAGGTCGCGCTTACGTGCGACTTCCTCACAAGCCTGCCGTCGCGCATTCGACGATTACTACTCGAATTGAAGGCTGCGCTCTGCAGCCGTCTCCCAATCGATGGAGCGCAACCTATCTTCATGATGGAGGAATGACAATGGCTGACGAAAAAACGCCCGGCAATCAAAGCGACGATCCAGGGAAGACCCAAGCGAAAAACGAAACGCCGATCGACCCCCGAACTCATCGGCGCCTGCTCCGTTTCCTCAACGCGGCTCGCACTCCGAACGATCTCGCTTTTATCCCGCAAAACGAAATTCCGCTTCCGGAGGCCGAGCCGGTGATCAGACGTCCAGTCGTCGAGGAGCAGTTGGAGCGCGAGAGAGTCATAGACTTCGATACGGCGCGCGCCATTTTGACGGCGCGGGATCAGGTCAGCCCGTTGCTTGGCTTCGCTAACCTCAATCAACTGCGCGATCTCATTGCCAGGCTTGGTCTGCAGGATTATTTGGGCCGATTGATCGCTTGCATGGGCCCGGCGCAGTTTGGCGAGTGGAG
>DATMCM010000736.1:0-26633 GCA_035558335.1 Blastocatellia bacterium | reverse complement strand
CCGGCTCGCTTCACGATTACTGGCATTACGTTTGGGATTGGGGGGCAAGATACGGAGGTTACTACTCGGTTGGCACAACCTTGCTTGCGACGCTTGCCCGGAGCGCCAACTACTTCGCGCTCAACAACACGCTGCTGATAGCACTGGTGGTTTTGGCTGCGACTTTTTTCCGCCGCTGGCGAAGCCTTTCAAAGGAGCCAGCGCCGGCCGAAGCAACTGACGTAGAACTGGCTTCAGGAGCCACTCTAACGCATGACCGTGATTTCGAAGCAGACGCATTGCTGCTGATCTGGTTTGCCACATCGTTTGCGGGCGTGATGCTTGGAGGGAGGCTGTTCCCTCATTATTTCTTCCAGATTCTTCCCAGCCTTTGCTTGATCGGCGCGCGAGGCCTGTTCGGGTTGCTCGACGTCATGAAGCAGTGGAATCTCAATCTAAAGCGAGCCGCCGTCGTGGTAATTGCGGCTGGTTTTCTTTTCACGCTTGTCCGATTTCACGGGCGGAGCGTCATGCTGTTGGCGGATTGGGCGCGAGGCACGAGGAGCGAAGCAAACGCCGGCTGGTACTACGACCAGCGAAATCAGGAGGAGCGGTTGGTGGCAGCATTCGTTACACGGCGAGGCGGCGATACAACCCAGCTCGAAGGTGGAGAGGCGCTTCGCGCGGGCGGGCCCCGCAGCCGTCTGGCCGATGGCCCGGAAGACTACCTCTTTGTCTGGGGATACCGGCCCGAGGTTTACTTTTGGTCCGGGTTGTTGCCGGCTTCGAGATATCTGAGCACTCAGCCGCTCACCGGCGTGCCCGCCGATGTTCACTACTTCGGCGATGAGTATAGATCGCTGCTTCCACAAGAGGCGACGGCCGCCGCGCGCTCCCAACTTCTTCGCGACCTCGAAGAGACTCGACCCAAGTACATCGTAGACGAGCTAGGGTTCTTCAATTCAGATCTCTCGATTCAGAGTTATCCCGAGCTGCAAGAATTCATGACCGGATATAAGCCGCTCGGCACGACCAAACGTTTCTTCGTTTATTTGAGAAGAGATTTCTCGAAGAGGCATCGCGAGCGCCAGACCAAGCCGGAATGATCCTCTAACTGCCGATCCATTCAGGAAGTATCTCAGCTACTCGAACGCGATCGCCGAGCAAGCACGCGTGGCCTGCGCCAGGAATCGTCCTGACCTGAGCGTTCGGCATTCGCGCAGCCATCGAGCGAGCTTCGCGCGCAGATGGGATCAGCAGATCGCGTTCTCCGGCTATGAATAACGTCGCGGTCTTAATCTGTGACAGATGCTTTTCAATATCAAGCTCGGCGATAAGCTCAAGCCGACGCGCGTAGCCTTCGCCATTGACTGAGCGAATCGCTTCAAAGAATCTCTGGCGGTCGGCGCGACCCACTCCGTCCAGATAGAGCCCGAGCAAGCTCGCGGCGACACGCGCCGGACGGAGAGCGCGAAAGGGCAAGCCCTTCGCCAAAACGCCGGCGAGCTTGATACGGACTCGCCCTCGAAAGCGCGGAAACGAATTTACAATCACAAGCCGCTCGAGCAGCTCCGGATAGCCGAGCGCGAACGAGAGCGCCACTGTCCCACCGAACGACTCGCCGAGTACGGTCGCCTTCTCTTCGCGTGAGTCTCGGATAATATTTGCAAGGTCCGCTGTCAAGTCATCGTAGGTGAAGCCGCCGCCACCACGTGAAGCGTAGGTAACAACCCGAAATGATCGGGCTAGAGCCGGGGCCTGTTTGAAGAACAACTCCCCGGTTCCATCGAGGCCCGCGACATAGACAAGCAGCGGCCCGGATCCTTCAATTCGATATTGTGGGGTTCGCGGGCTATCAGGTGACGAAGCCGGGTGCGCTGTTGCCGGGTGGGCTTGAGGTAGAGGATCCATCCGCGCGAAATGCCGGGCTAGCCGATGCTCTCGATCTCGTCGAGAATGCGCAGTGTAGCCGCGCGAGGCTCGGGGCTCTCGATGATGGCGCGCCCGATGACGATAAAGTCAGCACCATCGCGAATGGCGTCTGCCGGTGAGGCAACACGCTTCTGATCGCCCTTCTCGGATCGGCCCGGTCGAATGCCCGGGGTTAGAATGATAAAGCGCTCGGCGGTTATGCACTCCCGGATCAATCGAATCTCGTGCGGAGAAGCGACTATTCCGTCGAGTCCCGAATCGCGAGCCAGCGCCGCCAGTCGGACGACCTCGGTTCTCAAATCGGAAGCTATGCCGACGTCCGCCAGATCGCCCTTGTCCATGCTTGTGAGCACGGTGACCCCCAGAACCGCGGGCCGCGTGATCCAAAGCAATCCGCGATCGCCAACGGCGTGAGCCGCAGCTCGCATCATCTCACCTCCGCCAAGGGTGTGCACGTTAAGAATCGAAACACCCAGACGCGCGGCCGACTCGACCGCGCCCGCCACGGTATTGGGAATGTCGTGAAACTTGAGGTCAAGAAAGACGCGCTCACCGGAAGTTACGATTTCGCGCACAAGCTCGGGACCCTCGGCGGTGAAAAGCTGGCTGCCGATCTTGAACATCCCGACGAGTCCGCTCAACTCCTCTGTTAATTTAAGCGCGCTCGATCGGTCGGGAACATCCAGCGCAACGATCAGTCTGTCCTTCGCGCTGATTTGCTTGCCGGCCTTGTCCATTAGCTCTGACTCTGGGGAAAGGATATGCAAGGTACCTCGCTCGACTATAGCTGGGCGTGTTCTATCGATCAAGGAATGGTGTCAGACTACAGGCACATTTCGACAAAGAGATTCGCGCGCTACCGCTCTGAGCGGCCGAGCCCGCAGCCCGATTGAATCCGTGACGCAAGAAATTGTTTGAGGGGAACTTGCTTTAGGCTCTTCGCGCGGCGCGTTGTTCTTCGTCAACTGGCGGCGCGACTGCTTCAAGCACGCGGTTGCCGGAGGCTTCCGGCCCCATCTTGATCACACCGTTAAACGCCGAGCCCTCTTCGACAAGAAGCACCGGAGTCATCATATCGCCGACCACGCGCCCGGTTCTCCTGATCTCGACCTTTGAACTCGCGATCAGGTTTCCGTTGAGCGTGCCGTGGATGACGCACACGCCTACGTCGACTCTTGCATCGAGCTGTCCGGATTCGCCGATGATCAACGTTCCGGCCTCCGACGTGATCTTGCCCGAGACCTTGCCATCCACCTGGAGCCGATCGCTGAACGCAATGTCGCCAGTGATTTCTATTCCATGCCCGATCCACCCGAATTCAGAATTGCCGTTGTCGCCTTTGACTAGTTTCATCCAGAGTATCCCCGTCTTAAAATTTGTCCGAGAGCTCATTTCGTCGCGGGCGCCTCCTCCGGGTGAGGGTAGGTGCATCTCCGGAGTAAAGTGTGCAACGAAAAAAATCTTGAGCTAAATTAGGGGCCGTTGAAGGCAGACAGGTTTATACGCTGAGCACTCAAGGAAGTCAAGGTTGTGACCAACGCTCATGCACATTTGCATCGCCGGCTCGCCGAGACGCGAAAGCCGCAGCTTGAACCAATTAAGCTGCGGCTCTAATGAACCCCGTCTTATCCGGCGGCTACTCGACGTTAACAGAAATCTGCTTGGGCTTGGCTTCTTCTCGCTTCGGAAGGGTCAACCGAAGCACCCCGTCCTTGAACTGAGCGCCGATATTGTCGGTGTTGACATTGGCGGGTAGTGAAAACGAGCGGTAGAACTCACCGTAGCTACGCTCAACGCGATGATAACCGGTCAAGCTTTCACTAATGCTCCGCAGTCAATGAATGTAAAAAGGCGCATTTACAATAAGTTGGGGGGATTGCTATGAGTCAGCTCGCCAATCCGCGGATTGAGCTTATTGCGTCCAAACGATACCGGTCGCAATAGGAAGCGAGGCCTTGAATCACTTTGGTGGTAACTGTCGGGTCGTAGTAATTCGCGGTGCCGATCTGGACGGCAGTGGCACCTGCCAGGATGAACTCGAGCGCGTCGCTTGTCGATGCGATTCCACCAATTCCTATGAGCGGCAAATCGACGGCGCGCGCGACTTCCTGCACCATCCGGACCGCGATCGGAAGAATCGCTGGACCGGACAACCCGCCGGTCCCGTAGCTCAACCGTGGCCGCCGTGTGTTTACGTCGATCGAAGTGCCGACAATCGTGTTGATCAGCGACAGCGAGTCCGCTCCAGCTTCTGCTATTGCCCTGGCGAGAACTGACACGTCGGTTACGTTGGGGGAAAGCTTTACTATCAACGGTCTCGACGATCCACGCTTCGCTTTTTGAGTCAGTCGAGCCGATGCCGATGCGGAGTTGCCGATGACAATACCGCCTTCCTTCACATTTGGGCAGGAGATGTTCAGTTCGTAAGCGGCGATTCCCTCACCGTCGTTTAGAATCTGGATGGCTTCGAGATAGTCATCGTCCGAGTAACCGAACACGTTTGCGATCACACGGGTGTCGAACCGTCTGAGCAGCGGCAGCTTCTGCTCGACGAAAGCCCGAGCACCGACGTTTTGAAGCCCGATCGCATTGAGCATGCCCCCATGGGTTTCAACTATTCGCGGCGGCGGATTTCCCGGCAGTGGACGGGCGGACAGCCCCTTAGTCGAGAAGCCGCCAAGACCATTCAGATCAATCAGCTCGGCGAACTCGAGCCCGTAGCCAAAGGTTCCGGAAGCGCCCATAACGGGATTGTTGAACTTGATTCCGGCGATCTCCACCGCGAGTCTTGGGTCGTGCTTGCGAGCTTCCATTCAGCTTATCCGTTATGAGTGGGTCATCGCATTGACTTTCCACTCGATCCTATCGGCGGAAAAGATCGAACCATCGACGCAGACCCGTTTGTATGAATCGTAGCCCGGCGGGCCGTCGGTCTTGACGGCGACGACGCAGCCTACGCAGACGCCGAATCCGCATCCCATGGGCGCTTCAAGCGATACGAGGCACCGTAGTCGGTACCGGTCAGCGATTTCGGCGACTCGGCTCATCATCGCCCACGGTCCGCAGGAATAGATGATTGCGCCGCTGAAGTCTTCCTCCCGCAATAAGCGCTCGAGTGGCTCGGTAACGAAGCCGCGTTCGCCGAGGCTTCCGTCGTCGGTAGTGATTGTTAGCGGCAACCCGAGAGCCGCGAAGTCTTCAAGCCCGCAACCTCTCGCCGCGGCTGCGTTGCCGGCGCCAAACAGCAACCGAGTCTCGCCGCCCTCTTTTGCAAGCTGTTCACACAACATCAGCAACGAAGCCGATCCGATGCCGCCAGCTACCACGATATTGCGATCGGGGTTGGGAACGGTCGCGCTCGGCACTACGACACCGGCTAGCCCCGTTCTCACGTCGATCGGCCATTCATTGCCAAGCGGGAGAAGCGCCTCAACCCTCGAGCCTGGGCCGAGCTGTGAGAGTGCCTGCGTTCCCCGCCCGAGGATCTGGTACAGGAAGCTCAGCCGCCTCGGGTGGGGTTGACGGTATATTGCCAATGCTCTTCTGAGCAAAGGTTCGAACACTTCTGCCGCTTTGAGCATCGCGAACTGACCTGCCCGCGCTTCTACCTCCCGTCCGAAGCTGAGAACGAGTAGTCGATAACCGGGCGACAACTCATCGTTGCTCTCGACTATGGCTATTGTGTCTATCATCCTGGTTGTGCGACGGCTTGCCTCGCCCGGAGACTTGACGGTACATCAAGTCCACTCGGCAGAGCGAACGGAGAGTGTATCAAACGCGGTTGTGACACCTCAACGATGGCCAACTCGCACGCTTGCAAAAGTCGGTGCCGATCAATATTCTCGATGGTCGACTTCAGCAGTAAAAATCAAAACACGGAGATCTGATGACCAGCGCCGAAGAAATAGTGAGCCTAGTCGAGGAACGGGTAAATTCAGACGCGTCACGTGATGATGCGCTGCGCTACGCGGTTAAAATCCTCAAGCAAGAACGGGAGCAATACAACTGGGTTGGCATCTACTTGCTGGAAGGTGACACGCTTGTATTGCACAACTACCTCGGAAAGCCGACCGACCACACGCACATACCTGTGGGACAGGGAGTTTGCGGCGTTGCCGTCGCTCAAGGGGCTAATCAGATTGTCGGCGATGTGACACGGCTCGACAACTATCTTGCCTGCAGCGCGGAGACGCGCGCCGAAATCGTGGTACTGATACGGAAAAATGGCCAAATACTTGGCCAGATAGATATCGACAGCGACCTTCAGGACGCTTTCACCCCTGCCGATGAATTACTGCTAAGCGATATTGCCGACCTCCTGGCTCGCCTCTGGTAGCCGGATCGCTAGCTGACCACAGCATCAACCCAAAGAGGTAGGTGACTCGCGAAGCCGCTGTATCCAAGCGGCCTTGGGGATGTGCCCCAATAAACTAATCCGGCACAAAAGAAAGACGCGATTGTTTTCCGAACGGAGACGCGGGCGCTTGAAGAAGAGGGGCGGCCAAAGCTCCCTCTTCTTCACCCATCGCGCTGCAGGTTCATTAGACGGAGTGTGTCGGGCATTGCGCGAAGCCGTTTCAAGTGCCATCACCAAGGCCCACACGATTTCGTATAGCCTCATCCCATAACAAGAGGTGTTCTCTTCAGCTTCATTGTCGATCTCGGCCCCTAACCCCTGACATAAGTTAAATTTAGACGCCAGCCCGCGACTGGCCACCAGTGGCATACCAGTCGCACTACTCAACGCGCGACTCGATTAGGAAGTGGACAGCAGGAGGGAGGGACTGAGATGGCTACCAACGCAATTTCGCTTGAATCTGATGCCGGATTAAGCGCAGCGCTTTCGGGTGATTCGATGAGTGGGTTCGAGGAGCTTTACCGAAAGCACCGACAAAGAGTTTACTCGATCTGTCTTCGGATGACCGGCAGCGTTGCTGAAGCGGAAGACCTTACGCAGGAAGTCTTCATTCAGTTGAACCGAAAGATCAGTTCGTTTCGCGGCGAGTCCGCATTTACGACCTGGCTCCATCGCTTGACGGTTAATCAAGTGCTCATGTACTTCCGCAAGCGTTCGGTCAAGTCCGAGCTGACCACCGATGACGGCGAGATGCCAGACTCGGTCGATCCCTTCACAATCAACCCCGAGGCGATGCCGATCGTGGACCGCATAGGTCTCGAGACAGCAATCGCGCAACTTCCTCCGGGATACAGGACGGTGTTTGTGCTTCACGACGTCGAAGGATACGAGCATGAAGAGATAGCCAGGATGCTCGGCTGCAGCGCCGGCACCTCGAAGTCTCAGTTGCACAAGGGCAGGTTGAAGCTCCGCAGATTGCTGCAACAGCGCTCGCAAAATGTTTAGATTCATTCTACGTTGCCCCGAATGATGAGGTCTTCAAAGGGTGTCGGCAAGATTGCTGACACCCTTTCGTATTCACACTTCAGTCCTTCCAAGCCCGCATCGAAATCTGGAACCTCATAGTCCGCATTGTCATTGCCTGATCAAGGAGATTCCGCTCTCCTATAGCGCAATTTTACTCATCAATCCAGCGCCTTCGAGCGAGAAAGGACCAATCCTCAACACTTGCTCGAAGGAACGCTCGTTGCCTAGCAGGTCACAAGGTAAGAGAGGGTGCCGACGACGGAGGGATAAGCGTTTGGCGATCCGTCAATGACGACGGCAAGTTGGTGCAGGAAGTTGATACTTCGACGAGCTCCGACCAGCTACAGCCGCCATCGAACTGCTAATATTGAAGTCTGAGGATCTCATTCCAGGAAGAAGGGCAGGCATGCAGCTTACAACTAACCAGGGCGGGACCGAAACAGCGCCGGATCTCACTCAACGAGACGACCGTCAACTGATAGCGGCCTGTCTCGCGGGGGAGCATACGGCCTGGGAGGCCTTGATCGCTCGTTACCAGCGGCTGGTCTATTCGATCCCGTTGAAGCTGAGACTCTCACCGGAGGATGCCGCTGACATCTTTCAGTCGGTCTCTCTCAAGCTCTACGAGAAGCTCGCGACTTTACGCGACCACGACAAAATAAGCTCATGGCTCATAACAACCGCGAGTCGCGAATGCTGGCGCCTCGCAGCCCGCAACCGAAGAGAAGCCCAACCGACAGGCTCGTCCAGCGAAGAAGACTCGGACCCGATGGCAGATATTCCGTCAACTGCTCCACTCGCCGATGAGGAACGTGAGACCCTGGAACGCGCACAAACAGTGCGCCAGGCGGTTGCGAGCCTGCCAGAGCGTTGCCGCGACCTTCTCTCGATGCTGTTTTATCAAGCCGACGAGTGGTCCTATGCCGAGATAGCGCAAAGGATGAATATGCCGGTGCCGTCGATCGGGCCGACTCGGGCTCGCTGTCTGGAAAAGCTGAAGAAACTCCTGCACGGGAAACTCTAACCTTTGACGTATTTTTTCTGCTGAAAGCCGCTCTTCATAATTGTATGGATAGGATCGAGGAGCAAGGCCAATGAAATGCCCCAGTTTCGAGCGATTGATTGATTATCTCGATGACCGGCTATCCGACTCAGAAGCGGCGGGCGTAGCGAGCCATCTGGCCACCAGTTGCACGGCGTGCGGCGAAAGCCGTGATTGGTACCAGCGAGTACGCAGCATCGCGGCTAGCGACGACTCGGTCGAGCCACCGCCCTGGGTTCTCAAGCGTGCAGTCAGAATCTTCGACAACCGGCGCCGCAGCCCTAACCTCGCGACGCGCCTCGGGCAGGCCATTGCTTCGCTGGTCTTCGACAGCAACGCGCGCCCGGCTTTGGCGGGCGTTCGATCGACGGAGACATCAAGTCGCCAACTGCTCTACCTCGCCGGGGATTACAGCATTGACTTGCAAATTGCTTCATCCGAGCACGCTCGTGCGGACTTGATCGGGCAAGTGCTGAAGAAAAGCGATCCCACTTTCGAGTCGGTCTCCGGGCTGAAACTAGGCATCGCACTGGGCGACCAGATAGTTTTCTCGACTGTTACGGATGAGGTGGGTGGGTTCACAGTCAGCGGAATCGAGCAGGGGATTTACGATCTACGAGTAGAGTTGTCCGAGGGAAGCATTATGGTTCCCGGTCTGCCGGTCAGCGAATCCTAACCAAACCTGCATTCAAACCCAACGGGCTCATCCCGCCCACCAGTTCCGGACAATGTGACTGGAGCCAGCGAAGAGAGACGTGAGCAAAGTATTGGCCGACAAGTTAATAAACGCCCAGAGCGCCGGCGCATTCCTGCTCGAGCCCGGTGTGGCCGCGACCTGGGAGACCGTATCTGCGCTCAAGGCTGAAGTGGACCGGCTGATCGGCTCGGACCTGAACGCCGCCGAGCGGCTTTCGGAGCGAGTCGAGCAGGTGGCGGCGGCGCTCGGCGATCCGACAGCAACAGCATTCGCGGAAGTGAGCCGCGCCCGCGTGCTTCATCACCTGGGCCGCTACGCCGAGGCCGATGCGCTTTACCAGAACGCGATGGAAGGCACGCGCGCCGCGGGGCTTGCGACGGATACGGCAGTGATTCAGATGCACCGCGTATTTGCGCTGACCCAGATGAGCCGCTACGACGAAGCGCTTGCGGTTTCGCGGAAATCGCGCCGCGTATTGTCGCCGGACGCGCCCGTTGAACTCGCGCAGCTCGAGACCAACGTCGGCATCCTCTACTACCGACTGGATCGCTACGCGAAGGCGATTGAGCATTACGAGCGCGCCCGCGCGATTCTGGCATCCGCCGGCGACGACACCATGCGTGCCGTAGTGGATACGAACCTCTCGCACGCATTGATGGAGACGGATCGCCATGGCGACGCGCTTCGATTACTTGAAGGCGCGGCCGCCGCGATGGAGCGCTCGGGGCAAACGCTCTGGGCGGCGCAGACGCGATTCCACATCGGCTATCTGCAGTTCCTGCGCGGGAACTACAACGCCGCTCTGACAACGCACTACCAGGCGCGCGAAGAGTTAGCGCGCCTCGGCAGCCCTCAGCTTGTTGCCTGGTGCGATCACGAGGTCGCCGAGATATTGCTGGCGCTCAATGCGTTTGACGACGCGGCAGAAAGCGCTGCGCTGGCGCGGGCAAGCTTCACCTCTCTCGGCTTGTCTTATGAATCCGGTCAGGCCGCGGTGGTTCACGCGCTTGCGGCGATGGGTCAGCAGGAGTTCGACCAGGCGGAGAGAGATTTCCTCGACGCGCGGCGCGTCTTCGCCGACAACAGCAACACGACGCTTGTGGCGTTGATCGATTCCTATCTCGCCGAGCTGTGCTTGAGACGGGGCAACCCGGCGGAAGCCGGTCAGCATGCGGCCTCTTCGCTCCGCGTATTCGCACGGCAGAAGCTATCGACCCGAGCGGCGTACGCACGCTTGCTTTCGGCGCGAGCTGCTTACGAATCCGGCGACTTGAAACGCGCGGTGCGTGCCGCGCGTGCTGCGCTGGAATCAATCGGGGATCTGTCCGTTCCGGCGGTCGCTTACCAATCCCATCATCTGATTGGCCGAATCGAGCGCGATCGCAAGCGGGGCGCGCTTGCGCTTCAGAGCTTTCGCCGTGCCGTCGAGATCATCGAGAAGATGCGCGGCGGAATTGCGGCCGACGAGTTCAAAGCGACGTTTTTGCACGACAAAATTCACGCCTACGAAGATGCGATCGCTGCTTGCCTCGACCACGGCGGCGAGGAGTTGATCGACGAAGCGTTTCGGCTGGTTGAATCATCCAAGTCCCGGGCGCTGGCCGATCTCTTGGCGCGGTACGTGCGCGGTTCGGCAGACAGCGAAGCACAAGACGGGCTGACTGCCGAAGGCCGCCAGCGTCTTTCACGGCTTATTGAGGATTTGAACTGGTACGGTTCCCAAGCAGGGATCGCAGAAGACAAAGGCGATCAGCGAAGCGCGGAGGTTGCGAACCGCTATCGTCATAGCGTCGCGCGCTGCGAACGCCAAATCGCACAGCTGTTCCGGCGCATGGAAACGGAAGCTCCCGCCTTTGCCGACATACAGCAAATGAAGGGCGCATCGCTTGCAGACTTGCGAGAGACCCTGCAACCCGGCGAAACAGTCATCGAGTACTTCACAACGGGCAAACACATCTCGGCGTTTATCGCTTCTCGCGAGGGCATTCAGATCGCGCGCCGTATCGCTGCCCAGAGCGAAGTCGAGAAGCTGCTTGCCACACTCAGGTTTCAGATCGAGAAGTTCAACTACGGGCCTGAGTATGTTGAAGCTTATTTCGGACAGCTTCGCCGCGCGGCCAACGAAATACTGGGACAGCTTTACCTGCTGGTTCTTGCGCCGCTGGAAGCGATGCTCGACGGCAAGCGATTGATAGTCATTCCTCACGGTGCGTTGCACTATGTTCCATTTCACGCGCTTCACGACGGCAACGGCTACCTGATCGAGCGATTTGAAATCTCTTATGCGCCAAGCGCGGCAGTGCTCAAGTTGTGCCGGACCAGACACGCGGCAGGGCAGATCCCGGACTTGAAAGATAAAACTTCGAGCGGCGATGTTCTTGTTGCGCTTGGTGTCGGGGAGGCGGGCACCCCCAACATCGAACAGGAGATCGAGGCGCTGGCTGCACTGTTTCCAAACTCGGTCAAGCTGACCGGCGATCGGGCAACGCGCGAGAACCTGGTTGAAGCCGCACCGCGCGCGCGCTTTCTGCACCTCGCTTCGCACGGGTACTTCCGCCGCGACAACCCCATGTTTTCGTTCTTGAAGCTCGCCGGCTCTAAACTCCACTTTTACAGCCTTCTCGATCTCAAGCTGAGCGCCGAGATGGTCACGCTATCTGCCTGTCACACCGGCGTGAACAAGGTGTTCCCGGGTGACGAGCTGCATGGACTTGTGCGCGGCTTTTTGTACGCCGGCGCGCCATCGGTCGTTGCAAGTCTTTGGGCGGTGAGTGACCTTTCAACCGCCGACCTGATGCGCGAGATGTATTCGCATCTTCGGGACGGCGCGACAAAACGCGCGGCGCTGCGTCGCGCGCAACTGGCCATCAAAGACGCCTACGGCCATCCCTACTACTGGGCGCCGTTCGTACTGATGGGGAACCCTGAATGACTCTGAACCAAAACAAGGAATTGTCTCTGGTATGCTTATGGGTTTGCGGAGCGAACAAAGTCAGCTCTCTTAGTGCGGTCGCCTCGACCGCTTAGGGTGTCAAGGATGAAAAACAGGCAATCATTAATATCCCGGACGTCAACAACCATTTCTCTCTTGTTAATCTGTTTTGTAGCGATCACCATCTTCTCCGAACGAGTGAATGCGCAGAGCGGCATCGATGATTTTCGCCGCGGTGAAGTGCTGGTCGAGATAAAGCCGGGCGCTTCGATTGACGCGATCAATGCGCAATACGGCACTTCAACGATCCAGCGTATCTACGGCACTAACTTCTATCGGCTCGGCACTCCGAAAGGCAAGAAGGAAAACAAGTGGCGCAAGAAGATCGCCAAAAACAGCGACGTTTTAAGTGCGGCTCTCAATCCGGTCATCACCACGCCGGTCAACGTGTTCGGGCGCGCGGTCATCGGTTTTCCCGGTGATCGTCCGTCTACCGGACAATCCCGGCCTGGTTACCTCACGCAACAACTGGTCGGCGATCTGGCGGCGATTCAGCTACGCTCCCGCGGCAGCGGCGTAATCGTAGCCGTGATCGACACCGGAATAGATCGGACTCACCCGGACCTAAAGGATCACCTCTGGACCGACCCCGGCGAAATTCCAGACGACAATATCGATAACGACAATGACGGACTTGTGGACGATGTGCACGGTTGGAACTTTCTCGATGCAACCAAAGACACGCTGGAGCTGCGTGGCAACTCGCAAACGAGCGTTGCAGGTCACGGGACGTTTATCGCAGGGTTGATCGCGTTGATTGCGCCCGATGCGAAGATCATGCCGATTCGCGCGTTCTCTCCCGACGGCTTAAGCGATGCGTTCAGCGTCGCTCAGGGCATAAAGTACGCGGCCGATCACGGCGCGCGGGTCATCAACCTCAGCTTCGGATCAATTGAAGAATCGCAGGTCATGCATGATGCGGTGACTTACGCGCAACAGCGGGGGGTGTTGCTGGTGGCTGCGGTTGGCAACGAAAACCAGGGCAACGATGTTGCTCCCCAGTTTCCGGCGAACTGGAAACTCGAGGTGATGGGTGTGGCTGCGATTGATGCAAACAATCGGAAAGCAAGCTTCTCGAATTTTGGCTCGAACGTTTCGGTCAGCGCGCTGGGCGTCAACCTGATCAGCTCTTACCCGGAACTCAACGATGCTCCTGACTATGCAGTCTGGAGCGGAACCTCGTTCGCCGCTCCGCTTGCATCCGCGGGAGCCGCGCTTATTCTCGAAAGCGATTCGCGCCGCAACGCGAGGAGCGCTCTCGAAAGCACGGCCACGGGAATTGACGGCAACAATCCCGGGCTGGCGCGCAAACTCGGCGCCGGGCGCATCGATCCCCTGGAGCGATACAAAGCTTCGATACGGCGACCAGCAATCACAACGAGATCAGCTTGCATCCCTCCGGAATCGAGCCTACGGCGACCGGCAACGCGGAAGTCTCGGTCACCGCCTCGGAGCAGGAGTTCGAGATCGAAGTCCAGCAGCTTCAGCCGCGCGCCGGATACAAGCTCGTCGTTGATGGCAATGTGATCATTGACGGCGCAAGCGGTGTTGATCCGAACCGCCTTAGAGCTACAACGAGTAACTTCGGCGCCTTTAAAATCGAGTTCTCGACGACGCCGAGCAGCAATCATTTCTTGCTTCCGGCGTCGCTCAACCCGGTGACCACGATCAAGCTGGTCGAAGTGCGCGATTCGCAGAATCGAGTGGTTCTCGCAAATACTTTTGGCACCCCGCAACCCGGCGGGGGCGGCGTCATCGAGAAGGAAGCGAAGCTTACCTCGAACGGAGAAGCTAAAGGCAGCGCGCGCGCAGAAATTGAATCCGAGCGCGAAAAGTTGAGGGTCGAGGGCGAGCACTTGCAATCGGGAGTGCTCTATCAAATTTTCGCCGACAGCGTGAGCCTGGGCACCGTCGTAGCGCAGTCGGGCTATTTCCGGGTCGAGTTCACCAGCGACAACTCAAGCGGCCGATTGCTCCCGGCCGCCCTCAGGCCGGTGACCGGGATTCAGCGCATTGAAGTGCGCGACCCATCGGGTCAGGTCGTTTTGGAGGGGACTTTCCAGGCAGGCGGCGACGACTTCGGCGGCGGCGGGGGCGGAGGCGGAGGCGGCGGCGGGGGAGAAGTTCAGAAAGAAGCTGACCTCAACCCGACCGGAGTCGACTCCGACGCCGAGGGCAAGGTAAAAACGAGGGCGTCCAGCAGCCGCGAAACGCTCGAGATCGAGGGAGACAAGCTCAATTCCAACGCCCAATACACCTTGGTAGTCGATGGATTCTTGCTTGAGACGGTGACGACCGAAGACAACGGTTCTTTCAAACTTTCACTGAGCACCGAGGACGGCACGCTGCCTCCGCAAGTGCGTCCGGTGTCGAACATTCAACGAGTTGATGTGTTCGACTCGCAAGGACGTATCGTGCTGACCGGCGGACCGCCAGTTTAGCGGGGTTGATCCCGCGGGCGAGACGCCCGCCCTCCCAGGACGTGCGGGCTTCCGTGGCGACAAGATGGCGCAGGTTCCTTTGTGACTTTCTCGCCTTTGTGTTTAAGCTATTCCGCATGATTGCTGCGACACTCCTGATTGCGAGGCGGGTGCTTTTCTTTCTTATCGTGGCGGCGAGCATCAAAACACCCTGCCTCGCGGGCGAACTGGATCGTGCGCGTTTGGTTGCCGCGGCAAGAGCGGGCGGCGACTATCTGGTTCGCATGCAGAAGCCCGACGGAAGCTTTCACTACATTTACGACGCACACGACGACAGTATCCTTACTGATACCTACAATATTCTTCGACACTCGGGGGCGGCGCTCTCGCTGCTCGATCTTTACGCGACAACGCGCGACAACACGTATTTGGATTCGGCCGCCCGCGCGATCACTTTTCTTAAGACCCGCTTTCGCCCCGCGCTCAAGAGCGACCTTTACGTGCTCGACTTCGATGAGAAAGCCAAGCTTGGGGCAAGTGGGCTGGCGTTGATCGTGCTGGCCCGGCAGTTCGAGCTCGACCCGAAGCGCGGTGATCGCCCGAACGCCGAGCGCCTCGCCAATCTCATCTTGTCGCTTCAGCATAAGGACGGATCCTTCGAGAGTTACTACCGGCTTCATGGTCATAAACCGCAGGGAAGCACTTCGCTGTACTATCCCGGCGAAGCGATGTTGGGGCTTGTGCAGTTGTTCAAGCTTAACGGCGACCGCCGGCTGATTGACGCCGTCAGACGAGGGGCCGATCATCTGATCCTGACTCAACGCAAGATGGACGAGCCTCCACCGGACGCATGGCTCATGCAAGCTCTCGATATGTTGCACCGGATCAATCCCGAGCGACGCTATGCGGAGCATACGATCGATATCGCTCAGTCGATGATCGCTGATCAATACACGACGGACGAGAAGCCAGGCTTCCAAGGCGGCTTCGGCCCGGGCCGTCCGCGAGCGACCCCTGCCGCCTCACGAGCCGAAGGCATAGTTGCGGCTTATCGCCTGGCGCGCAGAGTCGGCGATGCTCGCGCGGACGGAATCGGAGCGGCGCTTAGATTGGTGGCTCCTTTTCTGCTCTCCCAGCAGATTGAACCCAACGACTCGTCGCTTCGTAAGCCGGCACAGGCGCAAGGCGGCTTTCGCGAGAGCGCGACTTCCTGGGAGGTGAGGATCGACTACGTTCAACACAATATCTGCGCTCTCATGGGCATAGCCGAAGCGCTCTTCTGATTGCGGATCGGGGCCTGCGGACGTAAGATTTGCCGGAATGTCAGTGAATCGGAAGTCCGAAATCAGAAGTCAGAAATCCGATAATCCGCAATCCCAGAATCCGCAATCCGTAGTCCTCAATCCACAATCCTCGCCGGCGATTTTCATCGATCGTGACGGAACGATCAACGAAGACCTCGGCTACATATCAAGACCCGACGATCTGCTCATCTATCCGGGCGTTGCCGAAGCTGTGCGGCTCGTCAATAAGGCGGGGCTCAAGACGATCGTCGTCACGAATCAGTCGGGGGTCGCACGCGGCTTCTATTCTGAAGACGATCTTCGCGAGATTCACAATCGAATGATCAGTGAGCTTCAAAAGGAAGACGCGAGGATCGACGCCGTCTATTACTGCCCGCATCATCCGGACTACGGGGACGAGCTGTACAGAAAAGATTGCGAGTGCCGCAAGCCCCGCCCCGGAATGCTTTACGCGGCGGCTCGCGAGCACAACATCGACCTCGCGCGGTCATTCGTCATCGGCGACAAGGCGAGTGACATCAACCTGGCGGCCAACGCGGGAGCGCGAGGAGCGCTGGTGTTGACAGGTTATGGGAAAGAGACCCTCGCGCATCAGGTTCGCTGGCCTTGCGAGCCCGACTTTGTAGCTGACAGTTTGCTGCGCGCGGTCGAAGCGATCCTTGACGAGCGACGGCCTCGACGCTAGCTTTGAACGCTTGTAGGCGCGGCATCGGTGGGCGCATCGCAGCCTCGCGAGGCCGATCTTATTTTGGGGGCGGCCTCGGAGGCCACCCGTGCAATTATTCGCGGTAATGCTCTCATTCCTCAACATCTCAAACTTCGCGTTGATCGATGAACTACGCGTCGAGTTCGACAGCGGTTTGAACCTGCTCACCGGCGAGACCGGGTCGGGCAAGTCGATCATCGTCGATGCGCTCGGCGTGCTGATCGGTGGGCGATTCGCCTCAGAGCTGCTGAAGTCGGGCGAGCAGCACGCCTCCATCGAAGGTTTGTTTTCCGTGCCTCGAACCTCGCAGCTTGAGCAGAAGCTCGCCGACGCGGGGATCGAAACCGAAGGCGCTGAGGCTATCGAGATCGTCATTCGCCGCGAGCTGGCAGCCGGCGGCCGCAACAAGATCTTTATCAATCATCAACTTGCTACCCAGACGCTATTGCGGGAGCTGAGGCCGTTTCTCGTGGACATTCACGGCCAGGGTGATCAGCAAACGCTCTTTGACCGCGACACCCACCTCGAAATGCTCGACGCACACGCAGGCGTTAAGGCGAGGCGCGAGCAGACCGCGTCGTCGTACAAAACTTTTGTAGCGGTGAGGGACGAGCTTGATTCCCTCAGGCGAGACGAAGCGGAGAAGCTCCAGCTCGTGGACATCCTCCGATTCCAGATCGACGAGCTAGAGAGGGCGGAGCTTGCAGTCGGGGAAGACGAACGCCTGGAAGAAGAGCGGCGCCGGCTGATGAACGTCGAGAAGCTGACGACGCTATGCGGCGAGAGCTTCGATGCGATCTACGAAGACCGGGACTCGGCGATCGCGCGAATCAGCCAGGCCGCCCGTCGCGTCGAAGAATTGAGCGCTTTCGAGTCGAGCTTCCGCGACTACCTGGAAGGGATCGAGTCGGCTCGCGCATTACTGGAAGACCTCGCCGCATCGCTTCGCGGCTTTGCAGGCAGGCTCGAGTTTCAACCCGGGCGGCTCTCGGATATCGACTCGCGGCTCGCCGAGGTCGCTCGTTTGAAGCGCAAGTACGGCGGCTCGATCGAAAGCGCGCTCGAGCACCTCGCTCGCTCTCAAGACCGGCTTCGCCGCATCGAGCGGTCTGACGAACGCGAAGCTGAATTGCGTGTGGAGCTTCGATCGGCTCGTGAGAGCTATCTGCAGGTCGCGCGCAAGCTGCACGGCGAGCGAGTTCGTTCCGCAAAGAAATTCGAGCGCGGAGTCGAACACGACCTTGCCCAAGTCGCGATCGAACACGCGAGGTTCAGGGTTCAGATAGATTCGACACCGGACGCAGAACTTGACGGCGAAAGCGAATCCGCGCATTTCACCGAACGGGGAATCGATCGCGTCGAGTTTTTGTTCTCGGCAAATCCGGGCGAATCGGCCAAGCCGCTTGCCAAGGTGGCGTCGGGTGGCGAGGCTTCACGACTAATGTTGGTGCTCAAGACTGCGGGCGCCGCGTCGGAGTTCCCACGCACGATCGTGTTCGACGAGATCGACAGCGGGATCGGCGGGCGTGTAAGCGAAGCGGTTGGCGCCAAGTTGAAGAAGCTTTCGGAGTCCAATCAGGTCCTTTGCGTAACTCACCAGGCGCAAATCGCTCGCTTTGCCGAAGCACACCTGCTCGTTCGCAAGGAATCCGCGGCGGGCCGCACTCTGGTGAGCATCGAAACGCTTGATCGGAGGGGCCGAGTCGAGGAGATAGCTCGAATGCTGACCGGCGCCGAGATAACCAAAAGCGCCCGTCGTCACGCGCGTGAGTTGCTCAAAGTGTGATCAATTCGCTGTGTCCTGGTTCGAATGTTTTCTCTGCGTAACCTCGGCGTCTCAGCGTCTCTGCGGTTAGTAGACGATCCGCGACCTTACCGTTGCGAGCCCGCGACACTGTCTAACCGCAGAGGCGCGGAGTCGCAGAGACTGCGCTGAGAAATTGAAATCAGGTCACCCTCAATTCGATTCTCTTGCAACCAAGCCGCCTTGTGTTAGACTAGCGCCCATGTTTTTATCTCTGGGGCCCTGCTGGGTAATCGCCTCACCGGACTGATAGGCAGGAACGATTCTAGTTCTGGAGAATGACATGTCAGACGAAGACCCGTTGAACTTAACAGCAGAGGAACGCCGAGCGGGAGAGGACCGCCGCAGGGGAGACAGGCGCAAAGAAAACCTCGGCCCGCCGCCGGGCATGGCTGAACGCCGCGTTGGCGAACGCCGTTTGTTCGATCGCAGGGTTCAAGGCTCGACTACCGGTCAGTTGTTGATTGAAGTAGGTCGGTTCGCGGCTGAGAACATGGTTTTTCGCCAGAAAAGCAACAAGGCGGCAGCACGCCGAGCGCGCAAACACCTGTCGCAAGTCATGAAGCTTGCCAAACAGCGACGCGCCGAAATCTCCTCCGAGATAAAGGGAGTCTCCGGGGGCGGAGGATCCGAACCCGACGACGATTCGGGAGACGAAGAGTAACACTTACCAGAGCTTAGGGATTTGGGTCATGCGCAATTCTGATTCTGCAGTCATCGATGGCGCACAGCTTCAGAACAGACTTACCTTTATGCGCAAGTACTTCTTAGGATCCTGCCGGAAGTCGTAAAGCAGTTTAACCATCTCTGCGGTCGTTTGATTGAGGTTGTTGTAAAGCGCCTCGTCACGCAGGAGCTTGCCGGCCGAGCCTTCGCCCTTGTCGAGGCGATCGCTTATTCGCCGGAATGATTCGACGGTGGCCTCGACGTCGTCGTGAAGCTTCTCGCTCTTGATCAGCTTGCCGACCGTGCCTCTTCCGGCTTCGATATCGGCGATGATGCGGTCGAACTTTTCGGCCGTCGAGTTCAGCTTCGCAACCACGTCGTTAGCCTGGCTATAGAGTCGATCGTCGTTTATCAGCTTCCCCAGCGTGCCCTTTCCGTTGCGAGCATCACTGACTATGCCCTGGACTTCGGCGATCGAAGCGCGAAGATCGTCATACAGCTTTGGATCATTGATCAACCTGCCGATCGTTCCTTCACCCTTGCTTATCTTGGCTCCGAGTTGCTGGAACTCGAGCACCGCGCGATTCAAGTTAGTATAGAACTCGTCATCGTGAAGCAGCTTACCTACCGTGCCCTTGCCCTGATTGATGTTATCCATCACCTCCTGCAGCGCTTTTCCAACCGAGTTGAACTGAACGAGTATGTCGTTGGCGCCGGAGAAGACCTGCGCAAGCCCCGCCTGGTCGGCGCTTGGTATCTCGCCTCCGTCGGGCACTACTTCCGCGTTTGTCGTTCCAGGAATTATGTCGACAACGTGATCACCGAGGAAGCCTTGCTGAGCGAGAACGGCCTGCGAGTCTTTTCGGATGCGATCCTGCACCTCGCGTCCGTCGACGGTCATTGTTACCAGGATTGGCTTCTCGTCTTTGCTTGTGGGGATGGAACCGAACTCAACCTTCTCGATCTTGCCTACCAGTTTTCCCGCGAGTCGTACCTCGTCGCCCTTCTTGAGCCCTTCTGCAGCGCCGAATCTCGTTCGATAGGTGAGGTTGCGTTTGAAGAAGGAGATGTCGCCGCTGACGCTGAGGATGAACACGATCAATATTGCGATCGCGCCGACGGCCAGTAAGCCAACTCGAAGCTCGGACAGACTCGTATTCATTCGTGCCATAACATCTCCTCCAGTTCGATGGCGATCAAGCCGTCACCGGATCTGGCCTATACCCGGAAAAACTCCTTCAGGTACGGATCGTCACTTTCCCACATTTGTTCGTCAGTGCCGCTGAAGATCACGCGCCCTTCCTTCAACATCACGAACCGCGTATTGACCAGGCAAAGCTTGCTGTCTTCATTCTGAAACACGATCTCGCCGCCTTCGTTGATTGTGGCGTAGTTGGACGATAGTTGTTTTATATCCTCGAGGCGGTGTGTGACGAAGATCGAGCTCACCCCTTCAAGATCTCGAAGCTTTATTGCAAGCTCGAGGATGGTCCGTGCCGTCGGCGGATCGAGTCCGGCGGTCGGCTCGTCAAACAGGATCAGCTTTGGGCTGCCCACCAGCGCGCGGGCAATGCCGACGCGCCTTCGCATTCCGCCCGACAGCTCGGACGGCATCATATCGACCGTGTCCTCGAGGTTCACGAAGCGCAGCATTCTCAAGACAGCGTCTTCGATCTCTTGTTCGGGAACTTCCTGCTCGAAGAGTCGATACCCGACGTTTTCAAAAACCGAAAGCGAGTCAAAAAGCGCACCCTCCTGAAAAACCATCCCGATCTTCTTGCGTTCCTCGGTCATCTCGCGCTCGTCCAGCTGAGTGATGTCGTCGCCGTCGACCAGGATTCGGCCGGCCTGAGGTTTGATCAAGCCAAGCACAAGCTTGAGGATCGTAGACTTTCCGGTGCCCGACCCGCCCATCACGATCTTGGTCTCGCCGGGGTTCACCGAGAAGCTGACGTCGTCCAAAATCTTCCGATCGCCGTAGGCCATCGTCACGTTCTGGAACTCTATTGCTCTCTCTACTTGCTGGCTCATGTTTAGCCGCCCTCGGTAAACGCTTGAATAAGTTTTTGTAGGAAAAAATCAGCCGCCAGTATCAATATATCCGATACCACTACCGCCTGGGTCACCGAGCGTCCAACGCCAACCGTACCACCCCGCGTCCGCAGTCCCGCTCGGCAACTCACCACGCCTATGATAAACCCGAACGTAACCGGCTTCAGGAGTCCACCTGTTATGTCGCTGTAGCTCAGCCCGTTCTTCGCCGAGTTCAGGTACACGGTGCTCGGAACATGCATCAGCGTGCTTGCGACTGCCCAGCCGCCGACCGCCCCGATTATGTCGGCGACAAGCGTGAGCGCCGGAGTTAACAACATCAATCCGAGCAGACGCGGCCAAACCAGTTTTTTGACCGGATCGGTTCCAAGAGCGCGCATGGCGTCTACTTGCTCGGAGACAACCATCGAGCCAAGTTCTGCGGCGATGGCTGAACCAACGCGTCCGGCAAGCATCAACGAAGCGAGCACCGGACCCATCTCGCGCACCAGCGAAGTCATAACCAGCTCGCCGACCTTCGCAGTGGCCCCGAACGTTTTAAGAGTTGGCGCAGTGTTCAGTGCGAGAATGCCGCCGGTGAAAGCGCCAGTCAACACGACGATCATCAGCGAACCTACGCCGATCTCGTCCATCTGAATCATGATCTCACGGAAGTAGCGGGGCCTTGAGAGAGCGCGGCGGAATGCGCGTCCGGCCATCAGGGTTGCTTCTTGGATTTCGTAAACGGCCCGCAGGAGTGTATTCATCCACTGATCTCTACCGGTCCTGAATGTAGCAACACCTCATGTTTGACTTCCCCGGCCGTGAACGGAGATGGCTAAGGGCAAGTATGATGAATGCATCAGGTGCGGCAGTCAAGGGAGGCTGCTAATAGAAAAGATACTTGCGCCACGACTCGTCGGCGCGCCCGAGATAGCGAATTATCTGCCGGTTCACGTGAAGGTTGTAGGCCTGAGGGCGACGCAGCAACCGCATTCCCGCCGCTTCCGGAGAACGGTCTCCTTTGCGGTTGTTGCACGAGCGACAGCAGGTGACCAGATTGTCCCAGGCTGAGTCGCCGCCACGCGAACGCGGGTGGATATGGTCCAGCGTCAATTCCAACGGCGTAAACACTCGGCCGCAGTACTGGCATGTGTTGTGATCCCGCAGCAAGATGTTCTTTCGGGAAAGGCTCTTTCGCTCAAACGGGATGTGGATGTACTCGACAAGCCGAATCACCGACGGCAGAGGCATCGAGAACCGTGACGAGTGCAGCCATCGAGCAGAGCTTTCTTCGGCGTGCGCCACACCTTTGAGGATCAACACCACGGCGCGCCGCGCGGTGCAGACGTTGATCGGCTCGAAGGATGCGTTAAGAACTAGCACGCGCGAATTCATTCTGAAATCGAAATATAGCAAAAGGCGGGAGGAAGTGACCAGTGGTTAGTGGTTAGTGATTAGTGATTAGTGGTTAGTGGTTAGTGGTTAGTGGTTAGTGGTTAGTGGTCAGTGGCTACAGTGGGTTAATGGATCTGTCGAGCATCGCCTGCGGAACACTAGCCACCAACCACTAACCACTAACCACTATTCTTTGGGCAGCGGCGGCGGGCCCTCCGGGATATAAGGCTTGTACACCTCGCCTTTCGTTTTCTCCTTGAACTCAGCTTGAATGGCTTCGCGCGTCTTTGGGTCTTCAAACAGGTCTACCATCGTGGCCGCAAGCGCCTTCGCCGCTTGAGCGAGCCCCTTGTGACCGATCGACATTCCCCCGCAAGCCACCACCGGCCAGGCGTGCCAGGGCGCGCCGACGGGCGCCGTGGTCACCGACAGATGCAAGGTCGGTACTATCCAGCTCACATCGCCGACATCGGTCGAACCTCCATCCGGGTCCGATTTTGGATCCTTGAGCGGTTGAATCGCGCCGTTCAATCCCTTTTCCTCGACGTTGGTCGCCCGTTGAATCGCCTTCGCGAACTCTTGTTCTTCTTTGGTGTATTGAATCGGGCCAAGCCACGTGAGATTCGCTTGAATCAACTTCGCACCCGCAATGTTAACCAGCATTTCGTAGTCTCCGCTCTGCACGGTGACTTTTGCTTCGACTCCGGCCATCAAGGCCGCGCCTTCCGCGATCTTGCGCGCGCGCCCAAAGACGCTTTCAACGCCGGTCCGTTTCGAGTCGCGAATCCAGCACCATACCCTCGAGTACTCGGGAACGACGTTGGGAACGTCGCCGCCCTTCTGAATGACGTAGTGCATGCGCACCGTCGGTTTGACGAATTCGCGCATCCGGTTCAAGCCGGTGGTGAAAAACTCGAGCGCCGCGACAGCGCTCCTGCCGTTCCACGGATCGAAGGCCGCGTGCGCCGCCTTGCCTTTGAACTCTACGATGAAGTCGATGATCGCTTGTGAGCTGTCGACGTCCGCTCTCGTCTCATCTTCGGGGTGCCACGCCAGACAAACATCGAGATCGCTGAACGAGCCCTCGCGTGCCATGTATATCTTTCCGCCGATGGCTTCTTCCGCCGGAGTGCCGTAGAAGCGAATCGTTCCTTGAAGCTTGCCTGCGGCGATCAGTTCTTTTATGGCGAGCGCCGCGCCGAGGCTCGCAGCTCCAAACAAGTTGTGTCCACAGCCGTGACCCGGCGCGCCTGCCTGCAACGCTTCCTTCACCGGTTGCGCTTTTTGAGAGATGCCCGGAAGCGCGTCAAACTCGCCCAGCACACCGATGATCGGGCGGCCCTGCCCGAAGCTGGCCACGAATGCGGTAGGCATTCCCGCCACTCCGCGCTTCACCTGAAAGCCCTGCTTCTCGGCATAATCCGCAAGCAGCTTCGACGATTGCGTCTCGCGAAGAGCCGTCTCCGCGAAGCCCCAAATCTGATCGCTGAGATTTATGAGTTCAGGTTTGTGCCTTTCGATTGAGGCGACGGCATCCTCTTTCTTCTTCATATCGGCGCCAAGACTCGACGCAGGCGCGAACAGAATCGCAAGACTCATGAGGGCGATGCCAAACGTTTGCTTATTCATTCCATTCCTTTCGCTGAACAGTAACTTTCGAGGTGAGCGCTAAGTGCCGCACCTTCGTCTCGCCACGACTACTTCGTGGTACGTTTCGAGCTGCACTCGTCGCACGGGCAGATCTCGCGGAGCCGCTCCCACGTGTAGATCCCGTCGTCGTGCCGATCGCTGAACGTGAACTTCACCCCGTAGCGTCCGACGTGATCCGCCTTAAGAACGGTCAAGTCATCAGCCACCGTCCGCGGATCGAGGATCCGCAAGCCCGTCACCTCGCTGACACAGTTCGCGCACATGCACTCGGAGCGCAGATACTTGATCGGAAACAGGCTCACATGACCGTCGTCCCAACGAACGGTTATCTCTCCGCCTGTCTTTCTTATCTCGAGTGGAATCGGTGCAGGCATAATCAGGAGTCAGTAGTCCGTAGTCAGTAGTCCGTAGTTCGTGTTTCAAGGTTCTACTCGATCTTAGGGATTCGAGCTACGGACTCCTACTACGGACTACTGACTATTATTTGTGCTTCCATCTTGGCAGCCGTTTCGCGATGAACGCCTCGACCCCCTCTTGCGGGTCCGTGAGAATCATCAGCTTGTTCAAGTAGATGTTTTCTGTGCGTTTCAACGCGTCATCAAACGTCATTCCCAAGGTTTCAGTCATCGCGCGCCTCGAGACTTCAAGCGAAGCCGCGCTCAACTGTCTGAGCTGGCCAAGCACTTCCTCCGCCTTCTTCTCAATCTCGTTGTCGGCAACCACATAGTTCACCAGACCGGCCGCATGCGCCGCTTCCGCCGTCAGCAGTTCGCCGGTCAGGACCATCTCACGCGCTTTCTTTTCACCCACAACCCGAGGAAGGATAACAGCGCCGAGCGGTGGAAAGACGCCAAGCTTTATCTCCGGCTGGCCGAACCGCGACGAACGACCCGCGATCACAATGTCGGCGAAAGCTACAAGCTCGCACCCGCCTCCCAGAGCCGCTCCGGCAACAAGTGCGACTACAGGCTTCGAGGCGGTGTTCAGCGCGCGGAAGATTCCGTGAAAGCCTTCGAGCATCTGGTAGACGGTCTCGACCCGGTGCTCTTCAACGGAGACGCCGGCGGAAAAAGTATGAGCGCCGGGTTGAGCCGCGAACACGATCGCACACACGTCCTGCGCCGTGAGCAGGCTGTTGATCGCGTCCGTAATCTCCTTCATCATCGAGATGGTGAACACGTTGAGCGGCGGCCTCGCAAATGTTATCCGCGCAACCCTATCGGTCACTTCGAACTGAATGTCTTTGTACTTAGTGGGCATCGTTGACCTGTACGGGCGTCCCTCTGTGGGCGCCCCTCCTCACAAATGGAAGAATGGGTAGCCAGGGGCGGCGCTTGTCCGCAAGTGCCTGCGAATGAAGCAAAGGGCATCCCAAGGAGGTATGTCCCTACAAGGTTCATTGCGCACCTGCCTTTGCTTCCACTTGTTTGGCGAGCCTGCCGGCTTCATCGACCAGCGCCTTCATTCTCGCGTCCGCGTCATCAGCCTTAAGGGCGTCGCTCATCGTTGAAAGATTCGCCGCTACGTTGTAACCGGCTCCTTTGATTGCGACTTCCGCGAGTTGACTCCCAACCGCGACGTCCGAAATCGCATTAGGGTTCCCGATGTCGGCGATCTCGCGCAGCAGCTTCAGCACTTCAAAACTTTGGGCAGCGGTTTCAAGCGGAACGCTCACCGCAACCCCGATCGCCGCTTGAATGCTTTCAGCTCGAGCTGCCTTCTGCTCGTCCGTCTCCTTCGGCAATCGATAAGCCGCAAGCACACCTTCAAAACTTGCGGCGTCTTCAGCTATTAGCTCGCGAAGCCGTTGGCCGTGCCGCTCTAGCTCACCGCGAACTTCCTTTAGACGCGTTTCCCGGTTGGCGAACTTCGGCTTGCCTATCGTGAGGTTGCACACCATGCGCCCGAGCGCCGCCGCCATCATCCCGCAATATGCCGCCACGCTGCCGCCACCGGGTGCCGGAGTCCCCGCCGCAACCAACTCGGCAAAGCTGCCCAACACCTCATCGCCGTCCAGCCGAGTCGCGCTCATCGCTCGCTCTCCTCGATGGCCGTGTTCAGCCGGTGCTCGAGAATCTGCTCCTCACTGAAGCTCTCGAGCTGCAGATAGAAATCGGCGACCGCGTTCAGCGCGCGTTGCGGAACCAGACCCACGATTTCTGAGCCGACTACTGCCACCCCGTATCGCTCGGCTTCGCGTCGGATCATTTCAAACGCGCGAAACAGCGGCGTGCCTTCGTAATTGACCATGTTCATCGAGACCTGCACGATTCCTCGATCCTTCAGTTCAAATCCAAGCGCTTTGACGTAGCGCAAACCGCCGGTCTGATGACGAACCGCGCGCGCGATCTTGTTGGCGACCTCGATGTCCGAAGTTCCGAGATTCACGTTGTAAGCGATCAGCGGCGGCCGCGCGCCTACTGCGGTGAGTCCCGCCGTAGGATGAACGCGAGCTTCGCCGTAGTCGGGCCGGCGCGCTTCGTTGGTTGCGATTTCGCTGCGAATACCTTCGAACTGACCCTTGCGAACGGCGGCCAGATTTTCCCGCTCGGGCCGTGTCGCGGCCTTTTCGTAAAGGTAGACCGGGATGCCGAGCTCGCTCCACATCCGCTCGCCGCATGCGCGAGCG
>DATMCM010000735.1:0-2772 GCA_035558335.1 Blastocatellia bacterium | reverse complement strand
GTAATTGCTCCACTTTGGGCTAGTAAGAGTCTCGCCCACTTTCATTAGCTCGGTCGCCTGAAGGTAAATCCATCAGACACCGAGCCGTTTGCATTTTTCACGGTGAGCGTCACTTCTTGCCCCCGCTCGATTGTCTTTCCCGCCTTCTTGCTAACCAGTGACGTGCGCGGCTCACTGGCGTCGTTTGTCGTTTTTTGCTTCTGAGATTCTATGAATATCCGCGCGCCCTGATCAAAGTTCAATCCGAATACGACGAGCTTCTTGCCGCTCACCGACGCGCTGATAATGCGAGGCTTAAGCGGATCGATGTTGAAGTCTATGTTTAGAACGGGATAAAGACCCGCTCGGCTTTGCGCGCCGGTCTGGTCGGAGACTGAATCATAAAAACCCACGCCTTCAACAAACACGGGCTCGCTTGCACTTTGCAGAGTGTCGGTTGCCGAGAACAACTGATCAAACTTTGCACGCGCGGCCGCTGTCCTGAACCGGAACGGGCTTCCCGATGCGACGCAGCACGGGCAAGGAATCCTGACGACCATACTCTCGCCGTTGGCGTCTTCCAGGATCAGCCGATAGGCTGAATCGTCTTCCGTCTTGAAAGCGGTGAGTCTGGCGCTCACGATCCACACAGTCGTTTCGAATGGCGAAACGCGAGAGTTTTCTGTAATTGCCTGAGGCGTGCCCGGCCTTCGAATCGATGCTACAGTCGAAGGTGTTGGCGTTGAGAACAGGGCGACGCGGCTAACATCTGGATCGGTCCCGGTCTTGACTCGGAAACGCTCGCTTAAGCACCCAGGCCCAGGCGTAACGACGCCAACGTCAAAGACAATAATCGCGCAAGTGCTGCGATTCTGCTTATCCGCAGCACACGCTGTCAGCGTCTTTATTCCCAATTCTGTGCCGAACGGGACCGTGATCTGACAGGAAAAAATGCGATCGCCGGGTACTGCATCGCCGTGCGAGCCATCATCGAAAAGCAATTGCCCTCCGTTCCCGCCTAGAGAATCGAGAGCACAAAATGCTATTAGTCCAGTACTGAGTGGCGGTGGAGACGTCACCTTAACGGTGAGAAGCAGTGGATCGCCGGGGCTCACGACTGCGGGCGTCGCAGTTGCAGTCGCAGACAACGGCGCGTCGCGTATGCTGCGAGGATGACTCGGACTTATCAATCGAAAGTCCTGATCATTGTGATCAGTGTCTCGTACTCGCTCATAGCTCCAGTCTTCGTTTCTATCGATGATTGGCAGCGTGCCACCTTCCTCGGAAAAACCAACTTCGGTTGAGACAGCATCGACAACCAGGCCGGCCGCGTCCCAAAGCCGGATCGAGCAGTTGTCGGCTATCCCCTGGTTATACAGCCAGTCACCCTTAGCAGCGCCGCTATATCGCGGGCCGCTCAATAGGAGGTGAGCTCCGAGCGGCAGTGATATGGATGGGACTGGTATTCGCGTTGATTCGGTGAACCCGTTTAGGACGATCACCTGCCAACCGTGTACGTTGACCACTGAATCGGAACCATTAACCAGCTCAATGAACTCATCGTCCGCGCCATTGGGCCCGTTTGTTCTAAACTCGTTGATTACCACACCGCTCGAGACAAACGCGGACGACGGGGGCGAGAGTCTGATGGAGACAGCGAGCGCAAACAGGACGAATGCCAATAACGCGATGACCGAATGGACAAGATGGTTAGCCATTCTGACTCCTTCAGGAACGTCCCGTGGGCTCGCAACACGCAACAGCAGATCAAAATCTGTTTTTGCAAGGACCCGGATTATCGCCGGCCTTGGAATCATGCGAAGTCGAATGATAGACAGATTCTCTGCGCGGCAAAGACCGCTGTCAAACTCGGACTCCGAATTCTGAACTCTGAACTCTGAACTCCTAACTGACCCGGGTTGTCACGTTGCTTCCCAACACTGCGTGAGATATAAACCCTGATCTGCCATCATACGCCAATCACAAGGAGACAATTACTCGTGCCGACACTCAATGATTTATTCGATCTATCGGGCAAGGTCGCGCTGGTGACCGGAGGCTCGCGCGGGCTCGGCAAAGAAATGGCCGAGGGGCTCGCCGAAGCCGGAGCCTCGCTCATGCTGCTCGCGCGGCGCGCCGAGTGGCTCACGCCGACCGTAGAAGAGTTTCGCGGGCGCGGCTTCAAATGCGAAGGAACGCTTTGCGACGTCTCGAGCGAAGCCGACGTCCAATCGGCCATGGACAAAACCCTCGGCGCCTTTGGGAAGATAGACATCCTGGTTAACAATGCCGGAATTACCTGGGGCCAGCCGGCTGAGGACCACTCGATTGAAAAGTGGCGGCAGGTGATCGACGTCGACCTGACTGGAGCGTTTTTGTTCGCGCAACGAGCGGGCCGCGAGATGATCAAGCAGGGGGGCGGCAACATCATCAACGTAGCCTCGATCGCCGGACTCAAAGGTTCGATGCCGGACGGCCAGCACATTTCTGCGTACGTGGCAGCAAAAGGCGGAATGATAGCGATGACCCGCGAACTTGCAGCAAAGTGGGCCGGACGCCGGATTCGCGTCAACGCAATTGCGCCTGGCTTCTTCCCTTCGCGAATGACCGAAAAGGTTCTGGAAGCCGCCCAGCCACGGATCGCCGCGGGAGTTCCAATGGGGCGCGTTGGATCGGAAGGCGAGCTGAAGGGCGTCGTCGTCTTTCTTGCCTCGCAGGCGTCAGGCTACATTACCGGACAAACAATAGTAGTCGACGGCGGGGCTACTATTGCTTAATGGCGGTGGTCGGTGG
>DATMCM010000734.1:0-7914 GCA_035558335.1 Blastocatellia bacterium | reverse complement strand
CTGCGCAATCCCTCTCACTTCGCCGTTCGTCGCGGTCCATCCCAATTGGATCGAGACTCGAGACGAGATCGCAGCGAAACGATTCACTGCAAGGCCATCAGTCGTCGCAAACTCCCGCCCATCCGAGGCCCATCGTTCGCCAAAGGCCGAACCGGAACGCAAGCCAAAACGGCTTGCAAGGATCGTCTTCTCTTTCTCTACCCGCAAAGCGACTGTTGTTCAAAGAGCCTTGAGAATTGCTACTAGCGCAGCAATTCTCGACGCCTATGCGATAACTCCAACCATCCTGGACCGAGTGTTGATCTGCATCGGCTCGCGCGCGCCTCCCCGATGCTGAATCGATCAGCTCAATAAGCAATTAAAACTAAGAAATCGTGAGATGGGCCGCCATGTGAACGATGGCGACCCACCTCGCCCATTCGCGCACGTTCGTGTGTAAGGATAGGTGTGCCCACAGCACGTCCGCGCGCTGGAGAGCGTGCATGAGTATAAAAGAAGGAAGCAAAAGAGCAAGGGCTAAATCGCAGAAAAGGGATTATCCGTCCGGATTTGTCGTCCCCGACAGCGCCCTCCGGGATTTCATCGAAAGCGTCGGAATCGAGGACATCGCTACCGTCGCGGCCCGATTTCAGGCTGTCGCCGATCTCATCAAACGTGCTCTAGCAAACGATAGCGACGAGCTTGATCAATCACTCCTGCGGCTTATCAAGCAAGTGGCTGACGAGAGCGACGACGAGCAATATGAGCAGCTAATGAGATCCATCATCGCTGGCGTTGGGCACGGTCGAGATGGCATTACCGCCGCACACGCGACTGCCAGCCGCGTTGTGCAGTTGGGCTTCAGATGGACACGTGATTACCTGTTGGCCTTGAATCGATACAGGGTCAAGCTGCGAAGGATGAGGGCATGCGAGGAAAAGCCGATAATCATCTATCGCGGGAATGGCTGATTCCTAAACGTTCAGGGTTGGCCTTCGGTGGGCGGTTTCTTAGTAGTGTGTTCTCGAGTTAGTTAGCTCGTTATTCCAATCATCGCCTCTCTGCGCCGAGCGGAATCTGGCGGGGATGTTCGCTGCTCGCCCCTCTTTTGGTTTTGATCTTAGTGCGCCGTTGACCGTCCATTTGCGATTACACGATGACAAGTTCGAAGCTGCAGATCCCGATCCTGTCACCCGGCTTCACATTACCGCTCTCATTCGCGGCGACCTCGCGCTCGCCATTCAGAACGATTGGATTCGCCCCCTTGCAAGTAATCAGATACTCGCCGTCACCGTTCTTTTTGAGAGTCGCGTGGTGACGGCTCACCTCCAGATCGCCTTCCAGCTTGAGGTCCACGCTCAACCGGCTCGATCCTCTGCCGATCGAGATTTCATCTTTATAAAACGAGCGAGTATCGGACGAAGAGATCTCTCCTTCGTTAGCGACTCTGTGAACGTCTACTGAGAAGACAGGAACGCCAGGCCTGCGAGGCCGCACTATTGTCGCTTCGTCCGATTGCTCGCCGGCGAGCGTGGGTGCGACGTTGACCGGCTCAGCGCGTTTGCGAGGCTTGACCATCGTCTTTTGGGTTTCGCTGTCCCAGACATGCTGCACGCGATATCGACCTTTCTCCAGCGCCGGATCGACCCGCAACTCGACAGTGAGCGTCTTCGTCTGAAACTCATTCTCGCCCGCCAGCTCGCGCGCACGTTCCGACAACACGTGATGAAGCCCGCGCTCAAGACCTTCTCGTTTTTCCCCTTGCCATTCCGCGTTATCGTCCGTGCTCAAGAAAACTATGTATTCTCGCGGTACGTACGTCGGCCCTCCCGGAGGTGTGAACATCTCCCGCTGCATTGTCTGTTCCACCTCGCGCGCGATCGCGACGAGAAAGTCGTCCCACTTCGAGCGAGCTACGGGCTCACCCTTCTCGTCCAGGTCATCTTCGCCGTCGATCCACTTTCTTAAACCCTCAATCCATCCTTGCATAGGCATCTCATCCTCCGACGGGGTTCGTGTCCTTGTCTGGGGGTGTTAGTATGAAGCGAAAGCTCCAAAGACCCCGAACCGCAGCTCCGGACCACAACCTAAACACCTTCTACTGATTAAATCTGATAAAGTCCTTATCCACCCATCCAGCTTCGGCCGCGTTTCCCGGTGGCGTCCCGGGCCATTCCAACACCTTGACTCTCGTCCAGCCGCCCCGGTCCTCTAGCGCCAGCACTCGGGTGCGCGCCGGAAGAGCCACTAGCACCTCGCCTCGCGGCTCCCTACGAAGGTTCACATTGTCGGCGCCTCCGATCCACCCTTCTCGCCCTTCCAATCGCTCAAAGATCGTTGGAAACCCGCCCTTGCCTTCGGCGTAGTAGTAATAAATAGACGCAACTAGACCAATCAAGGCGGCCGCCAGAAAAACAATGAACACTCGACGCAGCCACTTTGACCTGACGAACGCTTTGATGCTGTAACGACCGCGCGCGCGCATCGGGTCGCCTTCTATCTTCCTGGACCCGATTGATGATGCGCCGGCTCCAGCTGCGCTCGTTTGCGAGCTGACTCGCAGTTGAGTCACGCCCGCTGCCGCGCGTGTTGCGCCGCGGGCGCTCGGAACGTCAGCCGGTGAGTCGTACCGAGGCCGCGCTGCTACCGGTTCTGCGCGATGCGGCAGCTCGACCACGATTCGCGCCTTTTGCCTTTTGTCGATTTCAACTTGCGCTGCGACCAATGCCTGAAAGTTTGGCTTTGCTGCCGCTTGTTCGACGTCGCTCGTATTGCTCAATCGAGCGCGCACAATAGTGGCCTCGGGATCCTTTGCGGCGAGTGCGTCGGCGTCCTGCTTGAGCTTCACCGCCACAAACTCACTCCAGAATTCCTGCACTGATTGATAACGTTCCGCCACTCGCGGCTCTGTAGCCTTTCGCAGCACATCTCGCAGGGCACCGGCCCACGGTTCGGACGCAAGCTCAGCGGGCAATTCGGTGATCGGAAGCCGAGCAAACTGACGCGGCGCGCGTCCTGTCATCGCCGTATAGATCGTCTTAGCGAGTGAGTAAACGTCCGCTGACGGGGTCAATCTTTCAGTCACGCCATCGGTCGTCGTGTCGGGGTGATGCTCGGGCGGAGCAAAGAAGTTTGCACCGACTCGAGTGATCTCCACCGAGTCATCGAGCGTCATCTTGGCGACGCCGAAGTCCGCGACCTTTACTATCCGATTGTCGCCCGAAAGAAGCAGGTTGTTGGGTTTGATGTCTCGATGAATAACATGCTGACTGTGGGCGAAGGAAAGAGCCTCGGCGACTTGCTGAAAATAGAACAGCGCGTCATCCAGGCAGACCGGATGCCTGCGGCACAGCGTCAGAAGATCGCCACCCGGCATATACTCGAGTAGAAGATAGTGAAAGGGAACGCCTTCCAGGTCGGCTGCAGTTCCATGACCTAGCCTTCGGATGATGCGCGGATGGCGGACCTTGTCGAGCGCGATCGCTTCGTTCTGAAAATTTTCGATGAGAGTCTCTTCGAGTTCCGCATCGACCGAGCCCTGTAGAGTCACGTTCAGTGCTTTGATTATCACCGCTTCGTCGCGGCGCGCTTGATCGTAAGCGAGAAATATCTCGGCGTAGCTGCCCCGTCCAAGACAGCGGTCTACCAGATATCGGTCGTCTACTACGCTGTTTTCTAGTCTCAGTTCCGGCACGTGACTCCCACTTGAGCTCACCGCTGATTGTCTGTCAGAGCGCGTTCAGCTCTGCGCCTCTCTTCCGCATGGCGCGCGAGCATATCGGCAGCCTTTGTCTTCTCACCCAGGAACTCGTACGCTGCGGCTGCATAAACGTATGCGTCGAATATCCGGGGCTCGCGGGCGATCGCTGCTTCCAGGTTCCTTGCGGCCCCGGCGTAATCGCGTTGTTCCAGGCACGTGCGGCCCAGCCAATACAACGCTGTTGCGTCTTGCGGATCCTGCTTCACAAGCAATTCGAACTCGTTGGCGGCCTCTCGGTAGGCGCCCCGCTCGAAGGCTTCCTTTCCAACCTTGAGCTCGCGCGCCTGATTGGCTACCGCACCCTGCTCAGACGCACGCGCGGCGCGCCACTCTGACGCGCGCAGCCCGGCGTAGAAGCCGCCTGTTATAAGCACCAGAGGTATCAAAACGTACATCAACACGCGGGATGGCGACACACCGTCTCGTTTGCTTGGGTGCTCTGAAGATTCGACTTGCGCGTCGAGCCTGCTCGGTTCTCCATCAGACGATAGACGCGGTGTGCCGAACTCCACTCGAATTCGCTGATCTGATCTCGCGTTCGGCGCGCCAAGCTTTGCCTCGCGCGTTTCCGAAGATTCCTTCTTGCCCACGCGTCGATGATCGTCGATCGCGAGCACCGGACCGACCCGCGCGCGGCCAGCCTGCACAACTACGGCAGTGAGGTTGTCTTCCGCGCCGCGTTCGTGGACCAAACGCTTTAATTCGTCAGCCGCGCGTTGTGGGTCTTTGTTCTCGGCTAGCACCCGCGCGATCTCTTCGTCCGAGAGGTGTCGGTAGATCCCGTCGCTGCACAACAAGAAGCGAGCCCCGTCGTGCAGCTTTATCTGTTTGCCTTCGACTTCAACATCGCGATCCACCCCCAACGCACGGTTAATCACGTTGCTTTTGGGGTGACTCAAAGACCCATCTATTCCAATCAAGCCACCCCTCACCGCATCGTTGAAGTCGGTGTGATCGACAGTCTCGCGGTAGAAACGACCGTCTTCAAGCCTGTACACGCGGCTGTCTCCCACGTGTGCGATAATCGCTCGGTCGCCGTCGACGTGAAGCAGCGCGATGGTTGTCGCCATCGTCCTGTAAGCCTCGTCGCTCTCGGCCAGCTCAAAGATATCCCGGTTGGCAAACCGTATCGCGCGGCTTATAAGCTCAAGGGACGAGCCGGCGGAGACATGAGCAAGAGCCTCTTCAATAGTTTCGACTGCGGTCTGACTTGCGACCTCGCCGGCGCGCTGGCCACCCACCCCGTCAAAGACGGCGAACAAGCCTCGCTCGGGTACTGACAGGAAGCGATCCTGATTAACTGGCCGCCTCGGGTTCAGCCCGCGGTCGCAAACATAACCAACTTTGAGCTCCATCGTCATTCTTGAGAACGATCCAGCGACTCGGTTTGATGCATAAAGAAGCGCTACGGTTACCGTCCCTATATTTTTGATTCTAGCATCAATAAGGGCCTTTCAGAGCAAACCCGGATCGAACATGGTAGTAGCACAAAAGGCTCTTCCTCGTGCTCTACTGTATTCGGCGCTGAGGTCTGTCGCTTGTGAAAGCAGAGTCCCGCTTGCTAACCTGACTTTGCCATGGGCGAGTCTATCGAACAGTTCATCCCGACGGATCGCACGACGATCAAGCGGCTTCCGAAGCGCGCCGCTTACGATCGAGAAACGGTCTTCGCCATTCTCGACGAAGGCTTCGTTTGCCACGTCGGATTTGCGGTCGACGGTTGCCCGTACGTAATCCCGACCGGCTACGGACGCGAAGGGGACGTGCTCTACATTCACGGGTCGGCCGCCAGCCATATGTTGCGGACGCTGGAACGGGGTGTTCAGGTCTGCGTAACAGTAACTCTCATCGACGGGCTGGTTCTTGCTCGTTCGGCATTTCATCACTCTATGAACTACCGCTCGGTCGTCGTTTTCGGTACCGCTTCGATCGTGTCGGATGATGAAGAGAAGCTGAAAGCGTTGCGCGCGTTTTCTGAGCAAGTTATCCCCGGACGTTGGGACGAAGTGCGCGGGCCGGATCAGAACGAGCTGAAAGCCACACTCGTGTTGAAGCTTCCGCTTACCGAAGTCTCCGCGAAAGTCCGCAGCGGTCCGCCGATCGACGACGAAGCCGATTACGAGCTGCCTGTGTGGGCGGGCGTTCTTCCCCTTAGCCTGCAAGCGGGTACACCAGTTTCGGATCCTCGATCGCCTGAAGGTATTGATCCATCCGACTCCGCGGTTCGCTACAAGCGACGCTGACTGTATTTGGCTGCAGTTCTTTGACTGATTCCAGGAATCGGGTAGGAGGGAGCCTCGCGGCTCCCGTCCTCCCACACCACCGTACGTACGGTTCCGTATACGGCGGTTCACAAAGTACGCTGGAGCTTTAGCCGTTGATCTTGCAGCGACAGCAGCCCGCAGCGATCAAAGTAGGATTTCGGAAAGGCCGCGTTCATGTGCGATGCCCCGGCATTCCACCAAGGGCCTCGCCCATTCATTGCGGACTTCAACGCCCTCTCCTTGTCCAGACCGCGCTTCATCAACCCCTTTACACGCGCGAATGTGCGCTTCCATTGCCGCCAGATTACGCACCTCAGTTCCGGCGTATCCAGCCATCCAGTTCCTCGAAGATTCCTTTCACCTCTGCGAGCCGGAAGTAGTTCATCCAGCCTCTCAGCAGCGGTGTTAGTTCCTCGATTTGCCGACCAATGTTGCGCCCTCGTCCCCGCCTCAGGATCTCCCGCAGCTTCATCTTCAGCCGTTTCACCGAGCTGTCCGACACCTTCAACCGCGGTTCCCGGTGCCACGTCATCGTGTAGCCCAGGAACTTCCTCTCCCAGGGCCGTCCGACTGCGCTCTTTCCCTCATTCACCTTCAACCGCAATCGCCTTTCAAGAAACTTCGTGATCGACTCCTTCACTCGCTCTCCCGCACTCCGACTCCTGACGTATACGTTGCAGTCGTCGGCGTGCCGGCAGAACTTGTGTCCTCGTCGCTCCAGCTCCTTGTCCAGTTCGTCGAGCAGGATGTTCGACAGCAATGGTGATAGCGGCCCGCCCTGCGGCGTACCTTCTCTCCGCTGACTCACTAACCCGCCCTCCATCATCCGGGCTTGCAGGTATCTTCGGATCAATCGCAGTATTCGCTTATCCTTGACCCGTCTCGCCAACCTCGTCATCAACACGTCGTGATTGACTCGATCGAAGAACTTCTCTAAATCTAGATCTACCACCCACCGCCTTCCTTCGCTCACGTATGCTCGTGCTTGTCGCACTGCATTGTGCGCGCTTCGGCCTGGGCGGAACCCGTAGCTTGATTCAGAAAAGCTCGGCTCAAAGATCACGCTCAGCATTTGATGCATCGCTTGTTGGATCAGTCGATCTACCACCGTCGGGATGCCAAGCTTTCGTACCCCTTTCCCCTCTGCCTTCGGTATCTCTACCTTCAGCACAGGCTTCGGTCGGTAGTCGTCTCTCACCAACTCTTCTTTGATTCGCCCAGGCAACACAAATAGTCGCCGGCCTCCGGCGAGCCGACCCGACCGCTGCGCTTTGGACCTGGATCAAGGATGCGCGAGTTTGGTAAGCGGCCGCGCACCAAGAGATTGAAGGTTGTGGATCTCTGGGTGTTTCAGATCTTAAAGGCGGAGAAACGTCAACGTGCAAGAGAGTGTTGTTATGTGACACCGGATGGAACAAAGCGCCTACTGTCCGCCACGTGGCCTTGGGAATGCGGGAGTTCCGAAAACTGCCACGCCGCGCGAATCAGGAACACAGAATTCCGGGCATTTGCTTCCCTGACTTGGGCAAATTAAGTCGACTTTCTGATGATCATGGATGATGCCTTGGTGTGGACTAAGACGATGAGACCGAACCGACAAACTGGTCGGCACGAGTCTTGCCGATACGTTGCGAGGAACGGCGATCAGGAAAAATTGCCACCGGATCTAGGAATGGAGACGATGTTAGGAGTTATCATGGCGAACAACCGTTATTCGCTGAGGTTAGAGCGGAGGGGCGAACAAGGAACCTCACTGATTGAGATTGCAATTGTTCTGATCATAATTGCGATCGTGATAGCGTTCGCGCTCCCTGTTGTAGCCAACTCAATACGTTCATACAACCTACGAAGTGCCGCCGAGCGGATAGCAGAACGACTTACTGGGGCTCGGGCGCTTGCAATGGCAAAGAA
>DATMCM010000733.1:0-3837 GCA_035558335.1 Blastocatellia bacterium | reverse complement strand
GCGCGCTGTCAGGGGTACGCCGGTACTTGCAACGTCGCAAGCTCGTGCGTTTGCCCCTGATCTTTCACTCGTACGAATTGCTTGTAGTGCTGATAGCGTGGACCGCCAACACCGGCACGCCGTTCCTGGTTGGCCTGCTTTCGGGTTACGTGCTGCACCTTGCGCTTGATTTGATCAGGCATCATCGCGAGTTTGTCTCTCCGTTGTTTTATTCGCTATCGTACCGGCTGGCGCACGGCTTTCGGCGCGAGCGATTGATCAAGCCTGAATATCTGTAGGCGAGGAACTCAATGTACTGTCCGAATTGCGGAATCGAGACTTCTGCCGAGAGAAAATATTGCCGTTCGTGCGGTATGGATCTGCAGTTGATCGCACTGACCATCAGTGGTGAGATTCAGCCGGATCAATTAATCGAGGGCGGAGGGGAACCGGCCCGGAGCGCGCGCAGCAAGACGGTGAGAGCAGGTTTTGCGACGTTGTGGGGCGGCCTCATACTGGCAATCCTTCTTGCCATCATCAGTGAGGCGGTTGAAGGTCTGAATCACACTCTGGGTGTCTTATTCGGGAACCTGGCGCCGCTCGGAGCTCTGGTGATGCTGATCGGTGTTGGCATCATGATCTACTCGCGCTTTTTGCCGAAGGAGTCGACCGCCCAGCAGTCGCGAGATCGAGGATTGTTGGCGAAGCCGCAGCAGATGACACTCCCGCCCGAGAGCTTCCGCCAGCCGGTCTCGAGCGTAACCGAAAGCACTACCAGGCTTTTTGACGAAGAGCCACCCGCCAGTCCTAAGGATGGCCGGCTGAGCGAGTGAAGCTCAAGCCATCGTCAACCGAATGGGATCAACCCGAACTTGTGCTGATAGCCTCAAGGTCAGGGAGGGCGCAGATGAACGCGTGGTGACGAAACCCTCGCCGACGCTCGGGCTACTGACATGAGATGCCAGCGGCAAGAACGCTTTGTGATTACAGCGTCGTCAACCAGTAGTGACTAAGAGTGGGACGCGCGGCGAGCAAATCACTTTGCCAAGGTCGATGGCTGGTTGTTGGCCCTCCGTCAGGAGGGATATGTTTATAGAACCATTGCGAAGCAGTTCTGCCCTCCGCCAGGAGGGCCATGTTGACGTTGCGAAGTTGTTGCTTGCTCGCACGGAGCAATGCGTTGATGTTCAATCTTTCTATATTTCGGGTCTGACATGGCCCTCCTGGCGGAGGGCGAGAAACACCACCACTCGCAACTATAAACATGTCCCTCCTGACGGAGGGCCAGCAGTCCAAACCGTCGATCCCGTGGAACTCACACTCTGAAGGCTCCAAGTCCCACTTTTTCTCACACCCTCGTCAACCTCATTTTGATTTGCTCGATTTGTTCTGACGGCAAACATCGCCTATAATCCGGCTTCATCGTGGCACCTCGGATAGACAAACGCGACCTGCCTTTGGTCGTCCTCATCGCAGTGTCGTTTATCTTTGGACTCGCTGCTTCGTGGGAGCGGTGGGGCAACCCGCTCGTAGACTGCGGACGCGAGATGAATCAGCCGCTGCGTCTGGCCGGCGGGCAGATGCTCTATTCAGATGTTCGGCACATTTACGGCCCGCTATCGCCCTACCTGAACGCGGCGTTGTATCGAGTATTCGGGCCGTCCTTGGGAGTGCTCTATGCGGACGGTATTTTCACTGCGTTGATAATACTGGCTTTGGTTTACTGGCTCTCGCGGCAGGTAATGGGGCGAGCGCCAGCGATGGCGGCGACGCTGAGCGTTACCTGGCTGTGTGCTTTCAAGCAGGCTGGAAACTATGTGCTGCCCTATTCCTACGCGGCGCTTCACGGTTGCGCGCTGGGGTTGGCTTCGTTGGCGCTGTTGGTGCGGTTTGCTCAAGCGCGGAACGAACAAGAAACACTTGGCCCGGCTATCGCCAGGGAGCAGCTCGATGCCGGCTCGCGACGCTTTTTGATGGCCGCCGGCGTGATGGCGGCGCTTGCAACTCTGGCTAAGACGGAAAGTGGTTTCGCAGCAATAGCCGCCGGTATTGCGGCGGTTACGCTTGCAAGCCTTCGCCAACCGCGTCGGGCGGTCGCACTAGCGGGTGTATTCCTGGCGCCAGCATTTGGTTTGATTCTCGTGATCTACTTCTGCGTGGCCTCGCAAGTCGGCTGGCACACGCTGTCCAACGATAGCTTTCTCTTCCTTCGCAACCTCCCGCCCGAGCTTATCTACTTTAACAAACGCGTATCGGGGTTGGACCAACCGCTCCAATCAGCGGGTCTGATGATTGGCGCGACGCTGAAGATTGGCTCGCTCGCATTGGCGATCGCAATGATCAGCCTGTTGATAACCAGCCGCAGGAGGCCATCGACGTCGACCGAGGTTAAGCTCGCGGACCTTCGCGCCGACGCGGGACGAGTCAGCTATTCTCAGTTATGGCTTCTACTGGCGCTCTCGACAGTGATGTTCGCGGCGATCCCGCTGGTTGGCGCCTTGCAGTGGGACAAAGGCCCCTATCTGGCAATGCCGCTGCTGCTGACCGGTTTCCTGATTGTGGTTGGTTTCCGATACCTGAAGAGATTTTCGATGACCGGCAAGGTTGATCGACGCGCCCTAGTGCTGATAGTGGTGGCCGTTTTCGCACTGGTGAGCCTAGCACGAGTCATAATGCGAGTCCGAAGCGGCGGAGCTTATAGTTCATATCTCCTGCCGGCATCGGTGATAATGTTTACCTATGGCTGGGCACACCCGTTTGCCGATTTGTTTCGCGACGGCCGGACTCGGAAGCTGGCTCGCAACCTTGCAATCGGGTTGATCATCGTCGACGCCATCGCGACATCCGGATTGTTGTCTTACCGCTATCGAACCCGAAACACCTATCCGATCATCACTCCGAGAGGGACGATGGTTGCCGTCGCAGACATCGGCAAATCCGTCAACGAGGCTATCGATTTCATAAATCGCGAGGTTCCGCCGGGCGAGCCGCTGGCCGTGATGCCGGAGGGCAGCTCGCTGAATTTCTTCACCGAACATCCGAATCCGCTCCGCGAAGAGATCACCACGCCGGGCTTCCTGGACTCAGAGGGCGAAGAACGGGCAATTCACCAACTGATCGACTCGAACACGCGGGTTGTGATGATTACAAACCGGGCGACGCCGGAGTTTGGGGCGGCCGTCTTCGGTCGCGATTATTGCCGGCGATTGATGCAATGGGTCGAGGACAACTTCGATGAAGTGGCGATCTTCGGCCCGGATCACGATCCTAATATGCAGATCGGCAATAAGACTTTCTTTATTCGCGCGTACAAAAAGAAGGTCTGAGTTGATATCCGCTAGCTGGTTGAAGACGCCGGGATCTTGATTCCCTTGAGCTCTGCTGTTCGCTTCGCTTCTTCGTACCCGGCATCCACGTGACGGGCTACGCCGACTCCCGGATCGTTGGTCAACACCCGATTTAACCGGCGCGCGCCGTCCTCGGTCCCATCCGCGACAGTTACCTGCCCCGCATGCAGCGAGTACCCGATTCCCACTCCGCCGCCATTGTGGATGGAAACCCACGACGCACCCGACGCCGTGTTTAACAACGCGTTTAGCAACGGCCAGTCGGCGATTGCGTCCGAGCCGTCCAGCATACCCTCCGTCTCGCGGTAAGGCGAAGCGACTGAACCCGTGTCGAGATGGTCGCGGCCGATGACGATCGGAGCCTCGAGCTTGCCCGTGCGAACCATGTCATTCATCGCTTCGCCGAACTCCGCCCGCTCACCATACCCCAGCCAGCAGATTCGCGCCGGCAGTCCCTGAAACTGAACGCGCTCGCGAGCCAGTTTTAGCCAGCGCGACAGCACTTGATCGT
>DATMCM010000732.1:0-11688 GCA_035558335.1 Blastocatellia bacterium | reverse complement strand
CGCGACCGTGTGACGAAGCAGCGAGGGTAAACACAATGAATTGCAGGCGCATCGAAGAATTGATCCCACTGTACGCAGGCGGCGACCTCGACCGAAAACTGACCGACGGAGTGCAAACGCATCTGAAGACGTGCAGCGCGTGTGCGGGTCTGGCTGCCGAGTTCAAAGCGACAGGCAATTGGCTTCGGGAAGCGTCTCCCGAGCTTGAGGAAGCCGCACTTGCGGAGATGAAACGCGGAGTGATGAAAGAGCTTCAAGGTGTCAGGCCGCGTCTCGGTTGGTTCTCGCTAATGGAAGATTCAATCCCCCGGATGCTGCTTCAACCGATCGTTGCCGCCGGCCTCCTCTTGATCGTGTTCGGCGCGTTGACCTTCTGGCTGTATTTTGGAAGAAAGAACTCAACCCCGCCCATTCAGGCGAAGGCGCCTGAGCTTACGTTTCCGGAGCGGGGGCCCGCAGGCGGTCCTACCGAAGACGAGCCGAGGAGAGTCGTCAACAAAGACCCACGCGGCTACGAAGATCATCGGCGCAGAGTCCGCGTCTCTAAGTACCCACGACAGAGGCAGAGCGATGCGGCGAGCCGGCTTGCGATAACCCGACTTCCCGACTCGATCGATGAAGCTCCATCAGCGCTGCTCAATACTGACGAGTCGGATCAAATGCTGCGCATCGAGATCGAAACCGGTGACCCGACCATTCGAATAATCTGGTTCGCCCAAAAGCAAGGTGACAGTCAGCAAGCAAACCCATAAAGGAACAACAGGAGGTCTCATGTCTCTTCGAAACAGGATCGCGACAGCCGGATTGATCGGCTTATCGTTTGTGACTACATCAACTCTCACGCCGATGGCCTTCGGTCAGGATCAAACACCGACCGCCGCGCCTTCGCAGCCGCCAGCGAAAGCTCCGGAATATGTTGAGGACAAGGGGTTCAAGGGACGGGTGTTTGAGATCAAGTACCGCGACCCATACGGATTGTTGCAGGTTATTCGTCCGCTCGGCAGCGGCTTCAAGGGCGCGATGGTGTCGTTTGACAAGCAGTTTAAGACCCTGACGGTGCGCGACTTCCCTGAGAACATCGCTGCGATCGAGGAAGCGATCAAACGGCTCGACATCCCGGAAGCTCCGCGCCCGGGAATCGAATTCAGCGTTCACATACTGATCGCGACAAGCTCGCCCGGCGAACCGGAAGACTTCCCGGCCGAGTTGGCTGATGTAGTCAAGCAATTGAAGACCGCGCTCAAATACAAATCATACACTCTGATGACTTCGGCGATTCACCGCACCAAGGAGGGTGCAGGTATTAACAATAGCGGCGTCGCTGAATCGAAGTTGTTTGCCAGTGTGCCAACGCCGCCACAACCGATCTTCTACGATTACAATCTCGATAGCATCTCGATCGAGACCGCATCCGGGGCGCCGGTGATTCAGACAGACTTCCGCTTTGGCATGCGAGTCCCCCTCAACGTCGGTACCTCCATTCAGTATCAGAACGTGGGCTTCCGATCACCGGTCAGCTTGAGACAGGGAGAGCGGGTTGTAGTGGGCAGCACGACGATGGGCGACAAAGGCCTGGTCGTAGTGGTCTCCACAAAGGTCTTGAAGTAGCACAAGCTGACTGGCTTACGTGCTTATTAAGCGTTAGCAAGCTCGTGCTTGTAATGCCGATAGTCCTCCAGTGGCGCAGGTTTCCAGCTTGCGCCACTTCTACTTTCCATCCCGCCGCCAATCAATTATCATAGCGCCGCCTTCATTATCGAACTCTCAGGCTGCGTATCTCAGGGCCGAGAGCGCATCTACCAACGATATGAGCGATCCGAAATACGCAGTCGAGATGCGCGGTGTAAGCAAACGCTTCGGCGAAGTGCTGGCCAACGACCACATCGATCTCGCAATCCCGGATCAGTCAATACACGCGATCATCGGCGAAAACGGCGCAGGCAAGTCTACCTGTATGAACATCCTCTACGGGTTCTACACCGCGGATGAGGGCGAGATTCTGATAGACGGCCAGCCGCGCTCGATAGCCGGACCTTCGGACGCGATAAAGCTCGGGCTTGGAATGGTGCATCAACATTTCATGCTGGTTGAGCCGCTTACCGTCGCCGAGAACATCATCCTCGGCGCAGAGCCGGAATCGGGTCTTTCGATCGACTACTCGAAGGCCCGATCGCGAGTGCGCGAATTGTCGGAGCAGTACGGCTTGAAGATCGATCCCGACGCAACGGTCGCGAGTTTGTCGGTCGGCCAGCAACAGCGCGTCGAGATACTCAAGACGCTTTATCGGGGCGCTCGCATTCTGATTCTTGACGAGCCGACCGCCGTTCTCACCCCGCAAGAAGTAACAGAGATGTTCGCGATCCTGCGTGGTCTCCGCGATCAGGGCAAGACGATCATCATCATCACTCACAAGCTTGCGGAGGTGCTCGCGCTGTCCGACGACATCACGGTTATGCGCGACGGCAAGGTAGTGGGTAACGTTCCAACCAGGGAAGCTACAGCGGAAGGGCTTGCCAGGTTGATGGTCGGGCGCGAGGTGTTGCTCCGGGTAAAGAAGGATGAAGCCACGCCGCGCGAGACGGTGCTCGAAGTTCGCGGGCTCACGCTTCGAGGCGGGGAAGGCACGCCGGTGTTGCAGGACGTGTCGTTTGAAGTTCGTGGCGGTGAGACGTTGGGGATCGCCGGAGTTGAAGGCAATGGCCAGACCGAGCTGATCGAAATACTGGCAGGGTTGAAAGTAGCGACTTCCGGTAACGTGCTATTGGAGGGAGCTTCGATCAATGGTTTAAATCCGCGCGAGCGAAAGCGGCGCGGCATCGCTCACATCCCGGAGGATCGTCATCGTCGCGGGCTCTTGCTGACGTTTGATCTGGCGGGGAACTCGATACTGGGTGTTCATCGGGATCCGCCGATTTCGGGGAGGGTTCTTCTGAATGGTGAAGTCATAGTCGCGCGAGCCCAGCGCCTGGTGAATGAGTACGATGTGAGGCCGCCCAACATTGCTCTTCCAGCCAGGGCGCTCTCGGGCGGCAATCAGCAAAAGCTGATCGTGGCACGAGAGTTCGACATCAAGCCGAAGCTGGTACTCGTGGCTCAGCCGACGCGCGGTGTCGACATCGGGGCTACGGAATTCATTCATCGAAAGTTGATCGAGCTTCGGGATGCGGGAGCCGCGGTGTTGCTTGTTTCGGCGGAGCTGGACGAAATATTGAGCTTGAGCGATCGAGTGATAGTGCTCTACGAAGGGCGGATAGTCGGAGAAGTTGACCCAAAATCCGTAAGCGAAGAAGAGATCGGTCTGATGATGACTGGCGGCCAGCCGAAAACTGGAACCTAAGCTTGTAGGGGCGGCCCTCCGTGGCCGCCCCTCGTTGCAAACCGGAAGGCCTTCCGTGATTAGGGGCGGCCACGGAGGGCCGCCCCTACAGGTATGAAGAGTCTGTTTAAAGAACTGATGTTTCCGCTGATCGCCGTCGTGGCGGCGTTCTTGTTTGGCGGGATCATTGTGTGGATCGTCGGCGACAGCCCGTTGCTGGTCTACGAGCTTTTCTTGACCAGCGCGTTTGGTTCGCTTGACGGCATCGGCTACACGCTTTTCTATGCGACGCCGCTCATATTCACCGGGCTTGCCGTTGCAGTTGCGTTCAAGTGCGGCTTACTCAACATCGGAGCGGAAGGCCAGCTCATCGTAGCGGCGTTCGCGACTGCCTGGGTCGGGCTGGTGCTGCCGACCTGGCCGGCGATGATCGTGTTAGTGCTGGCAATGCTCGCGGCTGTCTTGATGGGCGGTTTGTGGGCCGGCATACCCGGTGTGCTGAAAGCGAAGTTCGGCGCGCACGAAGTCATCACCACGATCATGATGAACTTCATCGCGGTAGGCCTGGTCAGCTACTTGACTCAATACCATTATCGCAAGGTTGGCGATCCGATACTCGAGACCTTCCCGATAGCCGAGAGAGTCGAAGGCGTGCTTGTAGGGCCGCACATCCCGCGAATGGGAGTGTTGCTTGGCTGGGTTGGGATATCTTTTCCGGACCGGCTGCCGTTGAACCTTGCGTTTGTCTTCGCGCTCGTGGCCTGCGTGGTTGTTTATGTGTTCTTGTGGAGGACGAAGTGGGGCTACGAGCTCCGCGCGGTTGGCACCAATCCGTCTGCGGCTGAGTACGGAGGCATCTCGATCTCCCGCAACGTTGTGTTGGCGATGTTCATCTCGGGAATGTTAGCGGGGATGGTTGGAATCAACGAGGTGCTTGGCTATCGCTATCGATACTATCACGACTTTTCGGCGGGTTACGGATTCACGGGTATCGCGGTAGCCTTGCTCGGGCGTAACCATCCAGCAGGTGTGTTGCTGGCGGCGATCCTGTTTGGCGCGCTGATAAGGTCGGGGTTGTTCATAGACATCTTCACCGACCACGTCTCAAAGGATTGGGTGGTCATTCTGCAAGCGATCATCATTCTGTTTGTCGCTTGCGAGGCGATCTTTCGAGGCCGGTTGAAGAAGGCGTAGCCATTCAACGCCGTCGTCGGGTTGGATGGATGCTCGGAACCGGCCACCGATCGCCGACAACCGGCCACTGCTTTCTTATGCTGCGAAACATCATCACTCTATCCTTGCTGGCTTCAATGGTGAGGTACGCCACTCCATTGACTCTTGCCGCGCTTGGCGGGATGTTCTCGGAGCGAGGCGGAGTCATCAACATTGCCCTCGAAGGAATAATGCTTGCCGGCGCGTTCACCGCTTCGGCGGTGACCGTCGAGGTAGGCAATCCGTGGATTGGGCTTATGGCGGCGGCTGCCGCCGGCCTCCTGGTCGCACTCATCCACGCCGTAGCCTCCATTCACTTCAGGGCCGATCAGGTCGTCGTCGGCACCGCCATCAACATCCTGTTCCTTGGAGTGCCGCCGCTTGTGTCCGGCGCGCTGTTTGAATCGACGGGCTCGACTCCTCAGCTCCCACGCGACCAGACTTTGCCCGAGTGGCACATACCCTTGCTAGGTCACGTGCCGGTGCTCGGTCAATTGTTCTCCGGGCACACGCCGATTTCATATCTGGCCTTGGCGATGGTGCCCATAAGCTATTATGTATTGTTCCGTACGCGATTCGGGTTGCGTCTACGGGCGGTCGGCGAGAATCCCGAGGCGGCGGACACCGCCGGAGTGAGCGTTTACAAGATGCGCTATGCTGGAGTCTTATTGAGTGGGTTGCTTGCGGGGATCGGGGGTGCGTATCTTTCGATAGCGCAGAACTCATTGTTTACGCGCAACATGACCGGCGGACGAGGATTCATCGCGCTTGCCGCGTTGATCTTTGGCAAGTGGCATCCGGTCGGCGCATTCCTGGCGTGTTTGTTATTCGGTATGGCCGAAGCGATTTCAGATCAGATGCAAGGGGTGGTTCCTGTCCCCGTGCAGTTTATCCAGATTATTCCTTACGTGTTGACGTTGGTGGTGCTGGCGGGCTTTATTGGAAGAGCGACGCCGCCACGCGCGATCGGCGTTCCTTACGTTAAGGAGAACCGATAGCTCGAGCATTCGAGCGGTTAGCGTCTTAAAATCATGTCGATTCCACTATACGAAAGAGCAACCGAGGCCGCGCGTTTTATCGCCGCGAAATCCGGGCGAGTTACGTCTCGTGTTGCCGTTGTTCTTGGCTCGGGGCTCGGTAGCGTAGCCGATTGTGTCCAGAACGGCGTGGAAATCCCGTACGGCGAAATACCTTACTTCGTCCAGTCGACGGTCGAAGGTCACGCCGGCACGATGATCGTCGGCACCTGCAGCGGCGTCGACGTAGCCTTGATGAGAGGGCGATTTCATTTCTACGAAGGCTACTCGATGGAAGAAGTGACGTTACCGATCCGCGTATTTGCAGCGATGGGGATTCGCTCGCTGATCCTGACCAACGCGGCGGGCGGCGTTGGTTCTAAACTCTCGCCAGGCTCGTTGATGATCATCACCGACCATATCAATATGATGGGCGAGAACCCGCTGCGAGGTGAAAACGACGATCGATTCGGCCCACGCTTCCCGGATATGACCGCGGCGTACGCGCCGGCTTACATAGAAGTGGCGCACGATGTGGCGCGCGAGATGAAAGTCCGGCTTGCGGAAGGAGTGTACATGGCGCTGCGCGGTCCGTCTTACGAGACGCCCGCAGAGATTCGAATGATGCGTGAGCTTGGCGCCGATGCCGTTGGCATGTCTACGGTGCCCGAAGTCATCGTAGCCCGGCACAGCGGGATCAAGGTGCTGGCGATCTCGTGCATAACAAACGTCGCGGCGGGCCTTGCGTCGACGGAAATCAATCACAGCGAAGTGATGGAAGTGGGGACTCGCGCGGGTCGTCAACTCGCCCAGTTGATCGTCCGAGTCATTCCGAGATTGGTCTAGAAACCAAACAAGAATGGGAACTCACAACCGGGTAACAAAACCACTAAACGAAGGGCCTGAGCGACTTTGTGAGCCTTTGTGTCTTCGAGTCTTTGTGGCGATGATTGCTTTCCCATAGACCGGCGGATCGAAGAAGCGCGAATGTAAGGCATATACCGTCCGACATACCTGTCTGAAGCATCCCCCCGATGGTACAATAACCAACCTATGATTATCGGAATCAGCGGAGGCACGGGTTCGGGAAAGACGACCGTCGCGCAGAAGATCATTTCTTCCGTCGGCGCCGAGAACGTCATCTATCTCCAACACGACGCCTACTACAGAAACCTGGGCGATATGCCCTTGGAGCTTCGTCACAAAGTGAACTTCGATCACCCCGACGCGTTCGACACTGAGCTGCTGATGAACCACATAGAAGCGTTGCGGGCGGGCGAGAGCATCCAACAGCCTGTCTACGATTATGCGACGCATTCCCGACGAGTCGAGACGACGCGCATCGAGCCGCGGCCGATCATCATCATCGAAGGCATATTGGTTTTCGTGAACTCGGAGATGCGCGCGCTGATGGACATGAAGATTTTTGTCGACACAGACCCCGATATCCGTTTCATCAGGCGGTTGGACCGGGACGTGCACGAACGAGGCCGGTCGGTGGAGTCGATCATCTCTCAATACACGACCACCGTTCGGCCGATGCATCTTCAGTTTGTCGAGCCGTCCAAGCGTTACGCCGATATCATAATCCCCGAAGGCGGGTACAACGACGTCGGCATCGATCTGATCACCGGCAAGATCAGATCAATCCTCGCGCTATCGAATAGAGTGGACGAGATACCGGTTCATTCTGATGGCAGCAATGGAAGAGACCGGTCGCAGGTCAGAGGTTAAGATGGGGAAGAGAAGTCGTACCGTTACAGTCAGCGACGACGAGTTGATCGCGCTTGCGAAGGAAGCTCGTCAGGCGGCGCACGCGCCATACTCGAATTTTGAAGTGGGCGCGGCGTTGCTCACCGTAGACGGCCGGGTGTTCACCGGTTGCAATGTAGAGAACTCGACCTACGGCTTGAGCATGTGCGCCGAGCGCGTAGCTATCTTCAAGGCAGTAAGCGAAGGCTCTCACGAGATAGCGAAAGTCGCGGTGGTAACGGACCACGAGCGAATAACGCCGCCTTGCGGCTGCTGTCGTCAAATGATCTGGGAGTTTGCTTCCGACGAGACTGAGGTAATAATGGCGAACCTGGAGGGCGAGTCGCGCAAGTTCGATATCAAGGAGTTGCTGCCCGAAGCATTCGGCGTGCGGTTTCTTGAAGGCGTACGATAGCGCGCTGTCTGAAACAGTGAACCGGAGGACTCTCGTTTGAGAAGAATCGTAGTCCACTCATCTCTAATCGTTGCCCTACTAGTTGCAATCCTTCCTTCCAACACAACTGCAGCCGAACGAGTCGACCTGATCATTCGGGGCGGGACCGTCGTCACGATGGACGGCTCGTCGCGAGTCATCGACGACGGAGCCGTCGCGGTCAAACAAGACCGAATCGTAGCCGTGGGCACTTCGGCCGAAGTCTCCGTCAGGTACTCCGCCACGCGAACGATCAACGCGGCCGGCAAGATCGTCATGCCCGGCCTGATCAACACTCACACGCATGTGCCGATGGTTCTGTTCCGCGGCATCGCGGATGACCTGGTGCTCATTGAATGGCTTCAGAAGTACATCTTCCCGGCCGAGGCCAAGAACGTGGACGAACAGTTCGTTCGTTGGGGCACGAAGCTCGGATGCCTGGAGATGATCCAGGGTGGGACGACGACTTACGTCGACATGTATTACTTCGAAGACGCCGTTGCGGACGAGACCTCCCGAGCCGGAATGCGTGCGGTTCTTGGGGAGACGCTGATCGACTTTCCCGCGCCCGACAACAAGACCTGGGAAGCAGGGATGACGTACGTCGAGATGTTCGCTAAGAAGTGGAAAGGCAATTCGCTGATCACTCCGGCCATCGCGCCGCATGCGCCGTATACGGTTTCGACCGAACATCTAAAGCAGGCTCATTCGTTTTCCGAGCGCACCGGGTTGCCGCTCATCACGCACATCGCCGAGGATCAAGCCGAAACTAAGACGATTCAGGAACGGTACGGCGCAAGCTCGGTTTCTTATCTCGATCGCATCGGACTGCTCGATCAACGAGTCATCGCCGCTCATATGGTCTGGCCGACTGAAGAAGACGTCAAAACGCTCGCTCGAAGATCCGTGGGAGTCGCTCATTGTCCCCAGTCAAACATGAAATTGGCTGCGGGAGTCGCTCCAGTGCCACAGATGCTTCGCGCGGGAGTGGCGGTCGGGCTTGGAACCGACGGCGCCGCTTCGAACAACGATTTGAATCTTTGGGAGGAGATCGACACGGCGGCTAAGCTTCACAAGCTCGTATCAAAAGATCCAACGGTAATCAACGCGCGCGAGGCTTTGGAGATGGCGACGATTCGCGGCGCGAAGGCGATTCACCTTGATAAAGACATCGGATCGCTCGAAGCGGGCAAACTCGCCGACTTGATCGTCGTGGACGCAACTTCATCTCATCAGACTCCTCTCTACAACGTGTACTCCCAGCTCGTCTATGCTACGAAAGCTTCGGATGTCGAAACGGTTCTCATCAACGGCCGAGTTGTCATGCAGAATCGTCGGGTGCTCACCGTCGATGAGCGTTCGGTGCGCGCCAAGGCTCTCGAGTACCGCGACCGCATTCGCAAGAGCCTGAGCGGAAGCTGATGAGCAGCGAACGCAGGCTCGATGAGAGCAGGGATTCCTCGGAGCGATAGACAGTCTGCCGCCACGAAGGCTCAAAGGCACGAAGCCGCACCAAGTGAAAGCTTAGTGCTACTTCTTGTCCTGGTGCCTTGGTGGCGAGAAGCAGTGGCGAATCGTTTGACATCGCGATCGAGGCGTCAACAGCTTGTCAGTCCATTCCAGGCGCTGCTAGAGTTGCCGCTCACGCGCCAGTGTTAAATGACTGTGGCTCAAGGGAAGCACCATGCGAATCCGCTGTAATTGAACCGGCCGGCGCGCAGCCTCGCTGTCGAAAGCGACGTCCAGAAATCATAATCTATTCAGGAGGAGGAGGATTGAAGATCAACTCGTTGACTCGAGCCCTCTCGGTGCTCGGTATCGTAACGCTTGCGGCGGGACTCGCTTTCGCCGCTCGCTCAAACACGGCGCCTCAGCAGGACAAAGCCGCTGACTCGGTTAAGAAGGGTGATCACCGGGCATGTCGGCAAAGCACACAAGATTTCGACAAGAGAGACGTTACTCCTTCCGAACGTTTGTGAGCCGCGCCGGCTGGATGCCGAAGTTCTCAACTTCGATCGTGTCCGCGCTTATCGCCTTCACCTTCGCCGCGTAGATCAGCGAGCCCTCGCCTTTGCCTTCATCATTGACATTCAACTCGATCAGCCCGTACTTGTAATCCTTAGACCTGGTCCCGTAGTACGCTTCCAGGAAACCAATCGGCCTATCGGTCAACATCAGGATCTTGCGGCCGTTCGGCGTCTGGACCGAGCGGATGAAGCGAAACTGGTATCCCACGCCGCCGATGGGCGCGACGCGACTCTTGGACTTCATTTTTGTGAGGACCTTGAAAAGCGCCTTTGATCCACCGTCCGCAAAGGCGCCGGCCAACTGATTAGCTTCGGCGTCAGTCGAGTAATCGCTGATGTAGACCGTTATCGGCACGACTTTGCCTGAACCCGGCCCGCTCAGAATAACAAGCGAGGCTGAGAATCGTTCGGTGCGCGTTTCCTGCGGGTTGCTGATTGATCTCGAGAGAATCGGACTGGCGGAGAAAAAGAGAAAAAAGCACAGAGTAATGACTCTTGCTGTCCTCATACACCCTCCTCGTTGGAGACTATTCACGAAGCGCGTTCTCATCGACGATCTTGAACCACGCGGACGAACCGATCAAGTTCACGCTGTAGAAGTTCGGTCTACGACCTCAACGATCAGACGGAATCGAGGGACGAGCGCCTTGCTTGGATGAAAGCGATCAACGCGAGTCATGGGTTCAAAAGGTCCAGCGGGTGGCGCTGCCGGTGAACTTGTTGTCGTCAGAGGTGAACGCAAAGACGACAACCGGACGAACCACATAGATGGGTTCAGCGAAGCCCTCCATATCCCAATCGTACTTCGCCTGGTAGGCAACGCCGAACCGCTTCAGCAACGATGGATCGGTTACCAACTCAGCGACGCCTTCCACGATGATGGTGCGGTTGCCGGGCTCCGCGCACACGACGCAGCGCGGATTCGCCAACAGGTTTCGCGCCTTTCGAGACTGCTGACCAGTACTGAAACAGAAGCTGTCTTCGAGCCAGACGCCCCACACCGGCATCGCATGGGGCTGTCCGTCAGGTCGCGTGGTCGCAATCCAGTAGTTGCGCGCTCTACTCAACCGGTCGACCGCGACGCTCCAAGCAAGCAGACCGCTTCCGCTCCTGGCGTCGAGGATCCCGTAGCCGGGCATGTAAGGGCGGCTGGCTTTCGGTGATTTGCGACGACTCGTTTTCTTGTCAACCGGTCGCGCTCTTTGCGACTCTGAGGTTTTGGAAGTCTTGTTCCTGGTCTTACTCATCTTTGAATCCGATCGTCGAGTGCGTGCCATCGCAGAAAGGTGGGTTCGACGAGCCGCCGCACCGACAGAAGGCGGTCGTTCCCGTCTTGACCACTTCCTCACCGTTTTTGAGTTTCAGCGTAAGGCGTCCGTGAATCAGTATCGGGCCGTTCGGAACGACCTCGCCACTGATTTGCATCGGCGGCTCCTGCTCCGCGATCTCGTCGCCGCTATTCAAAAAGAACGAAAGCGCGCCTGACGGACATCGGCGAACCTGTGCCACGATTTTCTCGGTGGTTGCTCCCAGCGCATTGACCCACGGCCGCTTATTCGGGTCGAAGACCTCGGGAAGTTCTCGGTAGCAGATAGTTGAATGAATGCACTTCGCCGGCTGCCAGACTACCGTCACTTCACCGTTGGAGTACTTTTTGATGATCTCTTCCATGCACGGTAACCGTTTTTCCAAGTTGCTTGTCGGCGGCTGAACACCCCGGGGAGTTAGCGGGTCTACGTTTGCCAAAGCCGCTTCAAGAGCTGAATCTGACCTGCGTGATACAAGTCGTGAGCCGCCACACCCACGATCAGTTCTCTTAAAGTGAATCGACTACCGGCCGGCGCGTCGTCCAATCGTCGAGGACTGCATTGCTTCACTGCAGCGAGTAGCTTGTTGTGGAACTCGCGCAACAGATGAGCGTCCGCCTTGAGC
>DATMCM010000731.1:0-2737 GCA_035558335.1 Blastocatellia bacterium | reverse complement strand
AATTCTCGCGTGCTGCTCGTTAACGGAGAGCTTCGAGTAACCGACAATGTCGATGAAGAGAACGTGCGCGATTTCCAACTCGATCTCTTGTTTTACTTCGGCAGACATACGAAGAAGTTATTTCGGCGCAGGCGGGGCGACGAGCTTTTGGAAGCGCGAATCATTCCGAAGCGGATCGAACATCGGATCGAGCTGGAGCAGCGCGGGAGTGAGCGGCACGCTCGAAGCCAATGCGCCTTCATACGGTATCGAGAGTAGCTTCTGTAATGCAGCGATGGCGCGGTCGGGCTCGCCCAGGCGCGCCGCCACCCGGGCGAGGATCTCGATCGGACTGGGACCATTCTTGGCGTCCTTCTCGATAGGGATCGCAGCCATGGCCAGCTCCGACAGAGCTAACGCGGCGGCTTTGTCACCGAGACCCATATTGGCGAGCGCGAGATCTCCAATGAGTTGCCAGTTTTCTGGCTGTTCTTTGAGGAACGGTTCCAGTTCGCTGCGGGCCTGTCGCCAACTTTCCTGGGCGGCGGCATGATCGCCGGCGACTTCTTGCGCCCAGCCTAAGTAGAAGCGCAATTCGCCATTGAAGTAACCCAACGCTGGATCAGGCTTGGCCAGTATTTCCTTTAGCCGAGGGATGATTTGTGCGGGGCGACGTTCCAGGATCGCCTGGTAAACTTGTATTTCCAAGGCGCCGGTGTCGTCGGCGTTCGGATGCAGCGGAGTGAGTAGCGCAGCAGCCCTGGGCAGATCGCCCTCCGCTTGTGCAATAGCTGCCTTGGTAACGAGGGTATCCACGTCATCCGGCGTAATATCGAGAACCTGATTAAGCTTCCGCAGCGCTTCGGGGAAACGACGAAGCCAGATATAGGAAAACGCGTGCTGGGTGAGTAGGAAAACGTTGCGCGGGTCGAGCCGCTCGGCTTCGTTGAAGTACGACTCGCTCCGGTCCCACTGGCCTCGCCTCCGTGCGACATAGGCCAGCGACTCGGGAATCCAGCTGCTATTCGGCAGGAACTGACGTGCTTGCTCGAAGTAATGCATTGCGGCGTCGTAATCCTTCAGGCAGGCGTAGTGGTAATAGCCCTTGGCTACTAGCGCCTCACCAAGATTGGGCTGAAGGCTCAGCGCGGTTTCGGCTGCCTGCCGTGCCTCTTCACGGAGAGCGACTGTCGGTTGAAGAGCCGTTGTGCGGTAGCCGACCGCATCAACGTATGAGAGCAGCGCCCAACCAAGGGCGAACTTCGGGTCCAACCTCACGGCTTCTCTGAGATATTTCTGTGCGGCAAGGACGTTGGCGGGTGTGTGTAAAGTTTTCAGAGTGTAAGCCAGACCCCGGAGATAGGCATCGTAAGCCTCAGGATTGTCCGTAGGTTTGGCGGCGATGACTTGCTCTTCCTCGCCGGTGAGTTTCGCTCGCAACTGGCCGGCGATGGCTTTGGCCACCTCACTCTCGACCGAAAGGATGTCGGTCAGTTTGCGATCAAAGGTATCGGCCCAAAGCTGGGAATCATTGGCCGCTTTGATTAGCTGCACGTTCACGCGCACAATGTCCCCGCTCTTCTGCACACTTCCTTCCAGAATGTGGGCGACGCCCAGTTGCCTGGCGATCTCACGTAAATTTTCAGGCGCACTTTTGTAATGCTGCGTGGATGTGCGCGAGATTACTTTTAGATCCGCGACTTTGGACAAGCGCGTCAGGATTTCATCCTGAATACCATCAGCAAAGTACGCGTTGTCGGGATCGCGGCTTCGGTTGTCAAACGGCATTACCGCGATGCTCTTCTCGGGAACTGGTAACTCGACCGTGGCAGGCGGTCGTCTATAACGAAAAAGGAGAAAACCGATCAGGGCGATCACAGCCAGCAGACTCATCACGCCTAATGACAGCCATCGAAATGCGGTCCGTTTTCTTCGTGCAGCACCAGCGACACGCGCCGCCTTCAGCTTTTCGGGCAGTGCCGGGTTCCCAAGCTCCGCAGTGTATAGATTCACCACGAAGAGGCGAACGCCATGTTTTACTTCACACTCGCCAAGTTCATGCAGGTGCGGCTGCCAGTGAGGGTATTCCTCCAGATCTTCAGCGACGTGCTTCGAGAGCAAAATGTGTCCGGCATCGCCGCAGTCCATGACCCGCTGTGCGATATTAATCCCAGCGCCAGCCACGTTCGCTTTTCCGGTTGCGTCGATGACCCCGCTCACGGGTCCACTGTGTATGCCCATTCGCAGCTGAACCTCCGGATACTTCTTGAGAGCGCGGCTTATTTCCAACGCGCATTCAACCGGCGCTTCCGGGCTATGATAAAAAACCAGCGTGATGCCGTCGCCTGTCGGGATTTTGATCAAGCGCCCCGCCGTTTCCGCCGCTTGGAATTCGTCTGTACCGCGGACAATCTCGTTTAAGCACTCGACTACCGATCGTTGCTGATCGATCGGCAGCTTGGAGTAACCGACGATGTCTGTGAACAACACATGGGCGATCTCCAGCTCAATTTCCTTTTTGACCTCGGCCGCCATATCCGTGTTCGCACAACGACTCCGCGCCGAATATAATCTCGGCTTCAACCGCCGATAGTCGAGAACAAACCCAGAAAGCATAGTTAGTCCGCTCGCCACACAACTCCGATTTCGATGCTCAGCTCTAAATACTCTTAGAGTGGAGCGGTTGCTCCGCCGTAGCCCTGCGCGCAGGCGGGTTGAACGTTGGGCGTTTTCATCCGAAATAGGACGCACCCATGGC
>DATMCM010000730.1:0-7453 GCA_035558335.1 Blastocatellia bacterium | reverse complement strand
TTCTTCCAGCTGGAGCGAATACCCCGCGAATTGTTCGGCTCGCGCGCGGTCGTCACGCTTGACCGCGCCGAGGGCTGCTTTTACAAGCAGGTCGCTCTCGCGCTGACCGCCGGCCATTGCAGCATCAAGGTACGGCAGCGGAGAGGCGGCGTAGGCGAGCAACTGTTTGACATTGTTTAGAACGGTCTCTTCAGCCGTGCCCACGCGCCGCGGCGCGTTGAACTCGATCAGAGCGTTGTCGTCGGTGTTGATCCTGGCTCCGCGGGCGAGCGCGCTCACTTCATCAGGTCCGAGATAGAAGCGCGACAACAGATCGGTTGCCAGAGTTGTGTTGATGCGCTTCAAGTCGGTCGCAACCCGTGGCTGGTTGAAGTGCGAGTTGATTGCGGCAAGATCGAGCCGGCGCGCGCTCTTGCTGCCGAGAAGCATCAAGTCGCCCTCCGCGCCGCGAAAGATGTATACCTGAGGGAACGCGGCGCGAAAAGTCGCGATCAGCGTCCGCACGTCTTCGGGAGACATCTCGTACAGCTGCAGCCATTGGCTGAACAACCCGTCGTCGGTCAGGCGTTCGGCGCCGCGCTTGAAGTACTCGAGCGTAAACAGATTGGCGACGCCGCTTATCCAGGGGTTCGACGGCTCCGAGACGATCACGTCGAACTTCTCGCTGGTGGTGTAGATAAAATTGCGGCCGTCGTTCGAGACCATTCGCAGGCGCGGGTCTTCGAGCGGACGGTTGTTCACATCTTCAAAGTAGCGAGTCGCTTCGAGCACCGCGGGCTCCAGTTCAACACAGGTGATTTTCTTGACCTGAAACTGCTCTACTGACCCCAGCGTGACTCCGCTTCCGAGGCCGATCAGCAGGACGTCGTCGGTGCGATCGCGAACGAGCAGCGGCAAAGAACCGATCAGAATCTGCGTAGGCATATCGCCGGCGGTCGAGGCCTCGGGTTTGCCGTTGACCTTGAGCACACGGCCTCCGCTCTGCCGCTGCACAGCTACGGTCGCGGTGATTCCTTCCTTGTAGAAGACCGTCTCGCCCTGCCCGCGCTTCAAGAAGTCGAACAACTCCTGCCGGCTCTTGCTGGCAAGCGACGGAGCATAGCGGTAGACGGCGCTGGACATCACCTCCGAGTCCCACGGGGGCTCGAACAAGGCGGCCGCGACGATTAACACCGCCGAAATCCCAACACCCGCCCACGAGACAGCGGCGCGTCGCCGTCCGAGCGTGATGCGGCGAGGTTTCGCCCGGCGTCGGGCCGTCGCATCCGAACCATTCCTAAGTGAGATAAACAACGAGGCGGCGACTACGAAGTTGAGCGCCGCGCAAAGCCTGAGGCTTCCCAGCAGACCAACCCACGGTATCAATACGAACCCGCTTGCGAACGAGCCCGCGATCGCGCCAACCGTGTTGGCCGCGTAAGCCTCACCCGCGCTTCTTCCGCCTGTTCTCTCGGTGTCGGTTTCATCGCTGGAAACGATTCGCACTACAAGCGGGAACAAGCTTCCAAGCAGCAGAGTCGGCACAATCATCACCAGCGAAGAGATCAGGAAACGAGCGAACAGCAAGACGCTCCAACTCGTGCTGCCCACCCAGCGATAGAGCTGGACGAAGACATACGGCAGATCGTTGAACAAATACGCGCCGATAAGACAGGTCACGCCCACCCCAAGCTCGATCGCGGCGAAGGCGACCATCGGGTGTCGAATCCGGTCCACAAACCTCGAAGCGATGCTTGCGCCGACCGCCAGCCCGATAAGAAACGTCGTCAGCATTATGCTGAACGCGTAAACCGAGGAGCCGATGATCAACGCGAGTACTCGGCTCCAGATGACTTCGTAGGACAGGGCAACAAATCCGCTGACCCCGAACGCGATCAAAGCAGTTACCTTGTGGACTCGCAGCGCCTGGCTTACAACGATCCTGATTGAGGAAGCGGTTGACCTGGCTCGCCTTCTCAAACTCGTCTTCTCGTTGGGAAGCTCGACGCCGCTTTGGCTTTCGCCTTGGGTGTCGTCTTCCTGCTGATTCATCGCCGCCTCCGCCCGGTCCGCGTTTGCCAGCCTCAGAGCGACTACGCCCAAAAGAATATTCATCGCTGCGGCCACTCCGGTCGTGGCTCGCATGCCAAGCGAGGGAATCAGCAGAAAACCGGTAGCCGCCGCTCCAACAACCGCGCCAAACGTGTTGACCGAATAAAGCAGGCCTACACGTAAACCAATGCGTCTGGAGTCGCGCGCGTAGTAGCTCGACAACACCGGGAGCGTCGCGCCCATCAAGGCGGTCGGCAGTATCAGAACCACCGAAGCAAACAGGAATCTCACTACGCTAAGCGCGAGAAAGGAAAGGTGCAGCCATTGCCAGAAGGAGTGATAGACCGATGTGAGCGTGGCGAAGATCAGAGGGACCGCAAGTCCATAGAGCCCGATCCCGATCTCGAGAAAGCCGTATGTACGAAGCGGGCGACCGAGCTTCTCGGCGCGGCGGCCAAACCAGAAGCTCCCGAGCGCGAGTCCGCCCATGAAAGCGGTCAGAACCGTGCTTACCGCGAAAGTGGTCGCTCCGAATACAAGAACCAACTCGCGCAGCCACACGACCTGATAGATCAGTCCGCTTGCGCCCGACGCGAAGAAACACAGCAGGATGACTCGCGCAGCGTTTCGGCCCTCCGCGTTTATGGCTGCTTTCGGCTTCTGCATCCGGCTTTGACTTCGCTGCGATCAGGAATGTGCGGCGCTCGACCACTTACGAGCTTGCCTGCTGAGGCTGACGGGCCACACGTTTGGACGCTACGCGCGGGTTCACGAGTCCAAACGGCCTCGCATGCATTTTTGCAGAGTGTCTTCGGGGTGACAAGGCGAAGTCGGGACAGCCGAAGTCGCGACGGGCGAAGTCGCGCAAATGAGAGTTCGATTAATTCTGCTCGTTTTGCACCGTGGTAGTTTTGTTGCGGAAGAGCTGCAATAGGTTTGTAACAAATCTCTTCTTGACGAGTAAAAGCCGAGTCCGGTAATGTTTCACTCTTGTTCCAAAAGATGTTTTCAATCAGGGTTTGACGAGTTGTATGAAGAGCTAGGTGTTGTCCGCTGGTTTTCCCGCGCATTTTTTCCTAGAAGCTTTCAACGTGGCAGTTCTAATCCATGTCTTGTTCGCGAGGCAAGCTAGCCTCGGCGTAAGATCGGGATAGCTGAGAACTGCGTCCCGCTTCCTGAATTGATTACAGATTAATAACTTAGGAATGGGCGCAAGTTGCGTCTTGGGCGCAGCTTGGGCTGTGGAAACTATTTTAAGAGGAGTCATTTCGTGTTTGTTTCACATCACTCAGTTAACAAAACTCGCAGGGCGAGCGTTCGCGTTTTAGTCCTATTCATAATTGCATCCGTCATAGCTCCGATGTCTCCGGAGTAAACGAGACTTACGGCTACAGCCCGGATCGGTTGCAGTTGACAAGCCAGACCGCGACTAAGGGCTCGACCTTGATGAGTTTGAATTACAGCTATGCTGCTAGCGCAGGGGCTTCAGGCGTCGGGACAACCGCAGGGAATAGCGGCCAGCTTATGGCAATAAGCAGCGGCAGCACAATCAACGGTCAAGCCCGAGACCAGGCGTTTACCTACGACGATGTAGGGCGATTAGTCACGGCGAGCGGCTGGGCAGCTTGGGGAAGAAGATTTTCGTATGACCGGTGGGGGAATCGCGTTGGGATGTGGGACGCAGTGACCGGTGGAAACCAGTTACAGGATGTTCAGATCGGACTAGTGGGAGGAGTCGCCTCGAATCGAGTGACATCCGTCAACAGCTCACTCTACACGCATGATGCATCTGGCAATTTGACTAATGACTCAGCACATACTTACGCGTATGACGGCGAGAGCAGGCTAACGTCTGTGGACAACGGCGCGAACGCCGCGAACACCTATGACTCAAACAATTGGAGAGTGAAGAAAGTGTCGGGAGGAGTGACTACGCACTACGTTTGGGAAGGCTCGCAGGTGATAGCGGAGTACAACGGGACGACCGGCGTGTTGATCTCGGAATACATCTACGCCGGGTCGCGGATGGTGGCGCGGGATCAGAGCAGCGTGTTGCGATATTACCACCAGGATCGGTTGTCAACGCGGGTGCTCACGGACGGCACGGGGACCGTGATAGGAACGGAAGACCATTTTCCGTTTGGAGAAGATACCGGCACGAGTACTGGAGAGAGCGAGAAGCACCGCTTCACGACCTACGAGCGGGACGCTGAGAGCAACACTAACTATGCGATTAGTCGGCAGCATCAGCCTGCAAACGGCAGGTTCATCCAGCCCGATCCGATAGCAGGGAGCGCCGCTGACCCACAAAGCCTCAACCGCTACGCCTACTCGTTGAATGACCCGGTGAATTTGGCGGATCCAATGGGCCTGGACGCGCTGGGTTGGATTAATGATGCGTCAATACATGGGCCGGGTTTCTACCTCGACGGTGTCGAGTTATTCCCTGGTCAAGAGCGGTTCTTGTGGGGGTTGCTGTCGAGCGGAGCTGGAGTAATTGCGCCGTTTGGCTCAAAAGCATATTTCGGTTATGGCGGAGCTACCTACATAGACATACCGGGGAAGATTACCTATCGTGGAGACGCCATAGTTCTCGGTGTGACTACCGTCAGAGTGGAAGACTCAGTCTCAATAAATTTCCTACTGAACGACGGTGTCCTCTTTAGTCCGACAAAATGGAATACAACAATCCGCGAAACACTAACAGCGTTCGTCCGCAACAGCGAATGCGTGAACGCATATTATTTAGTGGGCATCGACCTGAAAGGGTTATTGAGCAAAGGCATTGCGATTGGACCGGCAGATGCCCTCCAAAAGCTCAGCGCCCGAGAGCTAGGCTTAACGGCTGCCGCGCAAACGGCAATGGGCAAAGCGTTCTTTGAGGAGCGCGGCTTGTTTTCAGCTACGCCACAAGCTATCTCAACGGTTGGTGGGGCGGGTACAACTAATGGAATACCAAAGATATTCCTAGGGACAGACGCGTTTACGGATCTGAAAGAAGTCCTTGCTCATGAGCTTATTCACAGTGGCGGTTTCCAGAAAAAGAGCTCCGGCGCTAACGACTTGGCCTATATGGAAATAGGCTATCACAACATCATAAATACTTGTGCAAAGTAGAAACGGGTGACATATGGATTTCACTAAGCTTAGTGCAAACCTCACTGCAGTCTTATCCTCGCTTTCGTGGACGGAGAGGCAGTTTATCAGAGCATTGGTCACGACGGCGGCTGCGTTGAGTACCGTATTGGTCACGATTCAGTATATTGGCCTTACGCAGCTGCGGCCCGGGGAGCCTGAGGCATTTGGTATGACGAGCTATGACCTGACTGATTTTTGGCTCAGGTTAAGGGTGGCTGTGGCGCTTATAGTTAATCTGGCGAGCATTTGTCGTTTCAGACCTAAAGGTTTTCTAGTTTCGGTCGGCGCTTTGTCGTGGGTCGTAGCAGAGTATACGCTCTGGTTCGTTTGGTCGCGCAGATTCAAAGAAGCATTGGGTATAGGCCACCTACCGGACCCGCAAGTAGCAGGTCTTTATAAAGCCGTTCGGTGGGACGTGGTAGTATTGGGTTCAACGCTGGTGCTTTTTGCTTGGGCTATAAAGACGCTCGTCTCGGTCCTCCGTTTTTCACGCGAGCATCCCAGACAACAGACCCGACTGCCCTCAGAGCAATCTTCATAGGTGGCCAAAGAAGGGTCGGCAAGAAGAATGACGCTGCACCATCAAGTATGAAAGAGTTACCGGACGGTTAAGTTCGATACTGAAGATGAAGATCAGTGGGCGAGTATGTAGCCAAATGCGGGGGCGGAGATCCGCCCCCAGTACCTGTAAGACCGCCCGTACTAGACTCTGGAAGATCCGGAAGTAGGAATACACAAAAAAGCCACATCGTAACTCCCGGCAAGGTTGGCGCAGCGGTCGGTATTGGCGTAGGGGTGTACGTAACGTATCGAGTGGCACGGATGATACCGTCGCTAGCACCGCCGCTGTGGTGGACGATACCGATAAATGCAGCTGCTCCTTAGAAACTTAGATGAGCTAATGAGTGTATGCGGCCTGAGTTCACAAAAGAGACTCGGGCCGCCAGATAACGGACCGCAAGTTAGCGTCTCCAATATAACGAATCATGTAAAGGAGAGAGCTGACTAGGAATGACGCCTTGGCTCGTGAACATTAGGACAGGAAGGAGATGTGCTCTTATGAACATTAGGAACAAGGCAGGAGAAGTTCTCTATTCCTATAAGGAAGGATCGTCGGGTGTCGATCTCAGTGGCTGCAACCTCAAAGGTGCTGTGTTAGCGGAGGCGAACCTTGCTGGTGCAAACCTTCGAGGCGCTATTTTTGAATTGACTGATCTGGATTCGGCGGACTTGAGAAATGCCGACCTTGAAAAGGGCAATCTCCTGAGAGCTGATTTATCTGACGCAAACCTTTCTCGCGCAAATTTGAGAGGGGCTTGTCTCTACATGGGAATCCTCTTCAGAGCGAATCTTCAAAATGCTGACCTCGAAGGCGCCAATCTCGCGGGAGCAGACCTGAAAGAAGCGGACTTTCGAGGAGCGAACCTTAAAACTGCGAATTTCGGACCTAGCAATATCGGGATTGGCGCAAAACTTCATGACGCAAATCTTCTCGGAGCAAACGTAGAAAACGCCAATTTTCGCGGTGCCAGGTATAATAGCACCACGCTCTTTCCGGCTGCTTTTGATCCAGATCACGAAGGTATGATTATGGACTCAGAGTAAACATATCTGAGAGCGTCAATATACTTGATCTTCCGCCGGGGTTCTCGTCCAGCCGCTCAGTACGTAAGAAGGAGACTTTCTAGCTGGTTTCCAGCTCCGTCGAAACAAACAATCGAGCGTGGCGGCGCGTTCAAGCTCATTTCTCGTCCCGCTATCTTCACCTTTTTCTTCACCGCCTTGCCGCTGTCGTTTATGAGGGTCACCACCACACGCCCATCGCTTTGCCGCACCGCCCAGTAGCTCTGTTTGTCGCCGCCTCGATAAGCGATCAACTCGCCATTCCAAGCGAGCCGAGAGTAAAGCTCGTACACTCTTCCAGTCGGCGTCAGATGCCAGCCTCGCGACATTGCATCTCCTGTAAGCTTGTCGTCGTGGCCTCCCACCACCGTCGCGTACTTCCTGCCGTTCGACCAGTAGAGGACTGAGTGCTCGGGGACGGAATGCGTGTACATAGCCTCGATCTCAGGACGGCTCATCACGTCTGCCAGCTTGCGCGCGAATTCCATCGCATACTGATTGGTCAGGTGAGGATTGTCTTTGAGGCTCAATCGAATATTGAACTCGGTGACAAGGTAACGCATTCGCGGGACAAAGGGCCGGACGACTTTGTTGAAGAAGTCGATGCTCTTCGCGCGCACTCCTCCCGAATACAGGTGCAGCACGCCGTAGATGTCCGAGC
>DATMCM010000729.1:0-11701 GCA_035558335.1 Blastocatellia bacterium | reverse complement strand
AGTGAAGTCAATAGTTTATGTCGACCAACCGACGCACGCCGGAACGCTTCAAACCGATTCCACCGCCGGGTCGAGTAACCTTCCCGGGAGCGTCTATCCTGATTACGGTTGCTGGAAACAGCCAGACGTTTGACCTTTCATCACAATAGACGGGCTGAAGTCGCGAGCCGTCGCAGAGTGCGCGTAGCCATTCGATTGAGGCCTAGTACCCTGAGGTAATAGGTGTTTCTAACGTTTTGACGGACGGCCGTCAAAGAATTGGCGTCTACCGCGCTATGCGGTGTGAATCTGAGGGGCCCTAGGAACCGGAAATGTCCAAGCCAGTATTCGAACAATCAAAAAGGCGTGCCACCATCTCGAACTCCAGGGGAGCGACAATGGGCGGCCACGCCACCCCGCTAGCAGAACTGGTCAATTCGCACCTTAAGGCAAGACAAATGAGACAAGTGGATTTCTGTAGGGAAACAGGCTTTGACCAAGGGCTCTTGTCCAAGATTCTCTCGTCAGTGGTAAGCACTCTCAACGTCGAAAGCGCACTCAAACTCGCCGAGGGGTTGGATGTCCCTCCAAGCGCGATATTTGAGGCCATTGGCAAGAAACACGTCGAGGAGATGTTGCGTCGGTTTTACTGCGATTCTGACAAGGTTATGTGAATTAGTGGCTGTCAGCGCCACTTAAACCGTCGGACACCCTTCCAGGCGGCTAACGATTCTTCCCTCCACTTTCGTAAGACCGTCCCTTCAAAAACCCTATGTGAACCAGGTGCTTTGTGTTTCAAAGCGCTTCATCTCCCCAAGATTTGCCCAATTCGCGATTGAAATATCATGCGGCCGTGTGAGTAAATATGTCGGCGTTCACAGGCGGATCCCGTGGAGCAATGATAGCTTGCAGTTCGAGACTCGGTGCGCTCGTCTCGAGAGTACAGGCGGGTGAAGCTGAAGGATACCGATCGCAGTTTCTGATTTCTGTTACCGAAAGGATAGATAGGACTATGTCTGATTCCAACGGCGTCAAGGTTGGACGCGTCATTCAAGTAATCGGTCCCGTCATCGACGTAGCATTCGATGGAAATTATCTACCGCCAGTCTACAACGCGCTGCGCATTACGTCGGACGGCTTTGAAGTACCGCAACCAATCGACATTATTTGCGAAGTAGCCCAGCATCTTGGCAACCGCCGCGTTCGCGCGGTGTCTATGCAACCCACCGAAGGTATCGTTCGTGGGATGAAAGCGATCGATACCGGCAGCCAGATAACCATGCCAGTCGGCGAAACAACGCTTGGCCGAGTATTGAACGTGATAGGGGAGCCCGTCGACGGCCTCGGCGAAGTCAAGGCCGAAAGCCGCAACCCGATCCATCGCCACGCGCCAACGCTCGAGGAGCAGTCTACCGAGCTTCAAATGTTCGAGACCGGAATCAAAGTGATCGACCTGCTGCTGCCCTTTCTGCGAGGCGGCAAGATCGGCCTATTCGGTGGCGCCGGCGTGGGTAAGACCGTGCTGATCATGGAGCTGATCAACAACATCGCGCTTAAACACTCCGGCTTCTCCGTGTTCGCGGGAGTGGGAGAAAGAACTCGTGAAGGTAATGACCTGGTGCGCGAGATGGTTGAGTCTAAGGTCATGGACTACGGCGCGTCCTTCTACGAGAACATGGAGAAGACCGGCGAATTCGACATGTCGAAGGTGGACAAAACCGCGATCTCGAATTCGAAGGTGGCGTTGATCTACGGACAGATGACAGAACCGCCAGGAGCACGTCTTCGGATCGCGCTTTCGGGCCTGACCGTCGCCGAGTACTTCCGCGACAAAGGACTCGACGTACTGCTTTTTATCGACAACATTTTCCGGTTCACCCAGGCGGGCTCAGAAGTCTCCGCGCTTCTCGGCCGTATGCCTTCCGCGGTGGGCTATCAACCAACGCTTGCAACCGAAATGGGAGAACTTCAAGAGCGAATTACTTCAACCAAAACAGGGTCGATCACGTCGATTCAAGCCGTTTACATTCCCGCAGACGACTACACCGATCCCGCGCCAGCTACCACCTTCGCGCACCTCGACGCAGTTACCGCGCTCTCGCGGCAAATCGTTGAGATTGGCATCTTTCCTGCGGTCGATCCTCTGGCTTCTTCGTCACGCCTGCTCGATCCGTTGATCATTGGTCACGACCACTACAACACGGCGCAAGCGGTGAAGGAGATCTTGCAGCGATACAAGTCGCTCCAGGACATAATCGCGATTCTGGGTTACGACGAGCTATCGGAAGACGATAAGGTTATTGTCGCGCGCGCGCGCAAGATCCAACGTTTCTTGTCGCAGCCGTTTTTTGTCGCAACTCAGTTCACTGGCCTGGAAGGCAAGTACGTTAAGCTTGAAGACACGATTCGCGGTTTCCGGGAAATCGTGGAGGGCAAGCACGATGACATGACGGAACAGGCCTTTTACAACGTGGGCACGATCGAGGAGGCTCGAGAGAAAGCAAAACAAATGGCCGCGACTGTATAGCAATCCACGGCTCCGCAATTGAGATCGCACCGGGTTACGGAAATGGCTTTGCGTAACTCGGCTTCTTCTTATTTAGCCTTACCCTGCCTTGCTACTTCTTCCATGGCGCGGGCGATCGCTGCCGGGTCGCCTAGAAAGTAATGTTTGATTGGCCGTAGTTTCTCATCAAGCTCATAAACCAACGGCACTCCAGTCGGAATGTTCAGTCCGACTATTTCTTCCTCCGAGACCTCGTCAAGGTGCTTCACCAGCGCGCGCAAGCTGTTTCCGTGCGCCGCGATCAATACTCGCTGCCCCGACTGAATGGTCGGAACGATTGCCTCTTTCCAATAAGGGAGAAAACGAGCGACGGTGTCCTTCAAGCTTTCAGTCAACGGGATCTCGGAGTCACTCAGGCGCCGATAACGGGGATCGAGACCGGGATGTCGCGGGTCAGTCTTCTCAAGAGGCGGCGGTGGAGTGTCATAGCTCCTGCGCCAAACTTTCACTTGTTCCTCGCCGAATTTTTTGGCTGTCTCGGCCTTGTTCAGTCCTTGGAGTGCGCCGTAGTGACGCTCGTTGAGGCGCCATGAAATCTCGACCGGAATCCACATCAGATCGAGCTCATCAAGTACGATCCAGAGAGTCCTGATAGCGCGCTTCAATACAGACGTGTAAGCGAGATCAAATGACAAGCTTGCCTCTTTGAGCAGCAAGCCTGCTTGTCTGGCTTCTGACCCCCCTTGCTCGGTCAGATCGACATCGGTCCACCCAGTGAAGCGATTCTCCTGATTCCAGGTGCTCTGCCCGTGACGAATCAGAACCAGCTTAATCATCAATTGGACCTCCAAGCTTCAGATGTGTGTTCCCAGTGCGTCGGCCACGATCCGCTGCGCCTCGTCAACAATCGAGTCGAGGTGCTGTTGACTGGCAAAGCTCTCCGCATAGATCTTGTAGATGTTCTCGGTGCCCGAAGGCCGTGCCGCGAACCAGCCGCTCCTTGTAACTACCTTCAATCCGCCTATCGGCTCTCCGTTGCCCGGCGCGCTGGTAAGCTTCGCAACGATAGGCTCACCTGCCAGTTCGGATGCCTTGACCGATTCAGAGCTCAGCTCTTTCAATCGTGCTTTTTGCTCCGGCGTCGCCGGCGCGTCAATCCTCGTGTAATGCGGATTTCCGAATTCGCCGGTGAGCCCTTTGTAGTGCTCACCTGGGTCTTTGCCGGTCCGCGCCAGAATCTCGGCGGCGAGCAGATCCATAATCAAGCCGTCCTTGTCCGTAGTCCAGGTAGTGCCATCCTTCCTTAAGAAGCTCGCGCCGGCGCTCTCTTCGCCGCCAAAGCAAAGCGAGCCCTCAAGCAGCCCGGACACGAACCACTTGAAGCCCACCGGCACCTCGACCAGTTGCCGTCCGAGGCCCTGTACAACTCGATCGATCATGCTGCTGCTCACAAGCGTCTTACCTACCGATGCCGCCGACCAGTCTCCGCGATGCGTTAGTAGGAAGCGGATTGCGACTGCCAAGTAATGGTTCGGGTTCATGAGTCCGTCTGGTGTGATGATGCCATGGCGGTCAGCATCCGGATCGTTTCCGAAAGCGACCTGGAATTGGTCTTTGAGATTCACAAGGCTTGCCATCGCATACGGGCTCGAGCAGTCCATTCGAATCCTGCCATCATGGTCCAATGTCATGAAACTGAATGTCGGATCGACCCTCGGGTTGACAACCGTTATGTTTAATTTGTAAATGTCTGCAATCGGCTCCCAGTAGTGCACCGAGGCCCCGCCCAGTGGATCAACTCCGAGCCGGAGTCCGGCTTCGCGTATCGCATCCATATCAACCACATTGCTCAGGTCTTTAACGTAAGGCAGAGCGAAATCTTCCTGATATGTATTGCCGGCTCGAAGCGCGGCAGCGAATTCCACTCGTTTCACGTCGCGATTGCCCGCCCGAAGGACGCTGTTTGCGCGATCCTGGATCCAGGTTGTTACGTCAGTATCAGCCGGTCCGCCGTTCGGAGGGTTGTACTTGAATCCTCCGTCCTCCGGCGGATTGTGCGAAGGTGTAACGACTATGCCGTCAGCGACGTTCTCTTTGTCCGCTCGATTGTGAACGAGGATGGCGCGGGAGATGACCGGCGTGGGCGTTACGCCGTCATTACGCTGGATGATCGCCTGGACTCCATTCGCCGCAAGGACTTCCAACGCGGTGTGCTCGGCTGGACGCGACAGGACGTGAGTGTCTTTGCCCAGTAAGAGCGGTCCATGAATCTTCTTGAGACGCCGATAGTCACAGATCGCTTGGGTTATGGCAAGTACGTGAGCTTCATTAAAGCTCCCGTTGCTTGCTGTGCCTCGGTGCCCGCTCGTGCCGAAACTCACAAGTTGGCGCGGATCGCTCGAATCAGGTTTACATTCGTAGTAGTCCCGCTCGAGTTTAGCCGGGTCGATCAGCATGTTAGCTGGCGCCGGCTTGCCTGCTAGAGGGTGAACAGCCATTCGCGGCTCCTGTTAATGCCAAGACACGACCGGGCCGCCTGGCCCGATGCGAGTTTCCAGGGGCCCGCCTCAACAAGACCAATTCTGATCGATCAAGCTCTCGGCGCTGCTTCTTTCAACTTCTGAGCCGCAGCGGCTTCATACTGCCGGAAATTGTCGTTGAACAGCTTCACGAGCTTTCGCGCGGCCTCGTCGTAGGCTGACTTCTCAGCCCAGGTGTTTCTGGGTATCAGGATTTCGTTCGGCACTTCCGGGCACTCGGTCACCACGTTGATGCCGAAGAAAGGATCGGGCTGCGTTGCTGAGGCGGCCAAGACCCCGCTATGGATCGCATCGATTATCGCGCGCGTGAAGCGAAGCTTCATTCGCGAGCCGGTGCCGTATGAACCGCCACTCCACCCGGTGTTCACCAGCCAAACATTCGCAGCATGTTGTTTCATCTTTGCAGCCAACAGCTCGGCGTACTTCGTAGGATGCCAAACCATAAAGGGACCGCCAAAACACGGAGAGAACGTTGCCGTTGGTTCGGTTACTCCAACTTCGGTGCCCGCGACTTTTGCCGTGTACCCACTGATGAAGTGATACATCGCTTGCTCGGGGGTCAGCTTGCTAACCGGCGGCAACACTCCGAACGCATCGCAGGTAAGGAAGATGATGTCGGTCGGGTGGCCCGCGACACACGGAATCTTGGCGTTCTTAATGTACTCGATCGGATAAGCTCCGCGGGTGTTTTCGGTGATGCTCGCATCCTTGAAGTCCACCGTGCGATCGTCCCTCAGCACGACATTCTCGAGAACCGAGCCGAAACGTAGCGCATTGTAAATGTCAGGCTCCGATTCCGCTGTAAGATCGATGGTCTTAGCGTAGCAACCCCCCTCAATGTTGAAAACCCCTCTGTCTGTCCAGCAGTGTTCGTCATCACCGACTAATAGCCGTTTGGGATCAGCAGACAAAGTGGTCTTGCCTGTGCCCGAAAGTCCAAACAGGATCGATGATCGCTCTGTCTGAGGATCTGCCGTAGCCGAACAGTGCATCGAAAGCACGCCCATCTTCGGCATTAGATAATTCATAACGGTGAAAACGCCCTTCTTCATTTCACCGGCATACTGCGAACCCAAAATCACGACCTCGCCGTTATCGAAGTCGAGGTCGATGCTCGTGTTCGACGTCATCCCGGTCGTCAGGCGATTGGCTGGAAACTGGCCAGCATTGTAAATTACATAGTGAGGTTTGCCAAACCCAGCCAGCTGCTCGCGCGTCGGCCGGATAAGCATCGTATGCATAAACAGGGCGTGATAAGGCCTCGCGCAAATCACGCGCACTTTGATCTGGTGCTCAGGGTCCCAGCCCGCAAAACCATCCACGCAATAGAGATAGTCTCGAGTATTGAGATAGTCTTTAGCCCGCTCTCGGTTGATCTCGAATCCGGTCGGTTCGAGCTCGATGTTCACCGAGCCCCACCAGATGTCGGCCTCCGATTCGGCACGACGCACGACTCGCTTGTCTTTGGGCGATCGGCCCGTCTTGCTTCCCGAATAAGCCACAAGCGACCCGCTCGCGGCGATACGCGTCTGCGGATCGAAGCGAATCGCTTCCTCATACAAGTTTGCCGGCGGGAGATTTCTGCGAATGTCTGCGACCGTGATTCCTTGATCTCGCAAATCGAAATCGGCCATAGTTGAAACCTTCTTTCCAGTCCTAAAATGGCAGACCGCCAGAATATGCGGGCGAGCGGGTTTTTTCAAGCGAGATGAATCCGGTTGAAGGTCACAACTCTTGATCGGAGTGGCGGACGCTAAAGGGGCCTCAATGGTAGGTAAGAGCTGCTTCCGGGTCGCAGTCTCGGAGCACAACAAGCAAGTCCTGCTCGACGCCGTTTTCCACGCCTGCTGGTTTTATGAGAGTATTACCATCGTTCGACTGACAAATGGGGGATTAATATATAATGGCTCGCAGCATTCACTTTCTTTTCACTGCCGCGATCACAATCATCCTGGTATTCTTCTTCAACTCGAGCCGGATCATCGACGCGCATGCGATTCTTGTCGAATCCACTCCCGCGATCGATTCCACGGTTCCAGGGCCTGATGTCGTCGTAAAGCTGCGCTTCAATTCGCGGATCGACCACAGCCGATCGCGGCTTTCTCTTATGCTTCCCGAGGGCAAACTGGTCCCTCTTAAAATCGACGACGCTATTGCACCTGATACTGTATCTGCTCACGCGAACGATCTGAAAACGGGCGCTTACCGAATCCGATGGCAGGTGCTCGCAACCGACGGCCACATCACTCGTGGCGACGTTCCCTTCAAAGTCTCCTGAGGACCTGGTCGTGATTCAGCTGGTTGACCTCTTCGGCTTCCTCTCAGTTCTGCTTCGCGCGATCGCGCTAGCCTCGCAGTCGATCGCTCTCGGCGGAATCGTCTTCGCCGTTATCGTCGTTGCTCCCATCGATTCGATCGATCTTGACAGCGCGAGTGCTCTGACTCGGTCCACACGCCGATTGATCACCTGGTCAGCGGCGATACTTGCTGTGAATCAGTTGTCATATGTGCTGCTCAACTCGGCAATGCTGATCAGCACCGCTGACCTTTCGCCCGTTGAAGTAATCGGCGCGAACTTCTTCGTAGCCGGCGTCGCAACGATCCTAGCCGCCGTTGGCATCGCGTTGCTTATCCGGGCGCCCATCCGTCCCGCAACGCCGTGGCTTCTCCTGCTCGCAGTGGTCGTCCTCGGCGCCTCAGTAATCACCAGTCACGCGGTGTCGCGAGTCGAACATCGCATTCCGATCGCCGCCGCAGGAGCGTTACATCAAGCAGCCACTGCTTCGTGGATAGGCGGACTCCCTTACTTGCTCATCGCCTTGGTCCGTTGTTCGAGTGATCGCGCGCGGCAAGCAGTCGCAAGTCGCTTTTCCAAAGTTGCGATGATCAGCGTCGGGGTGCTTGCCGGGGCCGGCATTGCGCTGTCCGTGTTCTACATCGACTCGCTCGAGGCGGTTTACGGCACCGCGTACGGCGTGATGGTTCTGTCTAAAGTCGCGCTGTTCGGGTTGTTGTTGGCTCTGGGCGGGATGAATTTTTACATCGTGCGAAGTTTGCGGGCAGATGCTTCAGCGCCGATTCTTCATCTGCGCCGCTTCGGTGAGGCTGAGATCGGAATTGGCTTCACCGTGATTCTTGCGGCCGCGTCACTGACCTCGACACCGCCCGCGGTGGACCTCACCGTCGATCGAGTCAGCGCGCAAGCGATCGCCGAGCGAATGTCCCCAAGGTGGCCACGGCTTAACAGCCCCGGAACCGAGGAGTTGTCCGAACCAACATTGCAGACGATCCGAAAGGCCGCCGAGTCGGGAGCGCCTCCCCCACAGTCTTTCGTGCCCGGCGGCGTGGCTACTCACCCGAACACTCCGGGCGACATCGCCTGGTCCGAGTACAACCATCATTGGTCGGGACTAATTGTTATCGTGATCGGCCTGCTAGCCCTTATGTCGCAATCAGGTCGTGCATCGTGGGCGCGTCATTGGCCGCTTGTGTTCGTGGCGCTTGCGGCGTTTGTTTTTCTGCGGGCTGATCCGGAGAACTGGCCGCTGGGCCCGAATGGTTTCATCTCCAGCTTCTCTGACTCTGAGGTTTTGCAGCACCGCGCGTTCGTGTTACTGACAGTCGCCTTTGGCGTCTTCGAATGGGCAGTGCGCACGGGACGAATAGTCTCTGCGCGGGCATCGCTTGTTTTCCCGCTATTGACTTCGGTCGGCGGCGCGCTGATGCTCACTCATTCACACTCGCTCGGAAACGTGCAGGAGGAACTTCTGGCGGAGCTTACACATGTGCCGCTCGCGTTGTTGGCCGTGACCGCGGGCTGGGCGCGCTGGATTGAGTTGCGGCTGCCGTCAACTAAAAACAGGGTTCAGTCCTGGATCTGGCCGGTGTGTTTTGTTCTGATAGGTGTGTTGCTGGTGCTTTATCGGGAGAGTTGAGCCTGGTCTCTTGCAAATTTTGCTTGAAGCAAATAGGACCAGTTCGCAGTCAGATCCGGATTATTGATCGCGGTTATGTTTAGCTCGCCGTTAGGTTTGAAGGCTCGGCCTTATTAGCCAGTACGACGACGCGGTCGGGTCCGACTTCGACGAATCCGCCGTCTACTGAAATCTCTCCGGCGCTTGCGCCAACGTGGTAAGTCAACAGGCCCGCTGGTTTTAGAAGCGAAACCATCTCGGTGTGCCCCGGCAGGATGCCTAACTCCCCGTCGAGTCCCGGCACTTCAACCCGGTCTACGTCGGCCTCGAAGACTTTGCCTTCTGGAGCGATGATGCTCAGCTGAATCTTATCTCGCACGATGAGGTTATCTTAGCACGAGAGCACCGGCCCAGCCAGCTAGCTACAAATGCTCAGATCCAGGCAATCTGTTGCTATTTGATCGATGCGAAACTCTGCTTAGCCTTGATCAGGATGGGGAGGTCAGCGTCAGCGTATTTCCACATATCGGAGAAGCGTTGATACTCTTTGCGGCTCGCTTCTTTATTACCCGCGAGATCAATCGCACCAGCGAGCCCCAATCGGGCAAGCGGGTACAGTACGGATAACGTTGCCTCGCCGCGATGGTCGAGAATCCTGTTAAACTCGGCGCTGGCCTCGTTGGCCAATTTCAACTTCAAATAAGCTAGCCCTCGCACGTACTGCGGCCAGAATTCGGCGGCAGGCTCGTAGCGTCTTGTTGATTCGAGCAACTGAATCGCTTGCGTTGGGTTATCGCGCTGCAATTCTAATGCAGCTCTTATTGTCGGCAGCCAGAGCCTGTTGATGAGGGTGTTTTTGGGATAACGCTTAATGAGTTCTTCAATAAGCGATTGGGTCTGGGACGTCTCTCCGCATAGCGCAAGCGCCAAGGTCAGGCGGGCCAGTGATGTTTGATTGCGCTCGAGCGCCAGCGATTGCGCTACAGCCATCTTCGCTTGATTGCTCTTACCCAGTACCGCGGCGCGAAGCGCTGCCTCAGCGGCGTATCGCGCGGCCACCTCTTTCGCATCGCTTCGTGCAGCCAGGTCGATCGAGCGGCGAGAGAAGTCTTGCGCTCGCCGCCATTGTCCTGCAAAAGCCGCCGCGCCACTCTGCCAGTCGAGCGCCATATACTCATCAAGTCGCCCATTCACCCAATCGAGATGTTGCTGCATCGCCGCCGCGTCGTCTTCCGCGAAGGCGATCTGATACAAGAAGTAGTGAAGGGCTATTGTGTCAAGCTTCTGCTGAATCGCCTGTTCACAAGTCTCCTTGGCTTCCGAGAAGCGGCTGAGATGAGTAAGCGAATCTGCGAGGTTCCAATACGCGACGGCGTTGTTTGGATTGAGCTGTAGCGCCCGTTTTCCTTCCTCAACGGCCTTTTCGAATTGTCCGATCATCCCGTATCGATCCGAAAGGTTGAGCGGGCCCCGTTCATCGCGCGGATAGGTTCGCGTGTACAGTTGAACCGTTTCAATCCCCTTGTCCACTTCCCCTGTGACGAAGGCATAGTAAAAAGAAGTGATGCGCAGCTTTTCGAGCTCGCTCATACGATCCCGCAAGGCGAAAGCCTTTTCTGCGTATTCGGCCGCCAGTCTTGGCTGTTTGGTGTTGTAGTAATTCACACCTAGTGTCCCGTATGCGTAGCCAAATCTCGGATCAAGCTCGACCGCGTGTTTGTAGAACGCGATGGCTTCCAGAAACTTCCCGCTCTGTGTTTGCTCCACGCCGAGAGAGAAAGCTTTGAGCGCTTCGAGGGACGACGTTGTGACTTCTAACGGAGCATCAAATCTCTGAATCGACCCCAGAGATTCGCCCAGTTTCTCTCGCATACGGCTCGCCGCCTGGGAAAGCGCTTTCAGCACCTGCTCCTTGCTCTCAGCTTCAGTTTGCTCGCGCGCCAACACCTCCCCATTTCTGCCGTTGACCGCTTCCAGACTTACGACGTAATGGCTCCCGAGCGGTGCGATGCCTCCGGCGATAACCGCCTTAAGCCCTTGCCGCTCGCATATCTCGCTCCCGATTTCCGCAGTCACCCGCTCGTCGGGCGAACGGCCCATGAGCCGCAAGGTCTGCCTCACTCGAACGTCCGGGAAGAGATGTAGAAACGGCGACTGCCCGAGTTGCACTGCGAGCCCTTGTTTGAGCGTTCCGTCGAAAATTGAATCTCCCGTGGTGTTATCGAAATCGGCAAGTAGAATCGTGTCTTGCTCGGTCAACACGGGCTCGCGATTGAAATAGAAGGCAGCCGTTAGAGTTGCAATAGCCACCAGAGCGAGCGCGCAGAGCGCCGCGAGCTTGTGACGCTTGATCAGTAACCCGGGATGAGCCGCGCTCCAAATAAAGCGAGGGAAACCATCATTCAGGCATCCTGATACTGCGGTTTGTATTCCTCCAGTAAGCGTGAGCGTCTTCTGATCCGTCCATCTCCTGGATGAGTTGCTGTCAGAGCGATCCAGCTTTGATTGAATCTGCAATTCTTCTCGCAGGTCCCTCAAGTCAGCGAGCAAGTCATCCATTTCTTGATACCGCTCGTTGCGCTCTTTTCGTAAAGCCTTGCTGACGACACGTTGAAGATCTCTCGGAAAGTCACACGAGTCGTGTGGAATCGGGATCGGCTCGTTGAAAAGGATCGCCGCCAATATATCGGCTATCGATTCGCCCTCGAACGGAGCCGATCCAGTAATCATTTCGTATAGCATCACTCCAAGACTAAAGATGT
>DATMCM010000728.1:0-8001 GCA_035558335.1 Blastocatellia bacterium | reverse complement strand
AAAAGCTTCGCCTCAAGCTGAGGCGACTTGTCGCAGAGGGATATGGCTTCCTCAGAATAGTTGATGGCGAGCGAGTCTCGACCGAGTCGTGAAAATTGGTAGGCAAGCAGATTTAGTATCTTGGCCCGCTCACGGGACCATTCGCGGTCACCAATGAGCGAAAGCGTTTCGGTGAGTTTGTCGATGCTGTCCCGGAATCGCTTGGCGACGTAGTAGCACTCGGCGGCCTCAAAGGCCGAGATCGCTTGGAAAGCGTAATTGGCCCGATCTCGAAACATCCTCTCCAGCCGCTCAAACGTGACCCTGGCATCATCATCCAACTTGAACGGTTTTAACGCCTCCACATAGTCCCTGATCAGCTCCAGTTCAGCCTGACACTCGGAGCGCGGCAGACTACGCAGATACTTTGCGAAGTCAGCGATCATTGAATCGGCTCTGGTTTCAATCAAGACGCCGCCAATCAGCTCGATCTCGACGAGAGCCCGCGCAGCCTCCTCCTGATTACCATTCGCGCCTGCCTGTAGTTGTCGAATGCTAAGGTCCCACAGCGCATGTTTTCCGAGCTCTTCAGATTCGATATCGGCGAGCCGTCGGGCTTCGTCAATCCGGCCATCAGACACTGCCGCCTCGAAGGCGGCAATGGCCTGGCTGGAAGATCTCTGGGTCTCAGGGGGCCTGGATACGTCCTGAAGCCTTTGGTCGATCTCTTTCAGCCATCCAGGGTCGCGCTCAATGTGGACAAGGTGCTCAAGCGTATCGGTGGCAGCATCGTTGAGAAGCAGGCGCTGATAACACAGCGCGCGATTAAAGGAGGCCTCAGGCATATCAGGTAGGCGTTCCAGCGCGGCTTCGAACTCGTCAAGAGCCTCCTCAAGCTTTCCTTCCACAAACAAGGAAACACCGAGGTCGTTGTGCGCCTCAGCGCTGTTCGGCAAGCTTTTTACTGCAGACCGGATGCGCCGGAGCGCCGGAGCTTGTTTTCCTTCCAGTAACAACACACGGCCGTATGCAAGCTGGGCTTGAGGATCCCCGGTCGCGGCGGCTTTCGTCACCAACTCTCGTCCCGTGTCCAGACGGTCGTCGTCAATTCCGCCGCGATCGGAGGCGTCAGGATTTAAGTGGCCAGCCTTGAAGCCCCCCGAAAGCCGTGCTTCGATAAGTCTGCGGCGGCTGAACGCTTCGACCAGGGCGCTTGTGCCCCGCTCGGTGTCGGATCCGCGCCGAGTGAGGGAGCACGAGGCAATTCCGCCCAGCAGCAATACGACGGTAATGGCGCCGAGCGCCAGCATTAACGGCCTTCTGACGAGGCCACGCCCGTTCAGCGGCTGGTTAGCTATCGCTCGTCTTATGGCTGCCATCCAGCTGTGCCCCATTACGTATGTCGTGCGGGTCCTGTATATCACATTCGCCAATCAAACAAAACCAGCCGATTTGGCCGATTCCGCTGCCGACGCTCAGGTTGACATTGCGCTCGCGGCTCGTTTACGGTGTTTGTTCTCCAAAGGACCCCACGAGGCTAATGAAGACAACCAACAAACGGCTGCGTTCACTTCAAGGCACCGCAGTTGTCTTGTTTTTGCTCTGTAGCTTTATTTCGCCGGCAGGGTTCGCCCAGAATCAGCGCCCGGCGCGCCGGAGCTCGCCGGCGGCAGTGGCTGCGCCAAAGCTTGTGGTCGTGATCGTCGTCGATCAGTTCCGTTATGACTACCTCGAACGCTTCGTTGACCTTTTCGGTCCCGGCGGCTTCCGGCGTCTGATCAATGACGGAGCGGTCTTCACCAACGCGAATTTCGGCTACGTCCCGACCTTTACCGCTTGTGGACACGCGGCGATTTTCACCGGATCAGTACCGGCTCAGAATGGAATCGTGGGCAACTTCTGGTTCGATCGTGAATCGGGTAAGTACCGAGTGATGGTTGCCGACGACCAGGCGAAGCTGGTCACCGGCAACGGCCCTGAAGGCGCCGGCGGAGTCGCAAGCCCGCGAGCGCTGATCGGAACGACGATTGGCGACCAGATGCGGCTAGCTACAAACCTTCGTTCAAAGGTGATCGCCGTGTCGTTCAAAGATCGATCGGCGGTGCTTCCCGGCGGACAACGGCCAAACGGCGCGTTCTGGTTCAACGAACCAACCGGCGAGTTCGTCACAAGTGACTACTACTCAAAAGAACTCCCGGAATGGGTTCGACGATTCAATAAGACAACCCGACCAGACAAGTACTTCGGAGCGAAGTGGGAACGATTGCTGCCCGGTGAAGCCTATGCGCGAGCTCAAGCAGACAACCTGCCTATTCAAACTTCGGTCCTCGGCAGATCGTTTCCGCACGTAGTGAATGGCGGAGAAGACAAGCCGGGTGCAAAGTTCTACAACGCATTCGTACTGTCGCCGTTCGCTTCCGAGTATCTCGAGTCGTTCGGCAAAGCCGCGCTTGAAGCCGAGCAACTAGGCGCCGACTCCTTTACCGATCTCCTTTCGATAAGTTTTTCCAGTCCGGATCTCGTCGGCCACTACTACGGGCCCGACAGTCAGGAAACACTCGATACTTACGTTCGACTGGACCGAACGGTCGCCGACCTGCTGGATTTCATAGACAAGCGAGTAGGCCTGGCGAATACGATCATCGCGGTCACCGGAGACCACGGTGTCGCGCCAGTCCCCGAGTACGCCAAAGCGCTGGGATACGATGCCGAGCGATTGCTGGCTCCAGCTGTCATCGACGCCGCGAATCAGGCTCTGACAGCCCGTTTCGGCGAGGGCAAATGGGTCCAGAACTTTGTAAATGATCAGTTGTACCTTGATCAAAAGCTGATCGCCGCCCGCAAGGCTGATCCGGCTGAGGCCGAACGCATCGCTGGTGAAGCCGCCCTCGGCACGCGAGGCGTGGTGAACTTCTTCACCCGAACTCAGATCGTCGAGGGGCGCATGCCCAACACCCAAACCTCGCGTCGGGTCGTGAATGGGTTCAACCGTCAGCGATGCGGAGATGTTTGGCTGATAACGAAGCCGTTTGCGTTCTTTATGGAGGGCGGACTGCCAACCACGCACGGCACGGCTTACAACTACGACACTCACGTTCCGGTGATTTTCTTTGGGGCCGGAGTACGCGCCGGGCGCTACGACGTCGAGTGTAGTCCGTCCGACATCGCGCCCACGCTTGCGACGCTGCTTGGAGTCGAGCAGCCGTCCAATCGAGTCGGCCGCGTGTTGGTCGAAGCAATAGCAGAGAGGGGAAAAGGGGCGGTCGCCCACTGATCGTCGCCTATGAAGAAGCTCAGCATGGAAGTTCGCAAGAACCGCCGGGACGGCTGCGCTCCCGGAAACCGCGTTGATAGATCGGGACACACGACGACAAAGGTTTTCGTCTTGTTGGCGCTTCTGACGCTTAGCGGCCAGTCCATGGTTACGCGAGCCGGCGATTGGGCGCTACAGACTCAATCCTCGAAACAGAAGAAAACGCCGCCCAGAAGGACCTCTACACCAGCCGAAACTTCGGACAGATCGATCACTCCGCGCGAAGCGCTTGATCGTGCGCGCTCGGCGGAAACGGAAGATGAGCGCATAACGCTGCTCGAGAAGTTTCTCACTTCTTATCGCGCCTCCGATCTCGAACCAGAAGCTCGCCAGTTGCTGATGCGCGAGTACGCCCTCAAGGGTGAGCAAGCGCTCAGGGAAGCGAACCCTCAGCAAGCGGCGCTTGCGTTCAAATCGGTGTTCCGTCTAACGCCGGCGATCGTAACCGACCGCGTGTTCAGCCAGTATATCTTCCCGCTGCCGGTTGCGATGAACGCGTTCGGGTACCGCGCCGAGGCGGCCGAGTTGATGCGAACGTTCGAAACCCGGTTTCAAGATCAGCCGAACCGGCTGGTCGAGATCGGCTTCTTTTACGTTCAAATCGAAGCGCCGTTTGAAGCTGTCCGCGTTCTCGAACGAGCCGTTCAGCACGCGCCCGATGATCATCGTGCGCACAACAGTCTGGGCACCGCTTACTTGATAAGCCTGCGGCTGGACGACGCGGCGGCTGAATTCCAGAAGGCGCTCGAGCTTGACGCGAAGGATGAGTACGCCAATCTAAACCTCGGCCACCTCGCTCGCGCCGGAGGAGACTACGAACGCGCGATTGGGTTTTATCGCAAGCAACTCGCGCTCAGAGCCGACGATGCAGACGCGCACGGAGGCCTCGCGATCGCTCTGCTTGCCTCCGGCAGGGACGAGGAGGCTGACCGTGAGATCAAACGTGCGACGCAGCTTGCTCCCGCCGACTACCGGTTCCTGACCCAACTTGCATTCTTCTACACGACTCGGAAGAAGACCGCGATCGCGCGCGAGCTCATCGAAAAAGCGATTCGCATCGAGCCTCGCTACGCCTGGGCGCTGATCACCAAAGCGGATGTCGATCTGCTCGAAAGCAGACACGGGGACGCGCTGACCGGGTTGCTTGGCGCGCAGAATCAGGCAAGCTTCGCGACGCTAAACTTCGAGTTGGCAAAGACGTTCATGGCGCTGGACGGTTACGATCAGGCAATCGAGGTGATGAACCGATCCTTCAGAATAAATGAAGACGCTGAGTTTGAGACTTTGCTCGGAGGCGCAATCAAAGCGCGTTCACCTCGGCTCGACTTGCTTGTTGAGCGCGAGAGGCAGGCGGCGATGTTCTTTAACGATCAGCCCACAACATCGCTACAGTACCGTCTGGCGGAAGCTCTAGCCAGGATTGACTACTATTCGAAGAAGGCGGCCGCTGCGCAAAGGCCTGCTCAGGCCAAGGCAGCCCCAGCCCGCGGCAAGCCGGGAAAGCCGAAAGCGGGTGGGCAACAGACGTCGGGCGAGGACGACGAGGGTAATTCGAGGCCGCGCAGAGTCAGCGGCGAGCCTTCTGCCGGCGGCGAGCTGTCGGCGGGCAGGGATGCCGGATTGCCCGGAATGCCTGAGTTGATGCGAGCGATCACCAGTTTCACGACGCTCGACGACGGGCGGCAAGCATTCCGAATGGTCTGGGTTGCTCGCAAGCTGACCGACAGCGGCATCGCGCTCGACGCCGCGATCCAACTCGGCCAGCGAGCGGTTGCGATGGCTGAGGCTGCGACCGAGCCTGCGGGCTCGATGCGCGACGCACCGCTTTTGAATCGCGAAGGACGCCGGCTGGTGTTTCTCGGCCGAGCCTATGATGCGCTGGGCTGGGCGCAGTTCAAGAAGCGGGACTCGCGAGGCGCGGTCGCGAACCTTTTGAAATCGGTTGAGAACTATCCTCCAAGCCTGGAGAGCAGGTTGGCAACCTGGCACCTCGCGGTTGCCATGGAGGAGACCGGAGACGAGCGTCGCGCGCTGAACTTGTACATCTCGAGTTACGACCCGGCGATGCCAACTTCGTCCGCGCGTCGCGCGCAAATCGAATCGCTCTATAAGAAGCTGAATGGGTCGCTGGCCGGGCTGGAGGAGAAGCTCAAGCAACAACAATGACTCGCAACAGCCAGACTGACTTGGCGTGGCGCTATCACGACCTGACTAAACACTCTTACTCGAGCATCAGGACCTCGCCTCACTATCTTGACTGGTCGAATCAGCCCTCGCCCTTCAAGATTTATCCTTCGATACATCCGATAACGCTTCCAGTCGAGCTCTCATCCAGCGGCGTCCGAGCGCTCGATGCGATCGCCTCGCCTCGAGTCCAGGCGTCGGGCGAAGTCAAACCAAGCCTCGAACAGCTTGCCAGCCTTCTTCTTTACTCAGCCGGAGTGATGAGAGAGAAGAAGTATCCGGGCGGCGCTTTCTATTTTCGAGCCGCGGCCTGCGCCGGGGCACTTTATCCGACCGAAATCTACGTCGTGTGCGGAGACATCGACCAGCTTGCGGCGGGCGTGTACCACTTCAACCCCGGGGACTTTTCTTTGCGGCGATTGCGTGACGGCGATCATCGCCACGCATTGGTCGGCGCGACGGCGTCCGAGCCCGCTGTTGCTTCGGCGCCGGTGATTCTGGTGTATTCAGCGATCAGCTTTCGGAGCACGTGGAAGTATCGGGACCGCGCCTACCGGTATCATTTCTGGGACAACGGAATGATTCTGGCAAATGCGCTTGCGATGGCGGCGGCCCAGCGGCTTCCCGCGGAAGTAGTGGTGGGATTTGTTGACTCGGGAGTGAATCGGCTCATCGGGATCGATGGCCGGAGTGAGCTTCCGCTGAGTATGTTGGCGCTTGGTCATACTGACGGCGCAAGCCCGGCGTCGCATTCCGCCAGTGATCTGCCCGAGCTCAATCTAGAAATGATTCCCGTTTCGCCCGCGCCTGTTGATTATGCATCGATACGAGAGATGCACGATGCCTCGTCGTTGACGGATGCGGGCGAAGTCGGCTTGTGGAGGAAGGGTGCTTTTGCGCGCGAGGTCTCAAACCCGGAAGGCAAACTTATTCCGTTGACGGCTCTTCGGGATGACCAGCTTCCCGAGGCTACGATCGAAGCGGTCATCGAACATAGAGGCTCGACGCGGCGGTTTGCGCGCAAGCCGATTCTGTTCCGGGATCTCTCGACGATGCTCGATCGAGCCACAAGAGGCATACCGATCGATTGTTTGGATCGAGACTCGCAACCCCGTAGCGCAAGCTGCCAGCCTGCGGGCTTCCCGGAAACGCAAGCTGGCAGCTTGCTCCACATCAACGATCTTTACTTGATCGTCAATCGAGTCGAGGGGCTCGAGCCGGGAGCGTATTTCTATCGGCAAGATGAACGAGCCGTCGAGATGTTGAAAGCGGGCGACTTCAGTGCGAAGGCTTCATACCTGGCGCTCGAGCAAGACCTGGGCGGCGACGCGAGCGCCACGATGTTCTTCATGGTTGATCTAGAAGCGGTGTTTGCAAGCCTTGGGAATCGCGGCTACCGCGCAGCTCAATTAGAAGCGGGGATCATCGGCGGGAAGATCTATCTGGCGGCTTACGCGCTTGGGCGCGGAGCTACCGGCCTGACCTTCTTTGATGACGATGTAACAGAATTCTTCTCGCCTCACGCTAGGGGCAAGAGTTGCATGCTTGTTGTGTCGGTGGGCGTGCCCGGCAAGAGGCTTGTTTATTAGTGAGAGTGACGGCTGAATTACCCAGCCTGTACGGGGGGCTCTCAGTGACCCGCCGCCTTTGCGCTCACCACTCCTAGCCTAACGGGGCGTCACGGAGGCAATCCGTCAATTGCGTTCTATCAAGCCTACTTCTTTTTCGCCTTCACACTCGCCGTGAACACCTCTTCGTTAAGCCGCTGTCCTGTGCGCCTGTCGGTCCAGATTGGATGCGATGTACCGCCAAAGCTTGCTATGCCAGCGTAGTCGCCGTACTGGTTGAATATCTCGGCGTCACAGTTCTGGCGGCAGAAGGAAGCGCAGGCATTGAAACCCGACTGAGCTATACAAGCCTCGCAAGCTGGGCAACTCTCATCGGTTGACGCCGTCGTCACGCGTACGTTTGCGCTGAATGTCGAACCGGCGTCGGTCGACCGCGCGAAGTAAACGTCAGTGTTTCGCTTTGCTGGATCGTTACGAGTGTCGTACCAGCTCAAGTTAACCGAGCCGTCGACGGGGTCGACCGAGAGCCACTGGTAGAACTGGTCCGCGCCGACGGCATCGTCGGCTATGCGAACCGGGCCAGTCCAATGCAGACCTCCATCATCAGAGATCGCGAAGAAGATGTCGGTTTCGGCTCCGTCTATAAACGGGCCGGTTCGGTTCGCCTGATCGGTCCACGCGCAATAAAGCCGCCCACGATGCGGTCCGTTGCTGCGATCAACATCGATCGACGGATAAACCAGCGCGCGGCGCACCTTGATGGACGGAATGCCCGTATCGAAGGGGATGATCATCGGAGTGATCGTGCTGTCGGCGCCGAATGTTACGCCGCCATCGAACGAGCGGTCTATCTGAAGGGTCGAATGAGTAATGTCCAGCCACGCCACGTAGACTTCGCCGTTCGGTCCAACGGCCGGGTCAGCGCCTATCTCCGATGCGCCGTTTGTATCATCTATG